>NZ_JBPVWS010000008.1:0-240010 GCF_053470365.1 Stutzerimonas tianxiuensis | reverse complement strand
ACCTGAACCGCCGTATACGGAACCGTACGTACGGTGGTGTGAGAGGACGGCGGATGTGAATCCGCCTCCTACTCGATCGCCAAACTCGTTGAAGCGAGGCGGTTGTCGCACCGGAACGCCTCTTTCGCTCAGCACGCTTTGGTATCGGTATGCAATACAAGCGTGAATCGGTTCCCTTGGTCGGGCTGTTCAAACTCTGAACAACATGCTAAAAACGAGCGCAACCCAAATGATCTAGCCGCTTGAAAACGAAGGGAAAACCATGACCAAGTCGGAGTTGATCGAGCGTATCGTCACCCAGCAAGGGCTGCTTTCGTCCAAGGATGTGGAGCTGGCAATCAAAACTATGCTTGAGCAGATGGCGCAGGCGCTAGCCACCGGTGACCGCATCGAAATTCGCGGCTTCGGCAGTTTTTCCCTCCACTACCGCGCCCCCCGCGTCGGTCGTAACCCCAAGACCGGCCAATCCGTCCCGCTCGACGGCAAGTTCGTCCCGCATTTCAAGCCGGGGAAGGAGCTGCGGGATAGGGTTAATGAAGACGAATAGTTGTCGTTAAATGGAAGTGTTTGTTCGCTCGCTTATATGAAAAATGCCGTAGGTCAGCGTCTTAACAATTATTCGCTGTTTGGTTTGGCAATTTTTACTCTCCGTGGCAGTATGCGCCGTTTTTATTTAGCGCTTCCCTTGGAGGGGATTCATGCAGGAAACAGGAAGCTACGCCGCCCACACGCGAGATGACGAAATCGACCTAGTGGAGTTGGCCAAAGCGCTATGGTCTCAGAAACTCATCATCATCTGCGCCACGATTGCAGGCGCAGCGATAGCCTTGGCATACGCGCTGTTTTCAACGCCTGTTTACGAAGCCAAGGCCACCGTCCTTCCCCCGTTGCTCTCTGACATCGCGTCCTACAACGCCGGCAGAACGGAGTCATCAGGGAATCAATCCCAGCTCAAGCCGTTCACAGTTGATGAGGTTTATGCGGTATTCACTCGTAATTTAAGATCTCTTTCTCTTCGGCGTGACTTTTTCAGGGACGTATACATTCCCTCGTTACCAGAAGCTGCTCGGGCCGCCCCACGAGACCAGCTTTGGTCAGAGTTTAACGAGATCCTGTCGATCCGGACGCCCGATAAGCAGCGTACTGAACTGGTCGAGGTCGCCGTACAACAAAGTGAACCGGACCAAGCAGCTGCCTGGGCGAATGAGCTGATAAGCCGCGCCGCAGAGGCCTCTGAGCGTGACATGCAACTTAACGTGTCGAGCGAGCTGGACATTCGTATCCGCTCCGTCGAACGCCGAATTGCTTCTTTGCGGAGCACCGCTCAGCAGCGGCGTGAAGACCGTATCGCTATTTTGAAAGAGGCATTGGTCGTGGCTAGGGCAGTCGGTATGGATAGCCCACAGGTAACCGCTGGCCGAACATCTTCAAACGAGGAGCTTTCAGAGTTTATCGATGGCAGCTTGACCTATATGCGGGGCGCTAAAGCAATCGAAGCAGAAATGAAGGTGCTAGAAGCCCGCGAGTCTGACGACCCCTTTATCCCCGAGTTGCGTAGTTCCCAGGAGCAGCTCTCTTTTCTAAAGACAGTAGAGGTGCGACCAGAGAACGTATCAGTGTTCACCTTGGACAGCGTCGCGGAAGTACCCGAAACGCCCATCAAGCCAAAGAAGTCGTTAATCGTCGCGCTTGGAATCGTTCTCGGTGGGATGCTTGGAGTGTTCGTTGCGCTAATTAAGGTGTTAATCCGACGCGGGAGGTGAAGTTCGCTTCATTCCTACAAAGATTGGGGTGAGCAGTTCGCTCACAGCTAACGCAACGTTAATGGAATAACTATGTACTATCCTCAAATAGAACATCACGGCGCCAAGGACGGCGTTACCGGCTCCTGCCATCAACTGCGCATGAATGCCGACACCAGCCTGCTGATCGACTGTGGCCTGTTCCAGGGCAATGACGCTTCGATTCCGGATTACGCTGGCGCGGATCGCCTCTCCATTGAATTCTCGCTGGACACCATAAAAGCGCTGGTGGCCACTCACGTGCATATCGACCACGTCGGGCGCATACCCTACCTGCTGGCGGCAGGCTTCGATGGCCCCATTCTATGTAGCGAGCCTTCCGCCAAACTCCTGCCGATCGTGCTGGAAGATGCCTTCAAGTTAGGCTTCAGCCGTGACCGGGCAGAGATCGAGCAATACATCCAACTCGTAGAGCAGCGGATCATCGCGCTGCCGTATAAACAGTGGTTCACCCTGACAGATTCGGACGAGCTGCTGGCACGCATACGGCTGCAGCGTGCCGGGCATATTCTGGGCTCTGCCTACGTCGAGATCGATCTGGCTTACCCGCAAGCAGGGGAGAGCAAGCGCGTCGTTTTTTCTGGCGATCTCGGCGCGCCGCACGCACCGTTTTTGATGCCCCCCGAATCACCTGAACGCGCCGACATCCTGGTGTTAGAAAGCACCTACGGCGACCGCCTCCACGAAGACCGCAGCAACCGACGGCAGCGGCTCGAAGCCGTCATCGAGCAAGCCCTCGAAGACCATGGCACCGTCCTCATCCCCGCATTCAGCATCGGCCGCACCCAGGAATTGCTCTATGAACTCGAAGACATCATTCAGAGCAAGCAAAGCGCCAAGCCCGTCTCTGTAGGAGCGAGCTCGCTCGCGAATCAGGCCGCAACGCAGTCTGACGAACCCAACTGGCCCGAACTCCCCGTCATCCTCGACTCACCCCTCGCAAGCCACTTCACCGAGGCCTACCGAAGTCTAAAACCCTTCTGGAACGAAGAGGCCCGCGAACGCATCCAATCCGGACGCCGCCCGTTGGCCTTCGAACAGCTCATTACAATAGACAGCCACGGTGATCATCAGCGCATCGTTAAACATCTGGCCCAGACTGCACGCCCAGCCATCGTTATTGCCGGTGGTGGCATGTGTAGCGGCGGTCGCATCCTCAATTACCTAAAGGCCATGCTGGGGGATAAGCGGCACAACGTATTGTTCGTTGGTTACCAAGCCCAAGGGACCCCCGGACATGCCATTCAGACCTACGGGCCGAAGGGCGGCCATGTGGATCTGGATGGCGAGCGTTGCGATATTCGGGCAGGCATCACCAGTATTGGCGGCTACTCTGCTCATGCGGATCAGAAAGGGCTGATTGAGTTTGTGACTGGGATGCAGAAGTGGCCGACTGAGATACGGGTGGTGCATGGGGAGCAAAATGCCAAGCAAGCGCTGGCCGACACGCTGAAGGCTCGCTATGCAGAGACCGAAAATCAGATGAAGCTACAGCTGTGAACGTTTAAGGACAAGTCACTCGCTGAGTGGCTCTTTACCCAGCGTCGTTTGTGGATAGTCTTGTTAGTCGTCAAAGGAAATTTGAATAGTGAAGATTCTCGTAACCGGCGGAGCCGGTTTTATCGGCTCGGCTTTGATCCGATACATCATCGGCAGGACGAACGTCTCGGTAGTCAACCTTGACAAGTTGACCTACGCCGGCAACCTCGAGTCCTTAGACGATGTCTGCGATAACGAGCGCTACGCCTTCGAGCACGTCGATATTTGCGACCGTGCCGAACTCGACCGGGTTTTCCTCGAGCATCAGCCTGACGCAGTAATGCACCTTGCCGCTGAGTCTCATGTTGATCGCTCCATTGATGGTCCGGCAGCTTTTATCGAAACTAATATCATTGGTACGTATACCCTGCTGGAAGCCGCCCGCCTGTATTGGCAAGAGATGAACGACAGCCGAAAGGCAGCCTTCCGCTTCCACCACATCTCCACTGACGAAGTGTATGGAGATCTGGAAGGCCCGGAAGACCTTTTCACTGAGTCCACGCCATACGCGCCAAGCTCACCGTATTCAGCGAGCAAAGCAAGTTCCGATCATCTGGTCCGGGCCTGGCAGCGTACGTATGGCTTGCCGGTACTGATCACAAACTGCTCTAACAACTACGGACCGTACCACTTCCCTGAGAAGCTCATCCCGTTGATCATCCTCAATGCCTTAGAGGGCAGGCCGCTTCCGGTTTACGGCAAAGGAGATCAGATACGCGACTGGCTCTACGTCGAAGACCACGCTCGTGCTTTGTACAAAGTGATCACCGAAAGGCAGGTTGGCGAGACCTACAATATTGGCGGCCGCAATGAGAAACAGAACATCGAAGTTGTCCAGATACTCTGCAGTCTACTTGATGAACTCCGCCCTGTAGCGGGGAATACATATGCCAGCCACCTAACCACCTACAAAGACCTCATCACCCACGTCCAGGACCGTCCCGGCCATGACCTGCGCTACGCCATTGACGCCAGCAAGATCCAGCGTGAACTCGGTTGGACGCCGGAAGAAAGCTTCGAGACTGGCATTCGCAAAACAGTTGAATGGTATCTGGCAAACACCGGCTGGATTGAGCACATCAAGACTGGTGCTTATCAGGGATGGCTTGAGAGAAATTACAGCCATAGGCCTGCAAACCCATGAAGATCCTCCTACTCGGTAAAAATGGGCAGGTAGGCTGGGAGCTTCAGCGTGCGCTCGCGCCGATAGGTAGAGTGGTAGCGCCAGACCGCGAGGGCGAGGATGGCCTCTGTGGTGATTTGACTGACCTCGAGGGTCTGCGCCTTACTATTGAAAGTGTGCAGCCAGACATCATTGTCAACGCAGCAGCCTATACTGCTGTCGATAAAGCCGAAAACGAGGCTGCTAAAGCGCTGCAGATAAACCATGAGGCGCCAAAATTTCTCGCCGAGGAAACACAACGACTCAATGGTTGGCTTGTGCACTATTCGACCGATTATGTTTTTGACGGAAGTGGTGAAAAACCTTGGCACGAATACGACCCTACTGCCCCATTGAATATGTATGGCAAGAGTAAGTTGCTCGGCGAGCGGGCTATAGAATCATCAGGCTGTAAGCACTTGATTTTTCGCACTAGCTGGGTGTACGGCGCACATGGAAACAATTTCGCGAAAACCATGCTGCGCTTGGCGGATGAGCGGGATCATCTTCAAGTGATAGATGACCAAATTGGAGCACCAACAGGCGCTGATCTCCTAGCCGATGTAACAGCTCACGCGCTGCATCGCGCGGTGGCCATGCCCGAGTTGGCGGGGCTTTACCATCTTACCTCCGCTGGTGAAACCTCCTGGTATGACTATGCGCGCTTTATCGTGAGTAGCGCTCTAAGTCATGGAATAAAGCTCAAGATAGAAAATATTTCACCTGTTAGCACCAGCGAATATCAAACCTGCGCCCAGCGGCCGCGAAACTCCCGTTTGGATACCCGAAAATTAGTATCTAATTTCGGATTGCATCTACCGATGTGGCAAGACGGCATAACGCGGCTCTTAAAAGAAGTGAGTGGGAACAGACAATGACCCAGCGTAAAGGCATTCTTCTCGCCGGTGGCTCCGGCACCCGACTGCATCCGATCACTCTCGGTGTCTCCAAGCAGCTATTACCAATCTATGATAAGCCAATGGTCTATTACCCTCTTTCTGTGCTGATGCTAGCAGGAATCCGTGAAATTCTGATTATCAGCACTCCGGATGACTTGCCGAGTTACCAGAAGCTGTTCGGTGATGGAAAGCAGTTTGGCATCAATCTCTCGTATGCGGTGCAGCCATCACCGGATGGATTAGCGCAGGCATTCCTTATTGGAGAAGAATTCATCGGTAATGACGCCTGCTGCCTGATTCTCGGAGATAATATCTTTTACGGGCAACACTTCTCTGAAAACCTGAAAGCTGCCAACTCTCGCATCGATGGCGCAACAGTATTCGGTTATCACGTATCTGACCCTGAGCGATTCGGTGTAGTCGAATTCGATCAGCAGGGGCGGGCGATCAGTATCGAAGAGAAGCCCACAAAGCCAAAGTCGAATTATGCTGTTACTGGCTTGTATTTTTACGATAACCGTGTGGTTGATATCGCCAAGTCAATTAAGCCCTCTGCTCGTGGTGAGTTAGAAGTAACCGATATCAACCGCTTTTATATGGAAAATCAAACTTTAAGGGTAGAAATGTTGGGGCGCGGCTTCGCGTGGCTGGATACCGGAACGCATGAGGCCTTGTTAGAGGCGGGACATTTCGTTCATACCATCGAGCAACGCCAGGGTTTAAAGGTCGCTTGCCTGGAGGAAATAGCCTTTCGCCAAGACTGGATAGGCTCAGGCCAGCTGGCTGACCAGGCAAGACGTCTAGAGAAGACAGCTTACGGAAGATATCTTATGACATTATTGTGCGAGCCTTAATAAGTTAAAGCGATGGCGTATCTGACACAGCTAGATAGAGTGATTGGATATCGTTTTATATGTGGTCAAGAAGAATAACGGGCGTCAACGTATATAACACGGCCTGACATGTGTCGGTTTCTACAAACACTAGTCTGGCGTTAGGATTTAAAATCACCTATGATTAACACTAATGAATTCCTGGTGACGGTTGTTGTACCTACCCATAACCGTTCTAAATACGCGATTTCATGCATAAAGAGCGTCCTTGAGATCGCTTCGGAACAGCTACAGATCGCAGTGCACGATACAAGCGATGATGAGGGTTTGTTAAGGGAGTGGGCTGAAAAGCAAACTGATCCGCGGTTGAAATATGTTCACTGGAAAGAACGGCTTTCAATGACGGATAATCATGAGCGGGCTCTGGATTTAGCTGATGGTTTATATGTCTGTTTAATTGGTGATGACGACACTGTATCAAGTAAGATCATCGATGCTGCCATTTATGCTGAATCGAAAGGGTTGACGGTACTATCGCCAATAATTAAAGCCTCGTACTATTGGCCAGACTTTCGCTCACGATTTTATGGAGACGCACATGCTGGTCGTATCTATGTCGAGCCCTTTGATGCGCGTATACAAAGCTTCAGTGTAGCTAACCATCTGCATAGAGCTCTTTTATTAGCGTGCCAAGGTACCGAATTTTTGCCCAGACTATACCATGGGCTAGTCTTGAGGCAGACATTAAATGAGTTGCAGAGGAGCTACGGCAAAGTGTTTTTTGGCACGAGCCCGGATGTTTCCGCCGCACTGTTGTTATCTCTTAAAGGCGGCACTTATCACGTTGTTGACTACCCATTTACGATGCCGGGCGGCGCAGGCGGCAGCAATAGTGGACGCAGTGCAAGTGGCCAGCATAAGGGGAATCTGAATGAGGATGCTCATATAAAGCCATTTCGTAATCTTGTGTGGCCTGACGTCATCCCTAAATTCTTTAGTGTCGAAACGGTATGGGCTCAAGCAGCATGGGATACGCTATTAAATACACAAAATGACGCGCTGCTTGAAGAGTTTAATCTGGCAAGATTGTATGTGCTGTGCCTCTTTAGGCACCCCGCATATTGGCGTCTAACTACCTCCTCCTGGAAAAGAGCTAGGAAGTCTGAACACCCCAAGGCACAGGTGAACAATTTTATTAAAGAGTGCTTCCAATTTATATTGGAGCGTACTCGCGCGCTTGCTCTACGATTTAAAGACCCATCTCCGCGTAACGGCAAAAGAGTTCTGGCGGTTGTTGAAGATGTTCAACTTGCACGAAAAGAGCTTGACGATTATCTTTCTGTCGAAGCAAAAAGAATCGGAGGATAGTCGTGCTGGGAATTTATAATGCGACGAAATAGCCTTAGAAAGTTGTTATTGGCCAACTTTTCGGGGCGCATTGTTTATGCAATCTCTAGTCTTGCTGCGCTGCCGCTTTTGGAAAAATATATTGGAGTAGAAGGCGTTGGGCTAGTTGGATTCTTTAACACGCTCCTGATGGTTATGATGGTTCTCGAAGGAGGGTTGACGAGCAATGTCATAAACTTAATCGCTAAGGTAAATTCCAAAGCTGCGCTATCAGCACGTTACGTGTTGTACGGTTTTCAAATCACAAACTCGTACCTTGTAGCCTTCTTGATTTTAGGTTTGATATGTGTGATCGGCGTTCACTTCAGTTCGTCGTTCTTGGCTACTAAATGGCTTGAAGTAGATAACGTTCCTGTTTCGGAGGTTGTTGCTTCAGTGAGGTGGATGGGTATATTCATAGGAGCAAATTTCATCGTTATTGCCGCCCAGGCTGTATTGATAGGGCGTGAAATGCAGGTGCCTCTGAATGTCCTTTATATAGTGTTTTCGTTATCTCGCACTCTCGGTATGGTGGTGTTCTTTTGGGCTGTTGAAAATTCTGCAGGTCCGTTAGCTTATTTCAAGCTTCAGGTTTTATGTCAATTCGCTTACTTAATTGGTTTGCTAGCATTGATCTATGGCCGGGAGCAATGGCGAGTTTTCCTTCAAGCAAAACCTAGTTTTCGCTTTTTTGTAGATGGTTCCAGTTACAGTAGAGATATCTTATTGCTGTCGCTGACATCTATGATCGTCGTTCAATTTGACAAATTTTACTTGTCCGGCTCTGTGCCCCTTACAGAATTCGCGGCTTACACTTTGGCAGCGACGATGGCGAATTTCCCATATGTCATATCTTCGTCACTGTATTCAGTTTTGTTTCCGAGATTTACCGTGCAGCTTGATATAGGGTGCTATCAAAAAGTAGATGACTTATACAGGGCGGCGCTATGTGGTGTTGCAATAATAATGTCGGTCCTATGTGTGTCAGTTTGGCTTTTTTCTATTCACCCCTTAAGGTTAATGTTCAGTCGTGACTTGGCGAACGACATTTATAACGTATTGCCGGTGTTAATCTTGGGGGTCTCGATACAGTCCTTATTGATGGTACCGTTTGCGTTACAGCTAGCTAGTCGTTGGAGTGCGCTTGCACTGCGCATGAACTTGTTCCTGGTTCCAATCTTTATAGCTCTACTGCCGGTTTTGGTAGAAAGATATGGTGCGCTAGGTGCCGCCTATGCTTGGCTGTTTTACAATATCTCGTCGTTAATTGGCATCAATTATTTTATGTTTAAGCGGTTCAGGTATCTAGCTAGCTCGTACTGTGCCCTTTTTAAAGTTTTGGGTTCTGTAGTTCCTGTGGCGGTAGGATGTTTTGTTTTGGTGAAGTATTTCATCGGCATTCAAGGTGATTTTGCTGCGACTGTTTTTGTATTCGCGGTATCGTTGGTATTGGTAATGTTAGGCTTTGGATTCTTTAGAAAAGAACTGCTAAAGTTTTCTTGATTAAGTAAAATAAAAGGTGGCAAATGAAAATATTGATACTGGGTGTGAGCGGCATGCTAGGTAGCGCGGTGTATCGTTACTTGTGCTCTAATACTATCCATACCATATTTGGCACAATGAGAAGTGAAGGTGGCAAATACTTAACACCATTTAAAAATGGTAAGATTTTTGAATCCGTTGATGTTCTTCGCTCAGATGAGCTTATTGGCTGCATCAATAAAGTCCAGCCCGATGTTGTTATCAATTGCGTCGGCCTGATCAAGCAGGTCCAGAAAGCTAATGATCCGGTACATGTGTTACCTATAAATTCTATATTTCCCCACAGGCTAGAGAAAGTTTGTATGTTAGCTCGGTCAAGGCTAATACATATAAGTACGGACTGTGTTTTCTCTGGCAAGAAAGGTGCCTATCAAGAAACGGATGTTTCTGATGCCGAAGATCTTTACGGGAAATCCAAGTTCATCGGTGAATTACGAGAATTTGACCACAGTGTGACACTTAGAACATCTATAATAGGACATGAGCTAAGGAGTGGGAACTCATTAGTCGAATGGTTTCTGTCTCAGTCTGGCGAGGTTAAAGGGTATAAAAACGCGATATTTTCAGGTGTTCCGACTATCGAGTTGGCGCGAATTATCAGTGACTTTGTGATCGATAAGCCAGAGCTATCCGGGCTTTACCATGTATCCGCTGATCCGATAGATAAATATTCGCTTCTAAAGCTAATTTCTGAAGTGTACGGCAAGGATATTGAAATCGTAGCGGATACCGAGCTTTGTATAGATAGGTCGTTAGATTCATCCCGCTTTAGGCTGCTGACTGGTTATAATCCCTTAAGTTGGAAGCAACTCATCCATTCGATGTATTTAGATTTCTGTAAAATGTCAGATACTAAGGTGTCAAAAAATGTTTAATAACAAAGTGTTAATGATTACTGGAGGTACGGGGTCTTTCGGCAATACTGTTCTTAACCGTTTCTTAAGTACTGATGTTAGAGAAATTCGTGTCTTCAGCCGAGATGAAAAAAAACAAGAAGATATGCGTCTGGCTTTATCTAATGATAAGGTCAAATTCTATATTGGTGATGTTCGTGATTACCAATGCCTGTCGCAGGCTACTATAGGCGTAGACTATATCTTTCATGCTGCCGCCCTCAAGCAGGTCCCTTCATGTGAATTTTTTCCTATGGAGGCTGTAAAAACAAATGTTATAGGTACGGAAAATGTACTGAATGCAGCTATCAATAACAATGTAAAACGTGTAGTGGTCCTAAGTACTGATAAAGCCGTTTACCCTATCAATGCAATGGGAATATCTAAGGCGCTGGCTGAAAAAGTATTGATAGCGAAGTCACGTATGATTCCGGAAAATGCTGATACGGTTATATGTGCTACCCGCTACGGCAATGTAATGGCATCTAGAGGGTCGGTTATCCCGTTATTTGTTAATCAAATAAAAGCCAAAGGGGCTTTAACAGTCACAGATCCGCTCATGACCCGTTTTTTGATGTCGCTTGAAGAATCTGTGGATCTGGTTCTGCACGCATTTGAGCACGCTGAGCAGGGGGATATATTCGTTCAAAAGGCTCCGGCATCAACCGTTGGCGATTTAGCTCAGGCCCTTCAGGAAATTTTTTTGGTTAGTAATGAAATAAAGATTATCGGTACGAGGCACGGGGAAAAATTATATGAATCCTTGATTTCCCGAGAAGAAATGGCTAAGGCTGAGGATATGGGCCGTTATTATCGTATACCTGCTGATAATCGAGATCTTAATTACGAAAAATACTCTATGAGTGGGGAGCCAAGCGTTTCGAGTCTCAGTGATTATACATCTCATAACACAAATCAACTTGATGTGGTCGAAGTCAAGAAACTTCTTCTCAAGTTGGAATATGTGCAAAATGAGCTAGTTGGCTGGCGCACTTGACCTTTCTAAATCCCAACGGTTTTGGTTGGAAGGATGCCCATCCAGCCAACCAAACCACAGCATCCTAGATGGTGAGAAATTGGCGTTCTATATTATTCCTTATCTTTTCTTGGTTGGGACGTTCTGGTCAGGGCTTTTATTGAAGGTGAAAGTTAGAGACTTGCTGTTGCTATGTTCCGTTCCTGCCGTTGTCCTTGTAGTAATTAGGGGGGATGTGGGCACAGATACAGCAAGCTATATTCAAATTTTGGACTCTATGCAAAATGTTTCCGGCAATCTGTCGGGGTATGGAGTTGAATTCGGTTTTTATATTTTTAAAGTTTTTTTGTATTTAGGCCTTTCGCCTCGTACGGTTGCGCTTTTTATTTCAGGACTTGTGTGTGTGCTCGCTTTGTTTTCATTTTCTAGGCGGCGGGACGATGCGATAGTTTTCACCTTTTTGGTTTTTCCGGTTTTTTTTTATGATATGAGTATGAACGGCCTTCGATACGGTATGGCGTTTTGCTTCGCTAAGCTGGCTGCCGACTATCTCGACGAAAAAAAACTTCCCTTAGCTGCCTTGTTTTTTGTGCTTGCGTTTTCTTTTCACGTTTCTTCATTGCTGGTTTTCGTTCTTCTGGCTATTAGGAAGATTAGTCGTAATGCTTTAGTGGCTTTTGGTGCTCTTGCGCTTATTGGAGCTGCTGTTTCTTCTGATCAGATTCTCTTGAAGATGGCTGCATATGAGTCACTTGAGTCTCCGGACGGGTTGTCAGGTCTTGCTCCGTTAATGATTTCAATTTTGATATTTATGGCTTCGCTTTTTTTTTCTCCCAAAAGCTATATTTATTTGACGTTCCTGCTTGTTTCCGAACTCTCTTCCTTCGTGTTGGCGAAGTATAGTTATGCTGGCTTGCGACTTCAGTTCTTGATTCTTTTCGTCATGTGTTGTGGTGTTCCTGCTCTGGATGTAATGCACGCTCGGCGGCGGCCTTTTTTTATGTTAAGTCTTATGCTTATCGGAGTGGTCGGTTTCGCCGCATCGATGAGAAATATGGTTAATGGGCAGGGGGAAGGTGAATCACCATTCTTGCCCTATCACTTTTTCTGGGAGGTAAAGTGAAGGCTAGTGTTTCGGTCGTCATGCCACATTTTAACTCGGAGGCCACAATCTGCCGAAGCATTGATTCTGTCGTATCGCAGTCGTTAGCTGTTCAGGAGCTTATAATTGTAGACGACGGTAGCAGATGTACCGCTGACTTAAAAAACTTGGTCGATATGTATTCTGATAAATTAAGCATTCGTTTGATTTTGTCGGATCAGAACAAGGGCGCTTCTTATGCTAGGAACCTGGGGGTTTCGCTGGCCATCGGTGACTATATTGCATTTCTAGATTCAGATGATGTTTGGCATCCGGATAAAATAAAGATTCAATATTATTTTATGTTGGATAATGATTTTTCATTATCTGCTCATGGATATATTGCAAACTTGAATGATCGCGCGTTTCCGGCTATTGGTGCGGTTGCTTACAAAGTCTTAAAAAGACGTCGGTTCGTGCTTGGGAATCCTATTTTCACTCCTACTGTCATGGTTCTTCGAGCCGGGTTCTTTAGTTTCGATCAGCGGTTCCGTAGAATGGAAGATTATAAGTGTTGGTACGAAAACTTCCATCGCACCCGAGTTGCTTCTATTGACCTATTGTTAGCAGGTGGGTTCAAACATCCAATAGGCGCCTCGGGGTTATCTGGCGCTGTTGAGTTGATGCATAAAGATTACGTTGCTGTGCTTAAGAGCTTGTATGCTGAAGATAAGATGGCCTTATATATTTATATGTTCGCTCGATTCGTGGAGTTTTTTAAATATCCAGTTCGTGTTTTTCTACTGAAAATTAGGCGACTAATGTCAGTAAGTTAGTTACGCATTAATTTGTTCGGTGTCTAGAAATAACTATCAGCGTAATCTACAGTTAGATAACTGGCTGCGTATCTAAGATTGTCTTTTTCCTGGCTTGATTGGAGTGTATATGTCACTTGTTAATTACAAGCCCCATGTTGCTGTCCTTCTCGCTGCCTACAATGGTATGCGTTGGATTGAAGAACAGATCGCATCTATTCTTTGTCAGCGCGCAGTTGATGTTGTTGTATACATAAGCGTTGATTTATCATCAGATGGTACTTTAGCCTGGTGTCAAGAATTATCTCAAAGAGATTCAAGAGTTATAGTGCTTCCGGATACCGGTGAGCGATACGGTGGTGCCGCAAAAAATTTTTTCCGCCTAATTAAGGATGTAGATTTTAGCAATTTTGACTATGTATCATACGCTGACCAAGATGATATTTACCTTGAAGATAAGTATCGTGCGGCACATGAAACTATTATTTCGCGTGGCTGTGCAGCTTATTCAAGTAATGCTACTGCCTATTGGCCGGACGGGCGGAAAGTCCTGCTCGTAAAGTCGCAACGTCAGCGCAAGTACGATTTTTTATTCGAAGCAGGTGGCCCTGGATGTAGCTATGTACTTAGAGTGGCTGAAGCCTTAGAGTTCAAGAATTTTTTACTTCACAACTGGCAAAAGACCAATGAAGTCGGTCTGCATGATTGGCTGACTTATGCGTGGTTTCGGTCTGCTGGTAAAAAGTGGCATATTGATAAGCGGTCCTATATCTTGTATCGCCAGCACGGTGGGAATCAGATAGGCGCAAATAACGGAATTTCGGGTATCAGAAGCCGTTTGGCTTTGCTGTCTTCGGGATGGTATCGGAGCGAATTTATGAAAATATCTAATCTAGTGGGGCGTGATGTGCCCGGTCTGCCGGCTAGCTTTTTGGATGAAGGTGCTTTTCCAAAACGCTTTTTAATTTTCAACTTTAATGAGTTTAGACGATCCGCTCGCGACCGTTTGGCATTTGGTTTTTTAGCGTTTTTTGGGTTCATGTAGATGCACACCGTTTTGCTTACTGGAGCAACCGGTTTCTTAGGTCGGGGATTGGTGCGTCAGCTAGGAAATTCGAGTCGATATCACGTCGTAGCTGCGGTGCGTAGCCCTTGCCGCATTGCCGGTTGCAGCCGTGTGCACGCTATAGGTGCGTTCACCAGTACCGTTGACTGGACTGATGTGCTGGCTGGAGTAAATACCGTTATTCACGCAGCTGCACGCGCTCACGTTACGTATTCTGCTGAGTCACACGCTGAATTTCGTGATGTAAATGTCGACGTTACGCTTGAATTAGCAAAGCAGGCATCTACAAACAAGATTAATCGCTTCATCTTTATTAGTTCGATTGGAGTCAACGGTAGTACCAATACTCGGCCATTTTCAGTGTTCGATCAGCCTAGCCCTGCGGAGCCCTATGCTCAATCTAAGTGGGATGCCGAGCAAGGACTCTGGCAGATTCAGGAAGAGACGGGGATGGAAGTCGTGATTATTCGCCCTCCTTTGGTCTATGGCCATGATGCACCGGGCAATTTTGGTAGTCTGGTGCGCTGGGTTGAAAAAGGTGTTCCTCTTCCGCTTGGTTCGGTCTACAACAAGCGCTCCTTAGTGGGAATTGACAACCTGGTTGATCTAATTGTTCGCTGCATTGATCATCCCGCCGCAGCCAATAAGGTATTGCTTGCTGGCGATGGGGAGGATCTTTCCACCACTGAGCTTTTGCGTGCAGTGGGCGAAGCGATGGGCAAGCCCGCACGGCTGATTCCTGTACCGGCTGGCGTGCTACAGCTCGGCGCTACTCTGCTTGGCAAGAAAGCGATGGCCCAACGGCTGCTTGGTTCTTTGCAGGTTGATATCAGCAAGACCTGCGAGCTGTTGGACTGGAAGCCGCCTTATACCGTGCAGGAAGGGCTCCGACGCTGCTTCGAGCGTTCTAATTGATTTATTACCGGGTGCACCCGTGATTCGACTTTTCGACTTTGTTTTTTCGCTAGTGGGCTTGGTGGTTGGCTTCCCGGTGTTGCTTGCGCTGACGGTCATCGGTCTGTTCGATACGGGCTCGCCAATCTTTCGGCAAGTGCGCGTTGGTCGCCATCAGCAGCCGTTTACGCTGGTCAAGTTCCGCACGATGCGCGTGGATACCGCATCGGTTGCCACACATCTGGCCAGTAGCGCGTCCATTACCCGCTTCGGCCATTTCCTGCGCAAGACTAAGCTGGACGAGCTGCCGCAGTTGTGGAACGTGCTGAAGGGCGATATGAGCCTGGTAGGGCCACGGCCAGGGCTGTTCAATCAGGAAGAACTGACTGCGGAGCGTGCCACGCGTGGCGTGTTTGATGTGCGGCCAGGGATTACAGGGCTGGCGCAGGTGAGCGAAATCGACATGTCCACGCCGGCACTGCTGGCCGAGACGGATCAGAAGATGATACGCAGCCTGACGCTGGTCGATTACTTCAAGTACATCTTTATGACCGTCGCAGGCAAGGGCGCTGGGGACCGGGTCGTGAAGCGCTAACCTCGGCTCTTGCTAATCTGTGTACGTCACTGCAGATAAATGATGAATAAATGGGCTGAGTAACCGAAGCGGCCGGTGTTACGGCTATGGGAAGGGTAGCTTTGTGTTGAGACTGGCTGAAAAACTTCGTGAGCGGCTGGTGCGATTGCCCAGGCGCCAGAAGCGATTGATTCAAGTATCCACAGACGTGGCGTTGGTCTGGGCCGCGCTATGGCTTGCGTTTTTTGTTCGCCTTGGAGACTTCGCTTTTGTCGACCCGCTTGGCGGTCACGCGTGGCTGTTTGGTATCGCGCCTCTGATTGCCATTCCGTTCTTCATCCGATTCGGCATGTACCGCGCCGTAATGCGCTATTTCGGTAATGACGCACTGATGGCGATTGCCAAGGCTGTGACGCTCTCGGCGCTGCTGCTTTCCCTGGCTGTGTATTGGCGTACCGATGCACCCAAGCTGATTCCGCGCTCGATGGTGTTCAACTACTGGTGGCTGAGCCTCGTATTGATTGGCGGGTTACGGCTGGTCATGCGGCAATACTTCATGGGCGACTGGTTTTCCCCAGAATCTCTGACCAAGTTCAGGGGCCGCGATGCGGGGTTGCCGAGGGTCGCGGTATATGGCGCGGGTGCGGCGGGTAATCAGTTGGTCGCAGCGTTGCGCTTGGGGCGGGGTATGCACCCGGTAGCGATTATCGACGATGATCCAAACCTCTACAACCGAAGCATTGCCGGGTTGCGGGTGTATTCACCCAAGCATATCCAACAGATGATCGATGAGACAGGTTGTAATGAGATCCTGCTAGCCATTCCCTCCGCCTCGCGTGCGCGCCGGCGCGAGGTGCTGGAAGCATTGGAGCACTACCCGCTGCATGTACGCAGTGTGCCAGGTTTCATGGACCTGGCCAGTGGGCGGGTGAAGGTCGAGGATATCCAGGAGGTTGATATCGCCGACCTGCTGGGCCGCGATGCGGTACCGCCGCAACAGGCGCTGTTCGAGCGGTGTATACGTGGCAAGGTGGTCATGGTTACGGGTGCGGGCGGCTCCATTGGCTCGGAGCTGTGCCGGCAGATTTTGTTGAACAAGCCCAAGGTGCTGCTGCTGTTCGAGCACAGTGAGTTCAATCTCTACAGCATCCATATTGAGCTGGAGCGGGTAATCGAGCGAGCGTCGTTGCCGATCAAGCTTGTGCCTATCCTGGGGTCGATTCGCAATCCGGATCGTCTGTTGGATGTGATGCGCACCTGGCAGGTGGAGACGATCTACCATGCGGCGGCCTACAAGCATGTGCCCATGGTGGAGCACAATGTTGCCGAAGGTGTGCTGAATAATGTGCAGGGCACCATGAACACGGCCCAGGCGGCGGTTCAGGCGGGTGTGGCGAACTTCGTGCTGATCTCCACCGACAAGGCCGTCCGGCCCACCAATGTAATGGGCAGTACCAAGCGGGTCGCGGAGATGATCCTGCAGGCACTGAGCCGTGAGACGGCGCCCGTGCTGTTCGATGCGGACGGGGCGGTGCATCACGTCAACAAGACGCGCTTCACCATGGTTCGCTTCGGTAACGTGCTGGGCTCGTCGGGGTCGGTGATCCCTCGGTTCTATCAGCAGATTCGCAGCGGTGGGCCGGTGACGGTGACCCATCCGAAGATCACCCGTTATTTCATGACCATTCCCGAGGCGGCGCAGCTGGTGATCCAGGCGGGCTCCATGGGGCAGGGCGGCGATGTGTTCGTGTTGGACATGGGGCAGCCGGTGCGCATTGCCGAACTGGCCGAGAAGCTGATTCACCTGTCTGGCCTGAGCGTGCGCTCGGAAAAATCCCCGCATGGAGATATCGCCGTGGAGTTCACCGGGTTGCGCCCGGGCGAGAAGCTCTATGAAGAACTGTTGATTGGCGACAACGTCAGCCCCACAGAGCATCCAATGATCATGCGGGCCGATGAGGAGTACTTCACTTGGGACGTGCTGCGGGGCGTGCTGACGAAGCTGCTCAAGGCTGTGGAGCAGGACGATTACCCCCAGGTGCGGGTCCTGCTGCGGGAAGTGGTGAGCGGGTACGTGCCAGAGGGTGAGATCGTCGATTTGATTTATCAGCAGCGCAGGGCAGGGCCGACTGAGTAGTGACAGTTTCGGTTGGTGGGAGCTCGGCTTGGTGATGTTTTTTTAAGAATGTGGGAAGCAGAAGCTTCGCCGCGGGGCGGGCCTCCCACGAAAGGCGCTTGGGTTTGAGTTGCGTCTGTAGGAGGCGTGACTCGCGGCGAATGGGGGCGATGGACTGTCGGAGTTCGAAAGCTTCGCCCCGAGGGCGTGCTGCCTACAAGAAGCTTCCGCATTCCGCAGCCTTTATTGAACAGCGGGCAAGTTAATGCGCTAGTTCGTTGCCTTGTATAACGATTTCCCGACTCGGTCGATGTGGTCGATGAGCTGCGGGTTGTCGAGCTGATGATGCAGGGAAAGATCAATCTTGTAAGGCAGGAGCAAGTCATCCAGTGCCAGCTCGATATCCAGTAGGTCTTGGTGAGAGAGTTCGTTGCCCTTTAGGGTCAGATCGATATCTGATCCGGGGCGGTAGTTTTCTTTAGCGCGGGACCCGTAGAGGATCGCTTCGCTAATTCTGGGGAACAGTCGAAGCGTTTGCTGGATCGAGTAAACATCCTCTCGGGACAGCCCCGTGTTCTCCACCATCATGGGGTTGGCTCGGCGCGGCTGTGCATGGTTTGCTCGAGTTCTTTGAGCAGCAGGTGGTGATTCAATCGGATATTGCTCAAGATTGCTTCGGCGGTTTCCTCGTTGTATGCATGCGAGGTGCGGTTGCGGTCTGTGAGCATTTGCATCCAGGCGTGGCCGTCGCTGATTAGACCCTTGCTGAATGCCTCACGAATGGTGTCGCGAGAGCCTACAATCCCATCGATACCTTGCCAGACGAGGAAGTCTTTGAGCGTATTCCAGCCAAGCTCATAGCAATATTCGAAGCCTTGGATAACGCCCTGCTTTTCCAGTTTCGATAACTCACGTTGCTGCATGAGCTCCATTGCTTCATTGAGCTGTAGCAGAGTACTACTGTAGTTATGCAGGCGTTGTTGCCAGCGTACATCGATGTTGTTCATTCGTAGGCCCAAGTTTCGTTTGTGCCTTGCTAAAACGTCATTACCGACAGGGCCTAAAGAGAGGGCCATCCACTTCGGTTGCGCAATAACAGACATGAGGCGGTGGGCTGAAGCCCACCCTACGAACTGCCCGCAGACCGGTGGGGTGGATGAAGCCCCACCTATACACCGCTACCAGGGCTGGTGGTTGGTGCGTTGGCCATCGCATTGTTGAGGCTGTCACGGTGGATCAGAAAAGCGTCATCCACCCTACGGGACGGTTTAGATGATGCCTCGTTCGCGCAGCCCTCGGACCTGTTCATTAGTCAGGCCAAGTCCAGCCAATACGTCTTCAGTGTGTTCGCCCAGTTGCGGTCCGCCTGTGCCGATGCGGCCGGGTGTGCGGCTGAGTTTGGGGAGTATGCCCGGGACCTTCAGCGGACCGGCGAAGGTCTGGACTGTCTCGATCATTTGCCGCGCAAGGTAGTGCGGGTCCTGGACAATGTCGGCGGCGGTGAAAGGGTAGCCGGCCGGAACGCGTGCCGTTTTCAACGCCTCGATCACTTCGTCGCGGCTGTGTTTTATCGTCCATTCGCCGATGGCCGCGTCGATGAGCTCGGCCTGCTGAGCGCGGCCGTCGTTATGGGCGAAGCGCGGATCGTCGGCCAGATCCTGACGGCCAAATAGGTTCATCAAACGCTTGTAGATGCTGTCGCCGTTACCGGCGATCAGCACATAGGCGCCGTCGTTGCACGGGTAGGAGTTGGAGGGCGTGATGCCGGGCAGGGCGCTGCCGGCGGGCTCGCGGATGTAGCCACAGGCATCGTATTCCGGCACCAGGCTTTCCATCATGCCGAAGACCGATTCGTAGAGCGCTACGTCAATTTCCTGTCCCTTGCCGCTGCGGTTACGCTCTTGCAACGCCAGTAGCACACCGATTACCCCATACAGCGATGACAACGAGTCACCGATACTCACGCCCACCCGTACCGGAGGTTGACCCGGATAGCCGGACAGGTGTCGCAAACCACCCATTGCCTCGCCAATCACGCCAAAGCCGGGCAGGTCGCGGTAGGGGCCGGTCTGGCCGTAGCCGGAGATGCGCAGCATGATCAGGCGTGGGTTGAGCCTGGATAGTTCATCCCACCCCAGACCCCATTCTTCGAGCGTACCGGGCCGAAAGTTCTCCACCACTACATCGGCTTCGGCGACTAGCTGACGGACGATGTCCTGGCCTTCGGCGGCTTTCAGATCCAGAGTCAGGGACTGTTTGTTGCGCGACTGAACGTGCCACCAGAGCGAGGTGCCGTCTTTGAGCTTGCGCCATTTACGCAGCGGATCACCAACGCCCGGCGGCTCGATCTTGATCACCTCGGCACCAAACTCGCCGAGCATCTTGCTGGCGAAGGGGCCGGCGATCAGCTGTCCCATTTCAATGACCTTGAGGCCATGCAGGGGCAAGCTGTTCTCACTCTGTTCGTGCATATCAACACCTATGCCAGGCCGATTAATCTTCGAAGGATGACCGCGCATCATCTTGCAGGCAATGAGCGAATCTCTGGGGGGGGATGGTTGTGACGTTACGTTTGTTGGGTTTGAGCGCACAGACATCCAGCCGAGAGGAGCGGCTGCGTGCGCTTCGACTGAAGCGTCTATGCTCTATTACAGCAGTGCGTTTCTGCAGGTTCAAGGCTTGCAGGGGCGCGGTAGCCCCACATGGATAATTGTGACGTCTGCCAGGCGCTTGGTGAGATTCGTAGGGTTCGCCTGTGAGACAGGGTTATTCGAGACGATAACAAGACCGACGAATGAGGTATTCGCCATGAGTGCTGCGTCCCTGTATCCGGTAAGTCCAGAGGCGGCGGCTCAGTCGCTGACCGATGAGGCCACCTACAAAGCCATGTATCAACAGTCGGTGGTCAACCCTGACGGCTTCTGGCGCGAGCAGGCCGAGCGGATCGACTGGATCAAGCCGTTTACGCGAGTCAAACAGACGTCCTTCGATGACCATCATGTCGACATCAAATGGTTTGCCGATGGCACGCTGAACGTCTCGGCCAATTGTCTGGACCGGCATTTGGAAACCCGCGGCGAAGATGTGGCGATTATCTGGGAAGGCGACGACCCGGCAGATCACCGCGAAATCACCTATCGCGAGCTGCATCACGAAGTCAGCAAGTTCGCTAACGCGCTACGTGGCCAGGATGTGCACCGGGGCGACGTGGTCACGATCTACATGCCGATGGTTCCAGAGGTGGCGGTTGCAATGCTGGCATGCGCGCGCATCGGAGCCATCCATTCGGTGGTCTTCGGTGGTTTCTCGCCGGAAGCCTTGGCCGGGCGGATCATCGATGGCAATTCCAAGGTGGTGATCACGGCTGATGAAGGGCTGCGCGGCGGCAAACACGTGCCGCTGAAGGCCAATGTGGACGAGGCCTTGACCAACCCGCAAACGCGCTGCGTGCAGAAAATCATCGTGGTGCGGCGCACCGGTGGCGACATCCGCTGGCACCCGCATCGCGACATCTGGTACGAGGATCTGATGCGCGTGGCTGGGGATGTATGCGCCCCAAAGGAGATGGGGGCGGAAGAACCGCTGTTCATCCTTTACACCTCGGGCTCTACCGGCAAGCCGAAGGGCGTGCTGCACACTTCCGGCGGTTATCTGCTATATGCGGCACTGACCCACGAGCGGGTGTTCGATTACCGGCCAGGTGAGGTCTACTGGTGTACCGCCGACGTCGGTTGGATCACAGGGCACAGCTATATTATTTACGGCCCGCTGGCCAATGGCGCTACCACCCTGATCTATGAGGGGGTGCCCAACTATCCAGATGTCACGCGGATCGCCAGGATCATCGACAAGCATCAGGTGAATATCCTCTACACCGCGCCGACTGCGATTCGTTCGATGATGGCCGAAGGGCCCGCGGCGATGGAAGGTGCCGATGGTTCGAGTCTGCGTTTGCTCGGCACCGTGGGCGAACCGATCAACCCGGAGGCCTGGCACTGGTATTACGAGACGGTCGGCAAATCGCGTTGCCCGGTCGTCGACACCTGGTGGCAAACCGAGACGGGCGGCATCCTGATCAGCCCCTTGCCTGGCGTTACTGCACTGAAACCCGGGTCGGCGACGCGGCCTTTTTTCGGCGTGGTGCCCGGGCTGGTGGACAATCTCGGCAACCTGCTCGAAGGGGCTACCGAGGGCAATCTGGTAATACTCGACTCATGGCCTGGGCAGATGCGCAGCATCTATCGAGACCACGACCGCTTCGTCGATACCTACTTCAAGACCTTCCGCGGCATGTATTTCACCGGAGACGGCGCGCGCCGCGATGAAGATGGCTACTACTGGATCACGGGGCGGGTGGATGACGTGCTGAACGTTTCCGGGCATCGCATGGGGACCGCGGAAATCGAAAGCGCGATGGTTGCGCACCGCAAGGTAGCCGAGGCGGCAGTAGTTGGCGTGCCGCATCCGCTCAAGGGGCAGGGGATTTACGTGTACGTGACGTTGGTGGCGGGCGAGGAGCCCTCCGATCAGTTGCGCCAGGAGTTGCAGCAGTGGGTACGCAAGGAAATCGGGCCAATTGCTGTGCCTGATGTCATCCAATGGGCGCCGGGCTTACCCAAGACGCGTTCAGGCAAGATCATGCGTCGCATCCTGCGCAAGATCGCGACCGATGAGCACGATGCGTTGGGTGATATCTCGACCTTGGCTGATCCAGGCGTGGTGCCGCAGTTGATTGAAACGCACAACCAGATGCGCGCTATGAGTTGATAGGCAGTGACTCCCGGCCATCGGGCCGGGGGGGCACCCGAACCTAAGCTCACCCGTTGGTCATCGCGTTTTGCGTCTCATGGTTGGCTGCTGGTTTGTCTTTCGGCACACCTGCTACGGTCAGCTCGGGAAACTTTCCGCCGACGAACTCGACACTGCGGGTCGGGAAGGCGAACTGCAGGCCCATCTCGCGGATGCCGTCGAGCAGCTGCAGGTTGATCTCTTGCTGGGCGTCCATGTAGGCGTTGTAGTCCGAGACCTGCATGATGTACACGACTTCGAAAGTCAGCTGGCTATCATCGAAGGCCAGGAAATGCGCTCGGTCGAAATTGGCGTTTTCCACGCCATCAACGATCCGCTTCACCAGCGCCGAAACTTCGCGCACCTTGTCGGACGGTGTGTTGTAGGTGATCCCAAACTTGAAGACGATTCGGCGCGTGTTCATGCGCTTGTAGTTGTGCAGGATTTGCTTGAGTAGATCTGCGTTGGCGCACACCACCTGCTCGCCGCTCAGGCTACGAATGCGGGTGGTCTTCAGGCCGATATGTTCGATATTGCCCGCCACCTCACCAAACACTACGAAATCGCCGATCTCGAACGGCTTGTCGATTCCGATCGAAAGCGAAGCGAAGATATCGCTGAGCAGAGTCTGCACTGCCAGGGCGATGGCAATACCGCCAACCCCCAGGCTGGCCACCATGGCTGTGATATCTACACCGAGATTGGCGAGGATCGACAGCAGCATCATCGTCCAGACAACGATGCGTACCATGATCCCGATGATTGTTGTGGTGACCGGGTTACGCGTCTTGCCGTCGTGAGTCAGGCTCTCCATCCAGAGCCGGACGGCGGTGTCCATCCACAGTGCTATCTGGAACGCCAGCGCGATAAACCAGCCGTGCGACATCGCCGCTTCCCATCGCTCCGGCAGTTGAACGGCCTTCAGCGCAATCAGCAGTGACAGGGCGATCAGCAACAGGTGGCTGGTGCGGCTCAGCATCTCCGCGGCGATGCCAACGAAGCCGCTCTTGGAGCCCTTCGCCAGCTTGCGAAGACGGTTGGTGATGATCCGCAGGACGGTCTGCAGGATGAGATAGCTGGCAATCGTGATGCCAGCAATTATGGCGATGTTGATCCAAAGCTCTTCGTCCAACATCACATCCCAATTTATCAAGTCATTTCCTCCCGACATGCGCGACCAAGCGCTTAAGCAGTGGCTCCTGTTTCAGTAGCCACTGCAGCGCATTAGTTCCCACTAGAGAGGTCGGTGAAGCGAGGAAGGCCGGTGGTGAGGGCGTGTGCGATCAGCGAAGCGGTGCGAGTTCTTTCAGCTCCTGGTAACCGCCAGCATTGAAAACCTGGGTATAACCCAGCTCCTGTAGCAGATCCTGCGCGGCTGAGGCCCGGCGGCCGCTGCGGCAGTAGAGCACCACGGGAGCGTCCTTGTCAGGAGCTACAGCGGCGATGCGCTCCGCAAGATCTTCCGTCTCGATACGCGTAGCGCCAGGCAACGCGCCTTCTGCGAACTCCTGTTCGGTGCGCACGTCGATCAAGACGCTGCTAGGGCGCTGCAACGCGTCCAGCGCGGCTGACTGATCGACTTGAGCGGCACTGGCGGCAGCGGTCGCAACCGTTGCAATGATTAAAGTAAGCAGGTGGGACAGGACTTTCATCGGAGGCCTCATTCTGGCGGTGTCAACTAATCAGCCGAGTGAGGTTCGGCAAGATCAGAATCACGGCGGTGGCGAACAGGATCATCGTAGCCTGTCTGACCTTTTTGTGTTTGAACATGATGGCGGCCTTTTAATTATTCTGGTTGTTCTGGCGGATCAGCAGCGCTGTTCCAGACCGATCTCGAGCTTGGAGGTTTTTACTCAAGCTTCGGCGTTAGGAAAGCAATATGTGGGCCACGCAAATGTAAGGGGCGATGCACCGAGGCCTGCTCTACCAAATGTCGCTCCGCTTGTAGGCGTGCTGGCGATCTGATTTTATCGCCGGGTAAGCCTTCCGCTAGAGCGCTTTGGTTTCGAACCGGGGTGCGGCTGGTCTTATCTTCAGTGAAGGCCCCAAGAAATGTGTTTGCTAGGGATGGAGCTTTTGCTTCATGGCTTGTCACTAGCCGCTTGGCATTTCTGAGTGCCGCATTGCCGGATCCAATGGCCTGATGGATCGTTTGGAAACGTCTAAATTTTCGCTGGCGGCAATTCGGGTGGAATCGAAACAACAAGGTAGCGGGGCGATGCAGCACTGCCCTAATGCCTGAATCCTTGGCGGTGCATCGCCTCAGCGTACGAGCGCAACGAGCAACACCCTTTTGGAATTGCATGCTGCAGAAACGACAAAGCCCCGATAGACGGGGCTTTGTCGTTTGATCTGGCGGTGAGGGTGGGATTCGAACCCACGATACGATTTCTCGTATACACACTTTCCAGGCGTGCTCCTTCAACCGCTCGGACACCTCACCGGGTCTCAAAAGACGCGTTGTCCTTCGAGGCGCGCTAATGTAGCCGAAGAGCTTGCGGATGGCAAAAAGTTTTTTAGTTTTTTCATGCGCTTAAGGGGTTGTTGGGAATCCGGATAGGCGAGCGTGGCAATGAACCTATCGTTGCTCTAGGGTTCGAAGCTCAAAGAATTGCTGTGCCTGTGCGCAATCAAGCGTAGTGAATATTGAGAGCCAGGAAAGGCTTTGATGAAGTTATTCAAAACAAAGCGTAAACGGCCCGAGGTGGTGGAAATTGCCACCAAACGTCGTCTGCACGTCAGTCATCTAGAGCTCGGGATGTATATCTGCGAGTTGGATCGACCGTGGCGGCAGACAGACTTTCTCTTTCAAGGCTTCCCCCTGCTTAAGCTTGAGCATATTCAAGCGGTGCGCGAGCGCTGCGATTATGTGTTCGTAGACGACACTCGCCGTGTGCCGGTCGATCATGGGCAAATGATCGTACCTTCGGCGACGCCCCTGCGCGTGACGCGCAAGATGACGCGCATCCCGCTCTCCCTTGAGGTGCAGGAGGCGCGAGAAGCCTATCTGAGCAGCACCCTGGTTCTGGATCAGGTGCTACTGGATGTTCAGCAGGGCCGGGCGATCGATACCAAGGCCTGTCAGGCTTTGGTAAAGCGAAACCTCGAAAGCATGCTTCGTAATGAAAGCGCCATGCTGTGGTTGACGCGTCTGAAATCTCAGGATCTTTACACGAGCCTGCACTGCCTTTCTGTCTCCATCCTGGCAATGGGATTTGGAACGCACCTTGGGTTAGCCGACGATAAGATCGAGCTATTGGGTATTGCCGGGCTGTTGCATGACGTGGGCAAGATGAAGATTGATCCGGCGATTCTGAATAAGCCTGGCAAGCTGACCGAGGAGGAGTTCAAGCACATCAAGCTGCACCCAACGTTTGGTTTTCAGGCCCTGTGCACTCAGGAAGACATTCCTGCTGCTGCGATTCAGGCAGCGCACGGCCATCATGAGCGGCTGGATGGAAAGGGGTATCCGCAAGGGCTCGATCATTACCAGATCCCGTTCACGACCCGGGTAATCACCATCGTTGACGCCTTCGATGCGATTACCAGTCATCGTGCTTATGACAATGCGCGCCCGATCCAGGCGGCCTATGACGTGTTGCGCAGCAGCGCCGGCCAGCAGTTCGACGAAGCACTGGTTCATGAATTCATTCGCTGGCTCGGCGTGTTCCCAGTCGGTACGTTGGTGGAACTGCACACTGGCGAGGTGGGATTGGTGCTGGAGAAACACGCCCACTTGCACCTCAGACCCAAGGTGGTCGTGTTACGCGGCGCTAACAAGATGCCTTGTGAGCCGCGTTATCTGGACTTGTCCCAGCTTACAGTCGACGCCGATGGAACGCCCTACAGGATCAGTAGCGGGATTCCGGATGGGTCCTATGGCCTGTTCATTGCTGATCCGCAATTGCAGACCATTCTGCATCCCGAACTGCTTGCAGTCCTCGAGCTCGAGCCGGAGACGGTCGAAGGTTAGGCCTCTTCTCTTTTCCTTCCGACGCCAGCCGGGCACCGGTCGCAAACCATGACTTGTCGGTCAGTCACGATGCTTTACCTCTCGGGTTCTGCTGGGTAACGTCTGTGGACTTTTAACAAGGAATATTCGTCATGAGTGATCTGGTTTCCTACGAAATCGAAGACGGCATCGCCACGCTGACGCTGAATTACGGCAAGGTCAATGCGCTGTCTCCGGCGATGTTCGACGCGCTCAACGCGGCTTTCGACCGCGCCGAGCAGGACCGCGCCGTGGTGATCCTTACTGGGCAGCCGGGCATTCTCTCCGGTGGCTATGACCTCAAGGTCATGACCTCTGGGCCGGAGAACGCCATTGCATTGGTGACCATCGGCTCCAAGTTTACGCTGCGAATGCTGGCTCATCCTTTCCCCATTGTTGCGGCTTGCCCCGGGCATGCGATTGCCAAAGGTGCTTTTCTGCTGCTGTCGTCTGATTATCGCATTGGTGTCGACGGCGCGTTCAATATTGGGCTCAATGAAGTGCAGATCGGTATGACCATGCACCACTCCGGTATCGAACTGGCTCGGGACCGTTTAACCAAGCCTGCTTTTCAGCGATCGGTGATCAATGGTGAGATCTTCAATCCACAAGCTGCAGTCGAGGCGGGTTTCCTTGACAAGATAGTGCCGGCCAGTGAGCTAATGGATGCCGCCAAGGCGGCGGCGGCCCAGTTGAAGAAGATCAACATGACTGCGCACAAGAACACCAAGCTCAAGGCACGCAAGGCCTTGCTCGAAACCTTGGAGCGGGCCATTGAGCTCGACCAGCAGCATTCGATCGTGTCCTGAAGAGAATTTTCGCCAGGCCGCCCATTGCTGGCGGGCCTGCGTTTAAACTGCGCATGCAACGCCCCGCCATGGCGGGGCGTTTTATTTCCTATTCGTGTCGCCTCCCAGGAGAGTCCTGATGTCCGCCCCGCACACCCCGGTAGAACGCGCTGATTTCGACCAGGTCATTGTTCCTACTTTCGCACCCGCCGCTTTCATTCCCGTGCGCGGGGAGGGTTCACGAGTCTGGGATCAGAGCGGGCGAGAGCTGATTGACTTTACTGGCGGCATTGCTGTCAACGTGCTCGGCCACGCCCACCCGGCGCTGGTGGCGGCGCTGACCGAGCAGGCTGGCAAGCTCTGGCACATTTCCAACATCTTTACCAATGAGCCGGCGTTGCGTCTGGCTAAAAAGCTCACCGCGGCAACCTTTGCCGACCGGGCGTTTTTCGCCAACTCCGGCGCCGAGGCCAACGAGGCGGCGTTCAAGCTGGCGCGCCGCTACGCGCATGACAACCACGGGCCGGAGAAATGCGAGATCATCTCCGCCGTTAACAGCTTCCACGGCCGGACGCTGTTTACCGTGACGGTGGGCGGCCAGCCGAAATATTCCGATGGATTCGGCCCCAAGATTCAGGGCATCAGCCACGTCCCGTATAACGATCTCGATGCGCTCGCCGCAACGATTTCGGACAAGACCTGTGCCGTGGTGTTAGAGCCGATCCAGGGTGAAAGTGGCGTTCTGCCCGCTGATCAGGCGTATCTGGAAGGGGCTCGCAAGCTGTGTGACCAGCACAACGCGCTGTTGATCTTCGATGAAGTCCAGACCGGTATGGGCCGTACCGGCGAGTTGTACGCCTACATGAACTATGGCGTCACACCGGACATCCTGACCAATGCCAAGAGCCTTGGCGGCGGCTTTCCGATTGGTTTGATGCTGACCACCGATGAGATCGCTGCGCATTTCAGCGTGGGTACTCATGGCACCACCTACGGCGGCAACCCGCTGGCGTGCGCCGTGGCCGAGGCGGTGGTCGATATCGTCAATACGCCTGAGGTGCTGAACGGCGTGAAGGAACGGCACGAGCGCTTCAAGCGGGGCCTGCTGGAGATCGGGCAGCGTCATGGCCTGTTCAGCCAGGTCCGGGGGATGGGCATGTTGATTGGCTGCGTACTTGAGGACGCCTGGAAAGGTCGCGCGCGCGAGATCTTCGACGCGGCTGAGCACGAAGCGCTGATGATTCTGCAAGCCGGCCCCGATGTGATCCGCCTGGCTCCGAGCTTGATCATCGAAGAGGCCGATATCGCCGAAGGGCTTGCCCGTCTTGAGCGTGCTGCGGCAAAACTGAGCCGGGCCTGAGGCAAAGCGCCTTTAAAACTAGCAGGGCAGTCATCTGCCCTGCCTCTTTTCCCTACCGAGATTCTAACGATGAGCGACAGCCTGCAATTGATCCTTGAAGACGTAGATGGCACCCAGTTGGAGACGTCTTGCACCCGTTTTGCTGTGATGTGGCAGGGGCGGGAGGTCTGGATTCAGCAAGTCGGCAACAACCAGCTGATGATCGGTGTCGATGTAGAAGACGGCGACACTGAATACGCCAACTTGCTGCTACGTCCATTGGCGACCAACTTGGTTAGCCTTGAGCTTGAGATGGAGCCGGTTGAAGCCAGCGAGGATGATCACGTTCATGGTCCAGACTGTAACCACGACCACTGACAGTTCCGAACTGCCGACACTGGGTCGGCTGTTGGAGCTGACGATTGCCGGTAAGGTGCCGCCTGAAAGCGAGCAGTTCACCGCCGATGGTGTTCGGCTGCGATGGTTGGGCGAGGGAGCCTTGGAGGTCACCCCTGCGAACGGCCTGGACTCAGGGCTCGATCTGGTGCTGTCGGCGGGCGTGCATGGCTGTGAAGTCATTCCGATTGAACTGCTGGACCGCTTGATCAAGGCGGTCGCCTGTAACGAGATTCGCCCGCGTGCGCGGCTGTTGCTGTTGTTCTGCAATCCGCCCGCCATGCGGCAGGGCGTGCGTCGTCTGGGTCAGGATCTGAACCGGCTGTTCTGTGGCAAGCACGCGGAAAACGAGCCAAGCGACGAGACGCGCCGCGCGGCGCAGCTGGAGGCCTGGGTTGCCGCGTTTTTCCAGGAGCCTGGCCGGCGGCGCTGGCATTACGACCTGCACTCGGCGATGCGTGAGTCGGTGCTGCCGCAGTTCGCCGTCTGTCCTTGGGTAGAAGGACGGGAAGTCGCCCCGCAAAGCCTGACACGTCTTCAGCACGCCGCGGTTGATGCGGTGCTACTGCAGGAGAAGCCTTCCGGAACCTTCAGTGCTCACACGGCGACTCTGCATGGAGCCGAGGCCTTTACGCTGGAAATGGCCGAAGCCCTGGGGGGCGCATGGCCGCAATGTCTCCACCAATTCTTGCAGGCTGCGTGTAGCTGGATCGAAGCGGTCGATCCTGCTCTTCATGAGCCTGAGCGGCCGCCTTTACTGAAATTTCGGCTGGCGCGCGAAATCATCAAGCAAAGCGATCAGTTCGCTCTTCGCCTCCCCGAGGAGATACAGAACTTCACTCCGCTTGTGCCTGGCACCTTGCTGGCGGAGGATGAGAACGGCACGCGCTGGGTGGTAGAAGAGCAGCATGCGCGGATCTTGTTCCCGATTGCGGACGTCGCGATCGGCGGGCGTGCCGGGTTGATCGTCGTTCCCCGTGACTGAGCAGTGAGCGGTTTCGAACTGCTGGTAGGCCATCGCCAAAAACAGGCGTTGCGTTAGGCAAGCTAGAGTCTTTTCGCGATAGTACGTTGCGTCTACACCGTGCCGCGGGGCCGATTCTTCTTTTGTGTTGCGGGCAAACCCCTCCGCGCGAGCGGATTTGGAGCGATTACCGCTCGCGCAGTTGTAGCCTGGTCAGACGCCCGTGCGCGGGTTCTCGAGCGAGTCGTTGCCGGTCACTGTCGCGGTGCCGGTGGCCGCCTGGGCATTGGTTCTCAGGCGCACGTCATCGGCCTCACTGCGTTCGAGCGGCATGCTTCGCGAGTTTCCCTCGGCCATTCTGGCCTGTTCGTTCACGTCGTCGAGCATGCGCTTGGCTTCGCACTGGCCGGAGATGCCTCGCGCCAAGGCCATTCCGCCGACCGCCAGCTGTAGAACTCCACCTACGCCGCCACGCCCAAGGCCTTTACCGAGGAAGTACAGGCCGCCGATGATCGATGCTGCGCGCTCCCAGCCGTGCACGTTCTGTGAGGCATGGTTTGAGGATGTCCTGAACATGGGTAATCACTCCGAATTGATGGTGTGATAAGTGACCCCGTCGCTCTGGCACTGTTCCCACCGTGGGTCGGCAAACCTGGGCGCCACAGGCAAGGGGGCCGGCGGCACGCTTGGGGCCTCGATTTTCTAGCGAGGCGCCATGTTGAATACCTTGAGGACGAAGGCGTATTCCAGCGCGACATCCTTCAGCGCCTGATAGCGCCCGCTCATGCCTCCATGCCCAGCGCCAAACTCTGTTTTCAGCAGCAGCAGGTTGTCGTCGGTCTTGTGCGCGCGCAGCTTGGCGACCCACTTGGCCGCTTCCCAGTATTGCACGCGGCTGTCGTTATACCCGGCTACCGCGAGAATGGCCGGGTAGGGTTGGCTGCGCACGTTCTCGTAGGGCGCGTAGGCCTTGATGCGGGCATGCACGTCGGGCTGATTCGGGTCGCCCCACTCGTCGTACTCGGTCACCGTCAGCGGCAGGTCGGCGTTAAGCATGGTGTTCAACACGTCGACGAAGGGCACCTCGGCGATGGCCGCACCGAACAGGTCCGGCCGCAGATTGACTACGGCGCCAATCAGTAGGCCCCCGGCGCTGCCGCCGCTGACGGCGAGTCGAGCCGGTTCGGTATAACCATCTGCAACGAGTTTTTCAGCGCAGGCAATGAAATCGCTGAATGTGTTTGGCTTATGTTCCAGTTTGCCCCCGCGATACCAGGCCTCGCCAAGATCGCCGCCGCCGCGTACATGGGCAATGGCGAAGACGAATCCGCGATCGAGCAGCGATAGCCGGGCATGGGAAAACCAGGGGTCCAGACTGTGGCCGTAAGCACCGTAGCCATAGAGATACAGAGGGGCTGGCTTACCGAAATGCTCACGGCGGCCAACCAGGCTGATAGGCACCTGAGTGCCATCGGCCACAGTGGCCCAGATGCGTCGGCTCTCGTAGGCATCGGCATCGAACGGACCCTCGACCGGCGTCTCCTTGAGCACCTGCTGCTGGCCGTCGGCCAGGCTCAGTTGACGGATCTGAGCCGGGCGGTTCAGCGCTTCGTAGCGCAGCCGGATAACCGGGCTGTCGAATTCGAGCGTGTTGTGTACGTGGAGGCTGTAGGCGGCATCCGGCAGTTGCACGCGATAGGGCGCGGCAGTCGACGGTCTAACTTCGATGATGGGAAGCCCCGCCTCACGCAGGCTCAGGGTGACTGCGCCGGCGTTCAGGCTGACGTCTTCCAGCATCACCGAGTCGCTGTGGCCGATCAACTCATGCCAGTGCTCGCGTTGCGGGGTGCGCTCCGGTGCCTGATACAGGGCGAAATTGATACCGGCCTGGTTGCTGCGGATCAGCCAGGTCCATTGCCCATCCAGCAGGCCGTGGTCAGGGTAGTACTCGTGATCGTCCTGGCGTGGTGCCAGGCAAACCCAGTTTCCTTCGGGTTTATCCGCTGAGAGCGCCCAGGCTTCGCTGGTGGTCTTGCTGTTGGAGAGGATGACCAGCTGGCGCTCTGAGCTGGCTCGGTAGCAATGCACGAAATAACGCCCGTCCGGGTCGTGATAGACCTCGGTGCGCTCGCTGTTGCCCAGCCGGTGACGGTAGATCTTGTGGGGGCGGTGGGTGTCGTCGAGTTCGCCGAAGAACAGGGTTTGATTATCGTTGGCCCAGGTCATGCTGCCGTCGCAATCTTCGAAGGGGAGCGCGGTCACCTCGCCTGTTTGCAGGTCCTTGATGAACAGCTGATAGATCTCGTCGCCTTGTGTGTCGAGGCTGTAAGCCAGCTTGCTGTGGTCCTGGCTGACACTGAACGCGCCCAGCGACAGGAAGCCTCCCGCTGCCAGCTCGTTGGGGTCGAGCAAGAGTTGCTCGCTAGCTTCATCCACGGCGAATGAGCCGTCCGCCGGGCGCCCGCAGCGGTAGTGGCGCGGATATTCATCGCCAGCCGTGGTGCGCTGGTAATAGAGCCAGGGTCCCCAGGGGGAGGGCAGCGAAAGGTCGGTCTCCCGGATACGGCCTTTGATTTCGAGAAACAACGATTCACGCAGTTGGTCTTGGTCAGCCAGCTGTTCTTCCAGATAGGCATTTTCCGCTTTCAGGTAATCGAGCACCTCGGGTGCGTCGCGGTTCTCCAGCCACTTGTATGAATCCTGGCCTGTATCGACGCGGGCAATGGGTGCAGACATGCATGACTCCTGAAGCGTGGCTGCGCACTGGCGCAGCTGAACGAGATTTTGGGTGCAGGCGGTGAGTGTACAAGCAAGCCAGGCTGGTTGTGACGCTGGGCGCAAGAAGTGGTCCATCACTGATGGCGGGTGGGATCAGCTGCATGAATGCCCGCCCATGCGAGGAAAGATGTGCCTGCTCGTCGCGGGTTTGGCTGGCCTTGGCTAGGCTTGATGGTCTTGAAGCGGATGAAGTGCCCTTGCGGTTTGGTCAGTCGATTGACATTCGGATGCTTTTCAAAGAAGGTGTGCTCACCCAAATCAAACGGGCGTATGAATCGAGCGTTTGCCACGCAAATGCCGTCAGCCCGGTTTATCGTGTCGGTGGGTGTCGTTTCACTGTGTAGCAGTGACGGTCTTCGGGCCGATGACGTGCGACACGTAACGTTCAGCTTCCATACCGTGGAGATCAGTTGATGATTTACGAAGGTAAAGCCATCACGGTTAAGGCTCTTGAGAGCGGCATCGTCGAATTGAATTTCGACCTCAAGGGTGAGTCCGTCAACAAGTTCAATCGCCTCACCCTCAACGACCTGCGCCAGGCAGTCGACGCCATCAAGGCGGACGCTTCGGTCAAGGGCGTCATCGTTACCAGCGGCAAGGATGTTTTCATTGTCGGCGCGGACATCACCGAGTTCGTCGACAACTTCAAGATGTCCGATGAGGAGCTGGTCGCCGGTAACCTCGAAGCGAACAAGATCTTCAGCAATTTCGAAGACCTCGGTGTCCCGACCGTCGCGGCCATCAATGGCATCGCGTTGGGCGGTGGTTTCGAGATGTGCATGGCCGCTGACTACCGCGTCATGTCCACTGTTGCCAAGGTCGGCCTGCCAGAAGTGAAGCTGGGCATCTACCCAGGTTTCGGCGGTACCGTTCGACTGCCGCGTCTGATTGGCGTGGACAACGCTGTCGAGTGGATTGCGTCTGGTAAGGAAAACCGTGCTGAAGACGCGCTCAAGGTCCGCGCCGTCGATGCCGTGGTTGCTCCCCAGCAGCTTCAGGCCGCCGCGCTGGATCTGATCAAGCGCGCCATTTCTGGTGAGCTGGACTACAAAGCCAAGCGTCAACCAAAGCTGGACAAGCTCAAGCTCAACGCTATTGAGCAAATGATGGCTTTCGAAACCTCCAAGGGTTTTGTGGCTGGTCAGGCTGGCCCGAACTATCCGGCGCCGGTCGAAGCGATCAAGACCATTCAGAAAGCCGCCAATTTCGGCCGCGACAAAGCGATCGAAGTTGAGGCCGCTGGCTTCGTCAAACTGGCCAAGACCTCTGTTGCACAGAGCCTGGTCGGTCTGTTCCTGAGCGATCAGGAGCTGAAGAAGAAGGCCAAGGCGTATGACAAGCAGGCCCGTGACGTGAAACTGGCTGCCGTGCTCGGCGCCGGCATCATGGGTGGCGGTATCGCCTATCAGTCGGCTGTCAAAGGCACGCCGATCCTGATGAAGGATATCCGCGAAGAAGGCATCCAGATGGGCTTGAACGAGGCTTCCAAGCTGCTCGGCAAGCGTGTCGAGAAAGGTCGCCTGACGCCAGCCAAGATGGCTGAAGCCCTCAACGCCATCCGCCCAACCATGTCCTACGGCGACTTCGGTCACGTCGACATCGTGGTTGAGGCCGTTGTCGAAAACCCGAAGATCAAGCAGTCGGTGCTGGCCGAAGTGGAAGGCCTGGTGCGTGACGATGCCATCATCGCTTCGAACACCTCGACCATTTCCATCAGTCTGCTGGCCCAGGCGCTCAAGCGTCCGGAAAACTTCTGCGGCATGCACTTCTTCAATCCGGTGCACATGATGCCGCTGGTGGAAGTCATCCGTGGTGAGAAGACCAGCGAAACCGCGATCGCCACCACCGTTGCCTACGCGAAGAAAATGGGCAAGAGCCCGGTCGTGGTCAACGATTGCCCGGGCTTCCTGGTCAACCGCGTGCTGTTCCCGTACTTCGGCGGCTTTGCCCGTGCCATCGCTCATGGTGTGGACTTCGTCCGCGCTGACAAGGTGATGGAAAAGTTCGGCTGGCCGATGGGTCCGGCGTATCTGATGGACGTCGTCGGCATGGACACTGGCCACCACGGCCGTGACGTGATGGCTGAAGGCTTCCCGGATCGCATGAAGGACGACACCCGTACGGCCGTCGACGTCATGTATGACGCCAACCGTCTTGGCCAGAAGAATGGCAAGGGCTTCTATGCGTACGAGATGGACAAGAAGGGCAAGCCGAAGAAAGTGGTCGACCCGCAGTCCTACGAGCTGCTCATGCCGGTGGTCAGCGAGACGCGCGAGCTCTCCGACGAAGACATCATCAACTACATGATGATTCCGCTGTGCCTGGAGACTGTCCGCTGCCTGGAAGACAACATCGTCGAAACCGCTGCCGAGGCCGATATGGGCTTGATCTACGGCATAGGCTTCCCACCTTTCCGTGGTGGTGCACTGCGCTACATCGACTCGATCGGTGTTGCCGAGTTCGTGGCACTGGCCGACAAGTACGCCGACCTGGGCCCGCTGTATCACCCGACTGCGAAGCTGCGTGAGATGGCCGCTAACGGCCAGAGCTTCTACGGTTAATCGAGGAATAGAGAGATATGAGCCTTAATCCGAGAGACGTCGTCATTGTCGACTTCGGCCGTACCCCGATGGGTCGTTCCAAGGGCGGCATGCACCGCAATACCCGCGCCGAGACCATGTCCGCGCAGCTGATCGATGGCTTGTTGGCACGCAACTCCAAAGTCGACCCGGCAGAAGTCGAGGACGTGATCTGGGGCTGCGTCAACCAGACCCTGGAGCAGGGCTGGAACATCGCCCGTATGGCTTCGTTGCTGACCCGTATCCCGCATACCAGCGCCGCGCAGACTGTCAGCCGCTTGTGCGGTTCGTCCATGAGCGCTTTGCACACCGCCGCTCAGGCGATCATGACCGGTAACGGTGATGTCTTCGTCGTGGGTGGTGTCGAGCACATGGGCCACGTCGGCATGATGCATGGCGTCGACCCGAACCCGCAGCTGTCGCTGCACGCTGCTAAGGCGTCCGGCATGATGGGTCTGACAGCCGAAATGCTGGGCAAGATGCATGGCATCACCCGCGAGCAGCAGGACGCCTTTGGTGAGCGTTCGCATCGTCTGGCGCACAAAGCGACCGTCGAAGGCCTGTTCAAGGATGAAATCATCCCGATGGAAGGCTACGACGAGAACGGTTTCCTCAAGGTCTTCGACTACGACGAGACCATTCGTCCGGAAACCACCCTGGAAAGCCTGGCGGCGCTGAAGCCTGCTTTCAACCCGAAGGGCGGCACCGTGACTGCAGGTACCTCATCGCAGATCACTGACGGTGCTTCCTGCATGATCGTCATGTCGGCGCAGCGTGCTCAGGATCTTGGTATCCAGCCGATGGCGGTGATTCGCTCGATGGCGCTGGCCGGCGTCGACCCGGCAATCATGGGCTACGGTCCGGTGCCGGCGACTCAGAAAGCGCTCAAGCGTGCTGGTCTGACGATGGACGACATCGACTTCGTCGAGCTCAACGAAGCCTTTGCCGCCCAGGCATTGCCAGTTCTGAAGGACCTCAAGCTACTCGACAAGATGGAGCAGAAGGTCAACCTTCACGGTGGAGCCATTGCCTTGGGTCACCCGTTCGGTTGCTCAGGTGCGCGTATTTCCGGCACTCTGTTGAACGTGATGAAGCAGAACAGCGGTACGCTTGGCGTGTCCACAATGTGCATCGGCCTCGGTCAGGGCATCACCACGGTGTTCGAACGCGTCTAAGCTATTTGGCGGTACTGGAACCGGGGCTCTGTGCCCCGGTTTTCATTTTTGATGAGTGTTTTTTTCAGAGGCAGTCGAGATGCAAGTCACGCCAGGCCGTTACCGTCATTACAAAGGCCCCGAGTATCGCGTATACGCAGTTGCTCGGCATTCCGAAACGGAAGAGTCAGTGGTCTTCTATCAGGCGCTATACGGCGATTTCGGGCTGTGGGTTCGTCCGCTCTCGATGTTTACCGAGACGGTAGAGGTCGACGGCGAAACGCTTCCCCGTTTTGCCCTGATCGAAGCCGAGCCCACTCGTTTTTAGGCACTGTATGCACGAGCTGGCTTAACCCCTGCGCTTGACCTCAGCTCTATCGCCACTATATATAGCGGTGCTTTCAGACCGGGTGAAGACCATTCTCCCTCGGTTTAGGACGATAAGACCCAGCCGGGCAGCCAGGCTGCCAATGGATTTAGGCCATGGGTGCGGACGTTTTCCGGAGCAAATGATTGCTCTCGCAGGCTGGTTACGCTGCTTCGCTTCTAGGCTGGCAAGCCAGGTGACGTTTCGACGTCGGGCTGCTGCCGGTTCAACAATCTCAGTTCACCTCTCGATTCAGGAACTCTCCTCTCCATGGGTAAATCGCTGGTCATCGTGGAATCACCGGCCAAGGCCAAGACAATCAACAAGTATTTGGGCAACCAATACGTGGTGAAGTCGAGTATCGGCCACATCCGCGACCTTCCCACCAGCGGCTCTGCCAACAAGGAGCCGGTCAAGCGCGGCAAGGCTGCAGCGGCCGAAGCTCCAGCGCTTTCGCCGAAGGAGAAGGCCAAGCGTCAGCTGTTTACCCGCATGGGCATCGATCCCGAGCACGGCTGGAAGGCGAAGTACGAAATCCTGCCCGGCAAAGAGAAGGTCATCGATGAGCTTCGTCGCCTGGCCAAGGAAGCCGATACCATCTATCTCGCGACCGACTTGGACAGAGAGGGGGAGGCCATCGCCTGGCATCTGCGCGAATCCATAGGTGGCGATGATGGCCGCTACAAGCGCGTGGTGTTCAACGAGATCACCAAGAAGGCGATTCAAGAGGCGTTCTCCAAGCCGGGCGACCTCGACATCAATCGTGTCAATGCGCAGCAAGCACGACGGTTCCTCGACCGAGTCGTGGGTTACATGGTCTCACCGCTGCTCTGGTCCAAGATCGCCCGAGGGCTCTCCGCTGGCCGTGTTCAATCGGTTGCTGTGAAGCTGGTGGTGGAGCGTGAGCGCGAGATCCGGGCATTCGTTCCGGAAGAATATTGGGAAGTACACGCCGACCTTGGTACGAGCGGCAATGCCAAGGTTCGCTTCGAAGTCTCTCGCGAGAACGGCGAAGCCTTTAAACCCCTCAACGAAGCGCATGCCATGGCGGCGCTCGAGCAGCTCAAGGATTCCAGCTACAGCGTCACCAAGCGTGAGGACAAGCCGACCAGCAGCAAGCCGTCTGCGCCGTTCATCACCTCGACGTTGCAGCAGGCGGCGAGCAACCGTTTAGGGTTCGGTGTGAAGAAAACCATGATGATGGCGCAGCGTCTCTACGAGGCTGGCTACATCACCTACATGCGTACCGACTCGACCAATCTGTCGGCAGATGCGCTGACGATGGTTCGGGGGTTCATCGAAGACGAGTTTGGCGGCAAGTATCTGCCTGAAAAGGCCAACTTCTACTCCAGCAAGGAGGGCGCCCAGGAGGCTCACGAGGCGATTCGTCCGTCGGACGTCAATCTGCGCCCGGCGCAGCTGACGGGAATGGAACGAGACGCCGAACGCCTCTATGACCTTATCTGGCGTCAATTCGTGGCGTGCCAGATGCCGCCTGCACAGTATCTGTCGACGAGCGTGACGGTCACTGCCGGCAATTTCGAGCTGCGCGCCAAGGGCCGCATTCTCAAATTCGACGGTTACACCAAGGTCATGCCGCAGCAAAGCAAGAGCGGCGAAGACGACGTGCTGCCGGAGATGAACAAGGGCGATGGGATGAAGCTGATCAAGCTTGATCCGAGCCAGCACTTCACCAAGCCCCCGGCGCGCTATTCGGAAGCGAGCCTGGTCAAGGAGATGGAAAAGCGAGGCATCGGCCGTCCATCGACCTATGCGGCGATCATCTCGACGATCCAGGATCGTGGCTACGTCTCGCTGCACAACCGCCGCTTCTACTCCGAGAAGATGGGCGACATCGTTACCGAACGCCTGTCAGAAAGCTTCAATAATCTGATGGACTACGGTTTTACCGCCGGCATGGAGGAAAACCTCGACGACGTTGCTCAGGGCGAGCGCGAGTGGAAGCACGTACTCGACGAGTTCTACGGAGATTTCAAGAAAAAGCTCGAGGTGGCCGAGGCCAGCGAGAACGGCATGCGTGCCAATCAGCCTACGCTGACCGACATTCCGTGCAAGGTTTGCGGTCGGCCGATGATGATCCGCACCGCGTCCACCGGCGTCTTCCTAGGTTGCTCCGGCTACAGCCTGCCACCAAAAGAGCGCTGCAAGTCCACGGTCAACCTCATCCCTGGCGATGAGATTGCCGCTGATGACGAAGGTGAGTCCGAATCCCGAGTGCTGTTGGGCAAACATCGTTGCCCGATCTGCAGCACGGCGATGGATGCCTATCTGCTCGACGAAACCCACAAGCTGCATATCTGTGGCAACAACCCCGACTGCACCGGTTACGAAATCGAAGAGGGTCAGTACCGCATCAAGGGCTATGAGGGGCCGAGCCTGGAATGCGACAAGTGCGGTAGTGAAATGCAGCTCAAGACGGGCCGCTTCGGCAAGTTCTTCGGCTGCACCAATGCCGACTGCAAGAACACGCGTAAATTGCTCAGAAGCGGTGAGGCGGCTCCACCGAAGATGGATGCCGTGAAGATGCCTGAGCTTAAATGTGAAAAGGTCGACGACACCTATGTGTTGCGTGACGGCGCCTCCGGTTTGTTCCTGGCCGCCAGCCAGTTCCCCAAGAACCGTGAGACCCGTGCACCCCTGGTGCTGGAGCTGCTCCCCCACAAGGATGAGATCGACCCTAAGTATCACTTTCTGCTGAGTGCGCCTCAGAAGGATTCGGAAGGGCGCGCGGCCGTGATCCGCTTCAGCCGCAAGACCAAGGAGCAATACGTTCAAACCGAGGTCAATGGAAAGCCGACCGGCTGGAAGGCATTCTTTGATGGCGGCAAGTGGAAGGTAGAAGACAAGAGCACCGGCAAGTAACTGACAGCCGCGAGTCGAAGCCGTCTTCCTGCGGGCTTCGACTCATTGCGTTTCAACTCTCGGGAGACCGTCGCCATGGCTCATGAGCTGTACACCCGCACCAATCAGAAAATCTACTTCGCCGGACTGGCCCTCGAAAACTGGCGGCGGGCTGAAGAGAAAGGCGCGATGAATGCGCCAGGTCTGATTCAGGCCGAGCGCGAGGCTAGCCTTTTTCAACTGTACGGCGCGTTGTTGGGCCTGTGTCATGAGATCGCCGGCTACTATCGCCTGCCCGAAGCCAGTGCGCCGCGTCCGGAGCTGTTGCTGGTGCCCTCAGTGCAAGGCGCTTCATCAAGCCCGGAGCTGGCTGAGCTAATTGAGCTGGCCGAGCATTCCGAAACCTGGTTAGCAAAGCTGCTGAAAGCTTACTCGGTACTCTTCGAGCCGCCTCGTACGCCAGCCAAAGCCAAGACCGATCCCACCATGCCGTTGATCGAGGCAGTCAGTGTCGATGAACAGGTGCCGGCGTTGGCACGGGAAGAGCTGGAGGCTTGGCGGCGCAGCTTGAAAGAGCTGGCCTTACGCTTTCGCGAGTCACTGACCGAGTGGTAAGCGAATAAGCGCGCAACGGCAGGGGGCCGCCGTTGCATCAGGTGCGCTGCTTGAACCTTAGGACTAGAGCAATGCCGCCTAGAATCGCAAAGCCGGCGACCAGCAACTTTCCGGTCAAGGGCTCCCCTAGCAACAGGCTTCCCGCCAGGGCTGTTAGAAGTGGCACGCTCAGCTGTACGGTGGCCGCCTGGATGGCCGCCAGGCCCGGGAGCGCTGCGTACCAGATGGCGTAGCCGATGCCGGAGGTCAAGCCGCCAGACAGCAGCGCATAGATCACTCCTGTGCTGTCCCATTTCAGGCTGTTCAGCGCCAGCAGGCATAACAGGATGGCAATTGGCAGGGTCCGAACGAAGTTACCCGCAGTAGCAGCCAGTGCATCAGGCGTACCTTTGCCTAATATCGAATAGGCGCCCCACGCAGCGCCCGCCAGCACCATCAGCAGAGAAGCCGATAGCGGCGGTGTACTCGTGCCAGGCAGCAGAAGCGTGAGTAGGCCAGCGCCTGCCATAAGCATTCCGGCACTCTGCCCCCAATGCAATCGCTCACCGTGAAGCATCCCCCAGGCGATCATGCTCAACTGCACAGCCCCGAACAGCAGCAGCGCGCCGGCGCCTGCGTCAAGGTTGAGGTAGGCATAGGAAAAGGAGGCTGCATAGGCGAAGAGTGCCAAGGCGCCTCGCCAGCTACCGGAGGTCGACGAAGATCGTCTTCTCAGGCACAGCAAAAGCCACAACACCACTGCTCCGGCAAATAAACGCAGTGCAGTAAAACTGGCCGGATCGATCTGGCTGTCGCGAAGTGCCGCGCGACAAAGCAGTGAGTTGCCAGCGAATGCAAGCATGGCCAGGGCCGTCAATAGCAAGGTTTTGATGGTCATCCAGCGGTCCGGTCCACGGTAGACCGCCATCCTAACGGCTGGCCGCGTTGCTGCGCATCTGCTTTCTGTCTGGGCGAGAGTGTCTGAAAATTCAGCAATGTGTCTCGGCAGCGAAACCCAAAAGCTGCCCGCAGGCCGGGTGGCTGTTACAATGCGCCGTTTGAACGGGAGCATGATCATGCCAACGTCTTTTCTGGAAATCGTCGAGCTACCCGACGGCAGCATTGTGCTGCGTCGCGCCGAGGACGAAGGCGTACTGGTCACGCTGGATTTTTCTGACGATGCCAAGGCGTTCCTGCAGGGGCAGCACGTCGAAATCGCCAAGGCAATGTTCAACATTGGCGTGCAAATGGCGGGGCGGGTGTCAGAGGGTGATTTCGAGCGGGAGGAAGAGGGCTCGCGGGTATTGCATTGAGAGGTGGAATGCTTGGACTGCTTTACGGCTGCGGGCGGGCTTCGGCACATCCTTATGCCGAATGGCTGGGACGTATCAGCTACCCAGACGTATGTTCAAACTTTGCGCATTACCCTGAGCGGCCGCCACCCGAAGTTTCAGCCGGGACGCCTTGTCGAGGCGTGGGAACCAGGTAATCACCGTGTGGCTGCAGCCTGACACCAATGCCTTGCACGCCAGCTCAAGCGCAGTCTGACTTTCACGCGCCTGCAGCAACAGGATACGGTCACGATTCAGGCCGTTTTCTCGCAGCCAATTCTGTGAAAGTGATACCGGTGGAGCAATCAGTGTGAGCCAGCGCGTATCAGCCGCCTCACTGAGCTCGCGCAGCATTGGAGCCAGCAACTGGCGGCAGTGATCCCCGCTACCGGTAAGGGTCATTTCGCTAAGGCAGTCATCCGCGGGCTGCGGGGCGCGCGCTACCTCGCCGAAGGGCGTCAGGCGATGCGCGATCAGCCCTTCGAACAAGGAAAGCTGCGGTGGTTTGCCTGCGGTGGGTTGGGGATGGTACTGCATGAACCTCTCCTTAGCGGCGTATTACGCCGACGCTCAAACCTTCGATAACAAGCTCTTGCTGCTCGAGATCAACTTCAATAGGCGCAAACTCGGGGTTTTCAGCGAGCAGCCAGACCTTGCTGCCTTCGCGCTTGAAACGCTTAACGGTTACTTCGTCCTCGATTCTGGCCACGACAATCTGTCCGTTACGCGCTTCACGCGTGGTATGGACCGCCAACAGATCACCATCGAAGATGCCGACATCCTTCATGCTCATACCGTGTACACGCAGCAGGTAATCAGCCTTCGGCTGAAAAAATGAAGGATTGATCTGGCAAGATTCTTCGACATGCTGCTGTGCGAGAATTGGCGCCCCGGCGGCCACCCGGCCGATTACTGGAAGTCCATTTTCCTCAGTAGCCGGTTCGAACCCTGGAATACGTATCCCGCGGGAGGCGCCGGGCGTCATCTCAATGGCTCCTTTGCGAGCCAAGGCCTTGAGGTGCTCCTCTGCGGCATTGGGCGACTTGAAACCCAGCTCTTGAGCGATCTCGGCACGCGTCGGCGGATAGCCGTTGTCCTCAAGGCAGCGCTTGATGAAGGCGAGAATTTCCGACTGGCGTGGGGTCAGCTTGATCATCAAAGGGCCTCTGTTCTTTTATACAGTGACTGGGATTATATACAGTGCTGGATGCTTGGCAATCGTTGTTTGAAGCAGCCGCAGGCTATCTTTGAATGCGCTTTGAACCGGTCGCCAGAGTTATTTGGCGCTATGTTGGTTGACTTGGGGTAGGTTGAAACGTAAGTTTCAAACAGATGTTTGTCGGGGGAGAAGCATGGCGCAGTCTGAAACAGTCGAGCGTATTCTGGATGCGGCGGAGCAGCTATTCGCTGAGAAGGGGTTCGCCGAGACGTCGCTGCGTCTGATCACCAGCAAAGCCGGCGTCAACCTGGCCGCGGTGAATTATCACTTCGGCTCGAAAAAAGCTCTTATTCAAGCGGTTTTCTCGCGTTTTCTGGGTCCGTTCTGCTTGAGCCTCGAACGTGAGCTCGACAGGCGTGAGGCCCAGTCCGACAGAAAAGAAAGTCTCGAGGAGTTGCTTGAGATTCTAGTTGAGCAGGCACTGGCGGTGACGCCACGCAGTGGCGACGATCTGTCCATTTTTATGCGCCTGCTGGGGCTTTCGTTCAGTCAGAGCCAGGGCCATCTGCGTCGTTACCTGGAAGACATGTACGGCAAGGTGTTCCGCCGCTATATGCATCGAGTCCACGAGGCCGCTCCGTCGATCCCACCCATTGAGTTGTTCTGGCGTGTGCACTTCATGCTTGGCGCTGCGGCATTCAGCATGTCCGGCATCAAGGCTCTACGGGCCATTGCCGAGAACGACTTTGGCGCCAGGACGTCAATCGAGCAGGTCATGCGCATGATGGTGCCGTTCCTCGCGGCCGGCATGCGGGCCGATTCCGGTGTGGCTGATCCTGGGCTGGCTCAGGCCCATCCGATTGCCCGGCGTAACGCGCTGGCTATGCCAGCTAAGGGCTAGGGTGCATCCTCGGGGCGCGATCAGCTAAGCTAGCCGCCCATGACTGACCTCGATTTTCTTCACGTCTCGATCGCTGACCAGATGCTTTACGGTTTTACCGGTTCCCGCCTGCGGCTCCGGTTGCCAGTTTCGACTGCGCTTAATGGGGCAGGCGAGCGTAATGGCTCTGGCTGTACGCCCCGGGGTCGCCACCGGGTGCGTGCGCGGATTGGTGAGGGCCTGCCTTTGGGCGCCGTGTTGCGTGGACGACGCTGGACCGGCGAGGTTTGGAATGCCGACATGCATGACCAGTTTCCTGGCCGTGACTGGATTCTGACCCGAATTCTCTGGCTAAGCGGCTGCGAGCCTGGCTATAACCGGATGGGCTCGGTGGATACCTTCCGTCGCTATATCTATCTGCATGGCACGCCTGACTCTGAGCCAATGGGCATACCGCGTTCGCATGGCTGTATCAGAATGCGCAATGCCGACCTGCTCGATCTGTTTCCTCGTGTGCCCGCTGGTTGTGCCGTGCACATCGGCGAAGCGGCATGTCCGGAATGGTCGAGCGCAACGATCAATTAAGGATTCGCTGACTAACATGCAAGGCTCTTTGATGCTGGACGTCGCTGGTACCTGGCTCACTGCCGAGGATCGCCAGTTATTACGCCAGCCGGAAGTCGGTGGGCTAATTTTATTTGCCCGCAACATCGAAAATCCGCGTCAGGTCGAGGCCCTTTGCCGCGCCATTCGAGCGGTGCGGCCTGACCTCTTGCTCGCGGTCGATCAGGAGGGCGGGCGTGTCCAGCGGCTGCGGCGTGATTTCGTCCGGCTACCGGCGATGCGAGAGTTTGCCTCGCATGCCAATGCCGTTGAATTGGCAGAAGCCTGTGGCTGGATCATGGCGACCGAGGTGCTCGCCGTTGGACTCGATTTCAGTTTCGCGCCTGTGCTGGACCTTGATTATCAGCGCAGCGCGGTGGTGGGCTCGCGTGCTTTCGAGGGAGATCCGCTACGCGCCAGTGAGCTTGCAGATGCTTTCATCAACGGCATGCACAGTGCCGGAATGGCCGCCACTGGTAAGCACTTCCCCGGTCATGGCTGGGCCGAGGCAGATTCCCATGTGGCGATACCGGTCGACGAACGCGGACTGGATGAGCTTCGCGGTCAGGATCTTGTTCCGTTCTACAGGTTGGCGGACAAGCTTGACGCTGTAATGCCAGCCCATGTGATCTATCCGCAGGTCGACGACAGGCCCGCTGGGTTTTCTCGGCGCTGGTTACAGGATGTCCTGCGCGGCGAGTTGGGTTTTCGCGGCGTGATCTTCAGTGATGACCTGTCGATGGCCGGGGCGCATGTGGCCGGTGATGCCGCGAGCCGGATAGAAGCAGCGCTGTCAGCGGGTTGCGACATGGGGCTGGTATGCAACGATCGAGGCGCCGCGGAGTTGGCGCTGTCGGCGCTGCAGCGGCTTGGAGTGCGGCCATCCGCGGTCTTAGGCAAGATGCGCAGCCGCGCGGCCGACTCGTCGGAGTATAAACAGGACCCACGCTGGCAGGCCTCCATTGCTGCGCTCAGAGCCGCTGAGCTGATTGCTTGACCAAGGAACATAGATGACTGTCCATGCCATTATTGGCGGCACCGGGCTTACAGAGCTGCCGGGGCTGACCCTGCGTGAAGCTGTTCCCGCCGAGACGCCGTACGGTCCGCCGTCGGCCGATATTCTGCGTGGCGACTATGCCGGTCATGAAGTGCTATTTCTCGCCCGGCACGGGCACCCTCACCGGGTTCCGCCACATCAGGTGAACTACCGCGCCAATCTGTGGGCTCTGAAACGCGCGGGCGCAGAGTCGATCATCGCAGTGAACGCTGTTGGTGGCATTCATCCAGCCATGGGTGCCGGCCATCTCTGTGTGCCTCACCAGCTCATCGATTACACCTATGGCCGTGAGCACACATTCTTCGAGGGCGACATCGAGCATGTCACCCATGTCGATTTCAGCTATCCCTATAACGAACGCCTGCGTCAGCGCCTGATAGGCGGTCTGGCAGCTGAGAGTTATCTGTTCAGCAGCCATGGCGTGTATGGCTGCACTCAGGGGCCGCGGCTAGAAACGGTTGCCGAAATCGCCAGGATGGAGCGCGATGGTTGCGATATCGTCGGGATGACCGGTATGCCGGAAGCAGTATTGGCGCGTGAGCTGGAGCTTCCATATGCCTGTCTGGCACTGGTCGTTAATCCTGCTGCTGGAAAGGCCAGTGGGATAATCACCATGGCCGATATCGAGGCCGCGCTGGCTGAAGGGATCGTCAAGGTACGTACGGTACTGGCACGCGCGCTGGTGGGTTGAGTACAAGGATGTGCGTGCTGCCTTGGCGAGCGAGTGTGCGCAGGCTGAACTGGCGCGATGGGCTGGCGGACTCAAAAAGAACGGTAGTAAAGACGTAGCGTATCGCTGCTATTTTCGTCCAACACCCATTGCGGGCGATCCGCTGCTTGCTACACTTGGCCGTCCTTTGGAGTACCGGAATGCTTTGCCACGCACCTATAAGAAGAATATCCAGAACGGTGATGTTGTTGAGTCTGCTGGCCGGCCTTGCAGGCTGTTCAACTTGGTTCAGCAGTGATTTCCGGGATCCTCGCGTTCAACTCAAAAACGTTGAAATCATCAAGGCCAGGCTGCTCGAGCAGGAGTTCATGCTGCGCTTTCGCATCGACAATCCCAACGAACAAAGCCTTCCTGTTCGCGGCCTGGTCTATAAAGTGCACCTCAACGACATCGAGCTGGCGAGCGGTGAGTCCAGTGGCTGGACAACTGTGGCTGGAAACGGCTTCGAGTATTACGAGGTGCCGATCCATACCAATCTCTGGCGGCACATGAAATACATTGTTCGCTTGCTGGAAAAACCGGACCGTCCCATTGCCTATCGTCTGGATGGTGAGTTGAAAACGGGCCTGATGCTCGGGCGGCGCGTGCACATCTCCACCAATGGCGAGATAATCCCTGGCAACTTTATCCCGGAGTAGTAGTACCGATGAACCACGAAACCCACGTGCACGGTCCCGATTGCAATCACGACCACGACCACGACCACGCACACCACGATCATGGTCATGTTCACGGCCCGCATTGCAATCACAGCCACGACCCGGTGCGCAATCCGCTGAAGGATGTTGGTCGGAACGATCCTTGCCCCTGCGGTAGCGAAAAGAAGTTCAAGAAGTGCCACGGAGCCTGATCCGCGCATGACTCCCATCAACACACTGTTGCTCATAGCTGGCCTGCTGCTGATCGTGGCCCTGGCGGGATACGCCCTGCATCTATGGCGCAAGGTGTGGCGTAGGGAGCAGCAGCTGGCGGAAATGCAGGCGCAGCAGCATGCAGCGCTTGCGGCGGATCTGCGCGTACTGGCCGGTAGCTTGCTTGACGAGCAGGTGCCGTTGATCGAAGGCGCGATCCGGATCAAGGTGCTGCTGGACAACTACGACTCCACGCTAGGCCAGGATCCGCGCTGCCAGGTTTTCCAGGTGCTCTTCGCTGAGACCGCGCAGGTGCCGACGCATGACGCCTGGAAAGCGCTGGATCGCTCCGAGCGTCGCCATCATGAAGCCCGCTTCAGCGCGCTCGAACTGCAGCACAAGGCCGAGGCGCGCCGCTCCGCCCGCTGGTTGCTCGATGAAGCACTGCCGAAGAATCACCAAGCCGCCTGACCGCGACGGCTGATCACATCCTTTTCATACTCGTACTGCCCTGCCTGCAAGGAGCCGTTGATGCCATTGCGTCTGCCGTTTTCTCTGGTTCGCCTGTTCTTGGGCGCCGCACTTGTAGGTGGAGCCCTCAGCGGCTGCCAGGCCTATCTGGACAGTCGCTATAGCGACAGCTTGCCGCCTGCTAGTGGCGTCCAGGCGATTACCGGTCTGGACAAGAGTGTGAGCATCCGTCGCAATACGTTGGGAATGCCGTTGATCGAAACGGCGAACTTTCACGACGCGCTGTTCGGGTTGGGTTATGTGCATGCCACCGACCGCCTGAGCCAGATGGTCAGCATGCGGCTTATGGCCGAAGGGCGCCTGGCTGAAATGGCCGGTCCTGGCGTACTTGAAGTAGACCGCTTCATGCGTGCCGTGAATCTTCGGCAGAGCGCAGCGGGGCTGTACCGGGACAGCTCGCCTCGGATGAAACGCTTCTTCGAGGTGTATGCCAGGGGCGTTAACGCCTACTTGTTCCGCCATCGCGACAAGTTGCCGATGGATCTGGCCGCCACGGGCTATACCCCCGAATACTGGAAGGCTGAAGATTCGGCGCTGGTGTTCTGTCTGTTGAACTTCGGCCTGGCGGTTAATCTTCAGGAAGAAATCGCATCGCTGGTCATGGCGCAGAAAGTCGGTGCGGATAAGGTCGCCTGGCTGCTGCCCACCTATCCGGATGAGGCGTTGCCATTCGAGGAAGTCGACAAGCTCAAAGGCTTGAAGCTCAGTGGCGCTATCGCTGGGCTTGCAGCGCTCGATAGCGCTGCCACTCAAGTGGCATCGCTCAACATGCTGGGCGTTGCCGCTTCGAATAACTGGGCCGTTTCCGGCAGCAATACGCGCAGCGGCAAACCGATCCTGGCCAACGACACTCACCTGCCGCTGTCGATGCCGTCGTATTGGAACTTCGTGCAGATTCGCTCGCCGAAATTCCAGGCTGCAGGCGTGACGATTGCCGGCGTGCCGGCCGTGGTCGCCGGTTTCAACGGCAAGCTGGGTTGGGGCATGACCATGGTCATGGGCGATACCCAAGATCTGTTTCTTGAACAGGTGCGGCGCGAGGGCGGCCGCTTGCTCTATCTGGCCGATGGCAAGTGGGTGCCGGCGCGCGAGCGAAACGAGACCTTCTTTATCAAGGGCGCACGCCCAGTTCGTGAAACGATCTACGAGACACGCAACGGCCCGCTGCTCAACAGCGCTCTAGGCGAGCGCAAACACCCGTTGCAGCCGCTGCAGTTGAGCAGTGGCTACGGGCTGGCCCTGAAAACCAACCAGTTCGAAGCGGATCAGTCGCTGGACGCATTTTTCGACCTGACCCGTGCGCAATCCGTTGATCAGGCGTTCGAGGCGACTCGTGACATCCGTGCAATGGCGCTGAACATTGTGTTTGCTGACCAGCAAAGTACCGGCTGGCAGGTCACCGGGCGCTATCCCAACCGTCGCGAGGGCTTGGGCCTGGTCCCGTCGCCCGGTTGGGAAGGGCGTTATGACTGGGATGGTTATGCTGATCCGATGTTGCATCCCTACGACCAGGACCCGGTGCAGGGCTGGCTGGGTACTGCCAATCAGCGCACAGTACCCAAGGGCTACGGCATGCAGCTTTCCAATTCCTGGTACTACCCGGATCGTGCCGAGCGCATGGCCGCTCTGCTTGGGCAAGGCAAGCAGGACACTCGCAGCGTGATCGCGATGCAATACGATCAGACCACGACCTTTGCTGCCAAGCTGCAGACCATGCTGCAGGCACCGGGAATGGCAGAGCCGCTGAAAGCCTCCATCGACGCACTGGGCGAGCCGGATCGGCGCCGGGCACGTGAGGCGCTTTCGACACTTTTGCGCTTCGATGGCAGGCTGGCCGCCGGCTCGGCGGACGCCGCGCTGTATGAAGCGTTCCTGATGGAAACGGCGCGCCAGACTTTTCTCGACGAGCTAGGGCCAGACAGCAGTGCTGCATGGAAGGCGCTGGTCGAAACCGCAAACGCCTCCTATTCGGCGCAGGCAGATCATCTGCTCAGCCGCGACGACAGCCCTTTCTGGGACGACATCGGTACACCGGGCAAAGAAGACAAGCCTGCCATTCTGGCGCGTTCGCTTGCCGCTTCGGTCGTTCGCATGGAAGCTGCCCTTGGTACTGACCGGAATGCATGGCAATGGGGGCAGCTGCATACCTACACCTGGAAGACCGGCACTACGCAACTGGCGCCCTACATGTCGACCAGCCAGCGCGCCGGCATCAACGCGATCAGCGGCTATCTGGACCGTGGCCCGGCCCCGGCTGGTGGTGATCACAGCACATTGAACGTATCGGCCTACCGCTGGGGCGACAATTTCGATACCTGGCTGATTCCGGCAATGCGGATCATTGTCGACTTCGGCCGTGACGAGCCCATGATCGGCCTCAACAGTACGGGTCAGTCCGGCAACCCGGCCAGCCCCCACTACGCAGACGGCATCGAGGCCTGGTTGAAGGGCGGCTATATGAGCTTCCCGTTCAAATCCGAGAATCTGGACAAGGTCTACGGCACCCAGCGGCTGCTGCTTACGCCGTCGCCCAAGTAGTGTAAAGACCCGTGGACGATGTGGCGTCGCTGTGGGTCAGTTGTTTTTACGCCAATCGAAATCCATCTGCCGGGCGGTGGCTTCGGCCAGCTCTCGGCCAGCGATTCGCTCGACCAGATGCAGGCTCATGTCGATACCGGCAGAGATGCCGGCCGAGGTCACGTAGCGGCCGGTGTCCACCCAGCGACAGCCTTCGACCACCTTCAGCAACGGAAACATTGCTTTCAGCTCGCTGACGTCTTCCCAGTGCGTGGTCACCTTGTGCGCGTACAGCACGTTGGCTTTTGCCAGCATGAAGGCGCCGGTGCATACCGAGGCGGTGAGGCCGGCTTGCGCGGCGGCTTTCTCGATCCATCGCACCACCTCGGGGTTTTCCAGTTCGCTCGTAACCACGCCGCCCGGAATGATTAGCAGATCGATGGGCGGATGGTTGGCAAAGTTGTAGTTGGGTTGCACCACCAGCCCGGCCCTGGCGCGAACCAGGCCCTTGCGTGCAGCGATGGTCGAGGTCGAGAAGGGCGGTGGCTGACCGTTGCGCAACGCCAATCGCGTCGCGGTACTGAACACCTCGTAGGGCCCGGTAAAGTCGAGCACCTCGACGTCGGGGTAAATGTAGATACCGACGAATGTGGGCATGACGGTCACCTGTCGTGTGCGCCGGGCTGGAGAGGCAACTGCTCGAGCCGCTACGCAGGGCGTTCCTGAGCGGTTTTCCGCGCGTTCAGCTCAGCCTAGCTGGCCGCTCGTGTCACTTCCAATACAGTTATGCTCGACGGGTCGGGGTAATGCCAGCGAACTTCAACGTCCCACAGGCGGGTACCGTAACGGCGTTCTGGAGCCGGGGTCTGGTAGGCCGGTCTCGGGTCTTGCGCCAGGCATTGCTCGATCAGGGCTTGCAGAGGTTCGCCCAGTCTTGCCGCTTCGCCCTGCGCTTGCTGCAGGCTGGATTCGGTCCAGTGCACGGCGATGAGACTGGGCGCGTCCTCGGCCAGGCCGTTACGGGCATCGCTGACCACGTCGGCGTAGGGGACGTAAGGCTTTATGTCCAGTACCGGCGTCCCGTCGAGCAGATCGATACCTGATAGATGCAGGCGTCCTGGCTCGATTCGGTCGAGCTTTACCACCGACTGCCCAATGCCGTTGGGCCTGTGTGTCGCACGTGTGGCGAAAACGCCAACCATCCGATTGCCGCCCAGTCTTGGCGGGCGCACCCGTAGCCGGGGTTCAGTCTCCAGCGCCTGATGAAAAAGAAACAGTAGCCAAACATGGCTCACCTGTTCCAGGCCCTCCAGCGCATGGGGCTGGTCGAACGGTGCGACCAGCTCCAGCACGCCGCGAGCAGCCGGCGCCAGCTGCGGCTGGCGCGGAATCGCGAACTTCTCTTTGAAACAGGAGTGCACGAAGCCGATTGGGGTAACGGAGTAAGACATGCTGACCATCCAGGCGCGGAGCCTGCCATCTTACTCGTTGCGGTAACGGCTCGCGCCATGCACCCGGACTTCAACATCGATCCAATCAGCGCTAGACCCCACAGATGCGTTCTTTAGCAGTCGAACCTCCCTCGCGCGGAGGCGGTCGGGAGATGCAGCGTTTGGAAAATTCGTGTAGGATGCGCGCCCTTTTTCGAACATAGGCTAGGTTTGTTTTACGGCTCTACGCTTTATCCCTTTCCAGCGCCGTGCTCGCCAGAGCTATACGGCGGTTTTTGGCACGTCGCCCCTGACGTCGCCCGCATCAGGCAGCAGCAGTGCAGCCGCTTTGGCAGTCGCGAAACGTGGCAGCCGCATTCGTCGCTTCGCGATGTCCTAAAAGCCAGAACAAGTTCCGGAGATAGAACTGATGAACGAGGCTGAGCTCTCACCCAATCACACCGACTCAACACGGGATCGCATCAACCCGGTCGTTTTCTACAGTTCGGCGGTAGCCATCGTAGTGTTTGCGATCTGGACGATGTTCTTCACGGAGCCTTCCCTGACGGTCATCAATACCGTTTTAGGCTGGATTTCGAACACCTTTGGCTGGTTCTACTTCCTGGCCGTGCTGGTGTACTTGCTGTTCGTAATCGTCATTGCGACCTCGCGTTACGGCAAGATCAGGCTAGGCCCTGACCACTCGAAACCGGAATTCAATGTCGTGACCTGGGCGGCGATGTTGTTCTCCGCCGGTATCGGCATCGACTTGCTGTTCTTCTGTATCGCTGAGCCCATCACCCAATATCTGGAGCCGCCGGTAGGCGTAGGCGGCACCGCGCAGGCAGCCCGGCACGCGATGGAGCTGACCTTCCTGCACTGGGGGCTGTCTGGTTGGGGCGTCTATACCCTTGTGGGCATGTCGCTGGCGTACTTCAGTTTTCGCCAAGGGCTTCCTCTTTCGATCCGCTCGTCGCTGTACCCCATCTTTGGCAAAGGCATTTACGGACCCATCGGGCATACAGTCGACACGGCCGCCGTGTTGGGCACGGTGTTTGGTATCGCCACGAGCCTGGGCATTGGCATCATTCAGCTCAATTTCGGCCTGAATTACATTTTCGGGGTGCCTGAGAGCACGCTGACTCAGGGGGTGCTGGTCGTGCTGATTGTCGTGTTTTCGGCGATATCGGCGGCGACCGGGGTGGAGCGGGGCATCCGCCGACTTTCCGAATTCAACATGCTGCTCGCGGTATTGCTGCTGCTGTTCGTGTTGTTCGCCGGCAAGACCACCTTCCTGCTCAACGCGCTGGTGATGAACATCGGCGACTACTTTTCCAACTTCATCAGCCTGTCGTTCGACACCTATGCCTACGACCAGCCGACCGACTGGCTGAATGCCTGGACGGTATTCTTCTGGGCCTGGTGGATCGCGTGGGGGCCGTTCGTAGGGCTGTTCCTGGCGCGCATCTCGCGAGGCCGTACCATCCGCGAGTTCGTGGTTGGCACTTTGCTGCTGCCGCTGGCCTTCATGATGGCGTGGATGTCGATCATGGGTAACAGCGCCATCGACCTGGTCATGAACGGTGCCGTCGAGTTTGGCGCGCAGGCTGTCAGCAATCCTGGCTCCTCGATCTACCTGTTTTTGCAGAGCTTGCCCTGGGCTGGCCTGACGACATCGGTCGCCACCGTGCTCGCGATTGTGTTCTTTGTGACCTCGGGGGACTCGGGTTCGCTGGTGCTGTCCAACTTCACCTCGATTCTCCGGGACGCGAACAGCGATGCGCCGGTCTGGATGCGCATACTCTGGGCCGCGATCATCGGCGTGCTGACCCTGGCGCTGCTGATTGCCGGCGGGCTGAGCGCACTGCAAGGCACCGTGGTGATCATGGGACTGCCGTTCTCCATTGTGCTCTTGTTCATGATGGTCGGCCTGTTCAAGGCGCTGCACGTTGAAGGCGTGATGGCGGACAGTTACCAGAAGAGCCTCTCCGGCCAGCTGTCCGGCCGTGCGACGCTCGAGCATGCCCACATGAACTGGAGTCAGCGGCTCTCGCGGGCGATGAGCTTCCCGAGCCAGTCGCAAATTCGCCGCTACCTCAAGGAGACATGTCGTCCGGCCATGGAAGAAATCCAGAAGGCGCTCGGCGAGAAGGGCGTACCGGTGGAGATTGTCGAAGGCGAGCCCGGCAACGAGCACCTGATCCTCAACGTGAATCTCGGCAGCGAGATGGACTTCACCTACCAGATCTGGCCCGTTCGCAGCTCCATGCCGTCTTTTGCGGTGCGCACCTCCAGCAGCAGTGCGCACTATTACCGGCTTGAGGTACACCTGCGTCAGGGCAGCCTGGGTTACGACCTGATGGGCTACTCGAAGCGTCAGCTGATCGAAGACATCCTCGATCACTACGAGCACCACATGCAGTTCCTGCATCTGCAGCGCGAGAAAGGCAGCCTGGCGGACGGCTCGTCCGAACCCGGCACCACAAGCGCCACCTGACCGCGATCACGGCGAACCTACAGGTTCGTCGTGGGCATCTGAAATGTGGCAGCGGCTTATCCGGCCGTTGCCACTCGGACATTCGAAGAGGTAAATCATGGCCCGTTATCCACGGCAACAACTCTATATCGATGGCACCTATGTCGAGGCCAGCGGTGGACAGGTGTTCGAGAGCATCAATCCGGCCAACGGCGAAGTGCTTGCCGAAGTGGCCCAGGCATCGCGTGCTGACCTTGAGCGAGCGGTTGTCAGCGCGGAGAAAGGCCAAAAGGTCTGGGCCGCACTGACCGGCATGGAGCGCTCGCGGGTGCTGCGCAAGGCGGTCGACATTCTGCGCGAGCGCAATGATGAGCTGGCGTTGCTGGAAACCCTCGACACCGGCAAGCCACTGATGGAAACCCGCAGCGTCGATATCGTCACCGGCGCCGATGTGCTCGAGTACTACGCAGGCCTGGCGCCGACCATCGAAGGCGAGCAGATCCCATTGCGCGACACCAGCTTCGTCTATACCCGCCGTGAGCCGCTGGGCGTGGTAGCAGGGATCGGCGCGTGGAACTACCCGATCCAGATCGCCCTTTGGAAGGCCGCCCCGGCACTGGCCGCGGGCAACGCGATGATCTTCAAGCCGAGCGAAGTGACTTCGCTGAGCGCGCTGAAGCTCGCCGAAATCTTCACCGAAGCCGGTTTGCCCGCCGGTGTGTTCAACGTGCTGACCGGCACCGGTGCCGAAATTGGCGCCTTGCTCACCGAGCATCCGCGCATCGCCAAGGTGTCCTTTACCGGCGGTGTCGCGACTGGCAAGAAGGTCATGGCCAGCGCCGCCAGCTCTTCACTCAAAGACGTGACCATGGAGCTGGGCGGGAAGTCGCCGTTGATTGTCTGCGATGACGCCGATCTGGATCGCGCCGCGGATATCACTGTCATGGCCAACTTCTTCAGCTCCGGTCAGGTCTGCACCAACGGCACCCGCGTGTTCGTGCCGCGCTCGCTGTTGAGCGAGTTCGAAGCGAAGCTGCTCGAGCGGGTCAAGCGCATCCGCATGGGCGACCCGCAGGACGAGCAGACCACATTCGGCCCCATGGTCAGCTTCGCCCACATGCAAAACGTGCTCGGCTATATCGCCAAGGGCAAGTCGCAAGGTGCGCGCCTGCTCTGTGGTGGTGAACGCGCCACCAGCGGCGATTTCGGCCGTGGCGCCTACATCGAGCCGACCATCTTCAGCGACTGCACCGATGACATGATCATCGCCCGTGAAGAGATCTTCGGCCCGGTGCTGAGCCTCCTGGCCTACGACGACGAAGACGAAGCCGTGCGTCGTGCCAACGACAGCGACTACGGTCTGGCCGCCGGTGTGGTCACGCGGGATCTGGTGCGCGCGCATCGGATCATCCATCAGATGGAAGCCGGAATCTGCTGGATCAATACCTGGGGTGAGTCAGCCGCACAGATGCCCGTCGGCGGTTACAAGCAGTCCGGGATCGGCCGCGAAAACGGTATCTCCTCTTTGTCGCATTACACGCGATTGAAATCGGTACAGGTTGAACTGGGCGACTTCGCGTCGGTTTTCTAAGCGAGCAGGCCGAGGCGAGCGCAGGGCGGCGCTCGCCAACGCGACAGGAGGATTCATGGAATACGACTACATCATCATTGGTGCCGGCTCTGCGGGTAATACCCTGGCTGCACGCCTGACGGAGGACTCGGATGTCAGCGTTCTGCTGCTGGAGGCGGGCGGGCCTGACTACCGCCTCGATTTCCGCACTCAGATGCCGGCAGCACTCGCTTATCCGCTGCAAGGCACGCGCTACAACTGGGCCTACAAGACCGACCCAGAACCCCACATGAACAATCGGCGCATGGATTGCGGGCGCGGCAAGGGGTTGGGCGGATCATCGTTGATCAACGGCATGTGCTACATCCGTGGCAACGCCCTGGACTACGACAACTGGGCGACCATGCCGGGTCTGGAGGACTGGACCTATCTGGACTGCCTGCCGTACTTCCGCAAGGCTGAAACCCGCGACATCGGCGCCAACGACTACCACGGCGGCGACGGCCCGGTCAGCGTCACGACGCCCAAGGCCGGCAACAACGTCCTGTTCCAGGCGATGGTCGAGGCGGGCGTGCAGGCTGGCTATCCGCAGACCGAGGACCTCAACGGTTACCAGCAGGAAGGCTTCGGGCCCATGGACCGCACTGTCACGCCCAATGGCCGTCGCGCCAGTACGGCGCGTGGTTACCTTGACCAAGCCAAGGACCGCCCGAACCTGACCATCGTCACCCATGCCGTCACCGACCGCGTGCTCTTCGAGAACAAGCGCGCCGTAGGTGTGAAGTACCTGCGTGGCCGCGAACAAGCCACCGTCGCTCAGGCTCGTCGTGAAGTGTTGCTGTGCGGCGGGGCCATTGCTTCACCTCAAGTGCTGCAGCGCTCCGGCGTCGGTCCAGCGTCGTTGCTCAAGGGGCTCGGGATTGAAGTGGTTCACGACTTGCCTGGCGTCGGCCAGAATCTGCAGGATCACCTGGAAATGTACCTGCAGTACGAGTGCAAGCAGCCGGTTTCGCTGTATCCCGCCCTCAAATGGTGGAACCAGCCGGCCATTGGCGCCGAGTGGCTTTTTCTCGGCTCCGGTATCGGTGCCAGCAACCAGTTCGAAGCCGGGGGCTTCATTCGCAGTCGCGAGGCGTTCGAATGGCCGAACATCCAGTTCCACTTCCTGCCAGTGGCGGTCAGCTACAACGGCAGTAATGCACACGACGGCCATAGCTTTCAGGCCCATGTGGGTTCGATGCGCTCACCGAGTCGCGGGCGGATTCAGATCCGTTCGACCGATCCTCACGTCGATCCAAGCATCCTCTTCAACTACATGGCTCATGATCAGGACTGGCAGGAGTTTCGCGATGGCATCCGCCTGACGCGCGAGATCATCAACCAGCCGGCGCTCGACCCCTTCCGTGGCAAGGAATTGAGCCCGGGCGTGGAAGCCCAGAGTGATGCGGATCTGGACGCTTTCGTCCGCGAGCATGCCGAGACCGCCTATCACCCATCCTGTTCCTGCAAGATGGGCACGGACGAGATGGCAGTGGTTGATGGTCAGGGGCGTGTCCACGGCGTGGAAGCCCTGCGCGTGGTGGATGCGTCGATCATGCCGCAGATCATCACCGGCAACCTCAACGCCACCACCATCATGATCGCCGAGAAGATCGCCGACCGGATTCGTGGACGTGAACCATTGCCGCGCAGCACGGCCGCCTATTACGTGGCCAATTGCGCGCCGGTTCGCAAGGCGCCTCTGCGCGGCTGAGTATGGTCAGGTTGGGTTGAGCGGAGGGCGAGCGATTCGCCCCCCGTTCTCCCTGGTGCGCCTCTAGAGCAGCGATGCTGACACGGATACGGTTCTTTCCGCCTCGCGCGTGTGAGCAGCTCATGTCGCTGCGGCTGCGGCTGAGGCCTCGCGCCGATAGGCATAGGTCTCGGCGAAACGCGAAAGCATGTAGGCGCTGCAGGTCGTGGCCGGGTACTTGGGCGGATGGCCTTCGCTTTGGCAACCGGACAGGCAACTGATGATCGTGTCGGGATTCGGCTCGGCGAAGAACGGCATGGAGTAACGGTCGACGCCCAGTGGGCTGATCACCCGATGCGGTGTGGACTTGTACCGGTCATTGCTCCAGCGCGCCATCATGTCGCCGATATTGACCACGAAAGTCCCCTCGATAGGCGGCGCATCGAGCCATTCGCCGCGCACATTCTGCACCTGCAGGCCGCCAGCCTGGTCCTGATAGAGCAGGGTGATGCAGCCGTAATCGGTATGCGCGCCGGCCCCTTGTTGCTCGGGTGCCGTTGCGGTCTGGCGTGGGGGATAGTGGATCATGCGGAACACGCTGATCGGCTCGACGAAGCGCTCATCGAAAAAGCCCGACTCGACGCCGAGCGCATTAGCCACGGCGCGCAGGAGGGTGCAAGCCAGCGCATGCATGTCTCGATAATGCTGCTCGAACAGCGCTTCCCAGCCTTCCAGATCGGGATGGCGATTCGGCCCGCGCAGCGGCTTGCCTGCCAGGACGTCCGGATGATCGGCCGGCATGTGGAAACCCATGTCGAAGGTCTCTTTAAGATCGCTGGGCTTGCCGGGATCGAGTTGCTCGGTCGCAATCGCGCCGTAACCGCGGTGGTGTCTGCTTTTGGTGATGTCGATCTGCAGCTTTTGCTCGACCGGCAACGCAAAGAACTGTTCGGCCGCATCCTTCAGCTGGCCGATACGCTCAGCGCTGATCGGATGATTGCGGATATAGAAAAAGCCCCAGTCACGGCAGGCCGAGTCGATCTGTCGGGCGACCTCGTGCCAGCCGTCCTCGTCCGAGGCATAGAGCGGCGCGATGTCGATAATGGGGAGTGGTGTGCTCATGGGTGACTCCGGGAATGATCGCTGCGGTCTTCTCGTACCGGCAGCCGTGTAGGGCTCAGCCCTCTGCCAGCGGTTCTCCGTGAGGAGGGACGGCACGGCAAATTCCGGGGGCCGCGCCTCTGAGGGCGCGGCTGATGCTGTGGCTGATCGTGTTTTACTTCGGCAGCTCGGCGCTGATGCCGTTTACGTAGTAATCCATCGATGCCAGATCACCGTTGCTGGCGGTGGCGCCTTCGGCAATGCGCACGGTGCCGGACTGATCCTTGATCGGGCCGGTGAACGGGTGGAACGCCCCGCTGCGGATACTGGCGATGATCTGTTCCGCCTCGGTTTTCACTTCAGCCGGCACCAGGTCGCTGATCGGCAGGCTGATGGTTTCTTCAGCCAACCCGCCCCAGAAATCCTGCGGCTTCCAGCTACCGTCGATGACCGCTTTAGCCGACTTGCTGTAGTGCGGGCCCCAGTCGTTGACGATGGACGTCAGCACCGCCTTCGGACCGAAGTGGGCCATGTCCGATGCGTAGCCGACCGAATAGACGCCTCGGCGCTCGGCCGCCTGGATCGGCGCCGGGCTGTCGGTGTGCTGGAAGACCACGTCCACGCCCTGGTCGATCAGCGCGTTGGCGGCATCGGCTTCCTTGCCCGGATCGAACCAGGAGTTCACCCACACCACCTTGATTTCGGTGCCGGGGTTGTACTTGTCCAGCGCCAGTTGAATGGCGTTGATGTCGCGGATGACTTCAGGAATCGGGAACGAGGCGATGTAGCCGATCTTCTTGCTCTTGGTCATCTTTGCCGCGAGGAAGCCGCCGACGTAACGGCCTTCATAAGAGCGCGACAGGTAAGTACCGAGGTTCTTGGCCTGCTTATAGCCGGTGGCGTGTTCGAAGGTCACCTTGGGGAATTGCTTGGCGACCTTGAGCGTCGGGTTCATGTAGCCGAAGGACGTGGTGAAGATCAGGTCATAGCCACCCTTGGCCATGTTGCGGATCACCCGCTCGGCGTCGGCGCCCTCGGCCACGTTTTCCACGAAGGTGGTCTCGACCTGCTCGCCAAGCTCCTTTTCCAGATGCTGGCGGCCCATCTCGTGCTGATAGGTCCAGCCATGGTCGCCGATCGGGCCGACGTACACGAAACCGACCTTCAGCGGATCGGCCGCGATTGCTGCCCCGGCGGTCAATGCAGTGGTAAAGCCGATGGCGGCGGCAAGGCCGCGCAGCAAGGTGCTCCGTGATTTCTTATGCATAGGGATGACGCTCCTGTGTGTGCTGACGAGAGCCGTAGCGGCTGCCACTCCAATTGCAAAAAGCTGACCAGATGGACAGATCGGCGAAACGGCGGGCGCTAGGGGATCAAGTGCGGCAGACGGCGGGTACGGCAGGAGCGCAAGTGGTGCGTGAATGGAATGCGGTGCCCCAGGTCAGTGCGCCCAGGGCAGGGCTCAAGCGACGCCGAGCCCGCGGCCAGGCGTGCCGGTGCAGAGGGCAGCGTCGCGTCTGCTGGCCTTACCAGGGCAGTGGAGTTCCCTGATAGTCCAGATACCGATGGCCGCCACTGCCTAGCGCCTTGGTGACTTGCTCGACCATGCCGCGCGCACTGGTCTCGACGTCCAGCGGCGCCTGCTCACCGCCCATGTCGGTCTTTACCCAACCGGGGTGCATCGACAGCACGGTCAACCCGGTCTCGCCCAACTCCGCCACGAACGTGCGAGTCATGTGATTGAGCGCGGCCTTGCTTGCACCGTAGAGCGACATGCCCATGCCTGGACCGGTCTCGACGCTGCCGAGGATCGAGCTCATGAAAACCACAACGCCTTGTTTGTCATCCACCCGTGGCAGCAGATGCTCGGCCAGGCGCAGCGGGGCGACGGCATTGGTGAAAAACAGCTGACCGACTTCCGCTTCGCTCGCCTGGGTGGCCGGCTTGTTCTGCGGGCCGGCGACGCCAGCGTTGACGAACAGCACATCCAGCCGTGCACCCTCCAACCGCTCGACCAACACTTCGATGCTGGTCGCATCGGTCATCTCCAGGGTTTCAACACTCACCTGCGGAATCTGGCTGAGCGCGTCGGCCTGTTGCGAATTGCGAACCGTGGCAATTACCTGCCAGCCTTCGCTGGAAAATTGTTTGGCCAGTCCGAGGCCCAGACCGCGGGATGCGCCAACGATAAGCACGGTTTTCTGCATGAGAGCTCCTAAAGTAGGGGGTAGGGCAAGAAAGCATAGCGTGGCGCGGTTGCGCCGAGGGGCGCTGCTGCGACATTTGACCGCTGCCTCTGTGTTGCAACGCATGTCCCTGCGATAGCTATGGTCATCCTTATTCGGCTCTCATGAAGCACCTGCGTTGCTGCATTCGGCACCAGCGAATCAAGACAAAGGGGGATCCCATGCCCGAACAGCAAACCCGAGCCAACTGCTGGCACGCCTGTCAGGCTGATGAGGCGTTGCGTGAGCTTGAAGCATCGCCCGCAGGGCTGACTCACGATCAGGTGAAGGAGCGGCTCGCCAGCTACGGGCCGAACCGTCTCGATGAAGCCAAGCCCGCGAGCGTCTTACAACGGTTGCTGCGCCATCTGAACAACGTGCTGCTCTATGTATTGATTGCCGCCGCGCTGGTCACCGGGTTGATGGGGCACTGGGTCGATACCTTCGTGATCCTGGTGGTGGTGGTGCTCAACGTCGCCATCGGTTTCGTGCAGGAGGGCAAGGCGGAAAAAGCCATTCAGGCAATCCGTCACCTGCTGGCGCCACATGCGGTGGTGCTGCGCGATGGTCGTCAACAGGACATCGATGCCGCAGATCTAGTACCCGGCGATGTGGTCCTGCTGGCCTCAGGCGACAGCCTGCCGGCGGACGTGCGACTGCTGCAGGCGCGCAACCTGCGCATCGACGAGGCAGCGCTCACCGGTGAGTCCGTTCCGGTGGACAAACAGGTCGAGGCGGTGGCCGATGACGCGCCCATTGGTGATCGTCTCTGCATGGGTTACGCCGGTACGCTGGTGACACAGGGGCAGGCCCGCGCCGTTGTCGTCGCCACGGGCGCGGCCACGGAAATCGGTCGCATCGGTCGCATGCTGGAATCGGTCGAGCAGGGCACCACGCCGCTGCTGCGCAAGATGGAGGAATTCGGCCGCATTCTGACGATGGTGATTCTCGCGACCAGCGCGCTGCTGTTCCTGTTCGGGACGCTGGTACGCGGCATGGGCGCCGGTGAAATGTTCATTGCAGCGGTGGGGCTCGCAGTGGCGGCAATCCCGGAAGGGCTGCCGGCGATCATGACCATCACCCTTGCCATCGGCGTGCAGCGGATGGCGACCCGCAATGCGGTGATTCGGCGACTGCCCGCAGTGGAAACGCTGGGTTCGGTGACGGTGATCTGCTCCGACAAGACCGGCACCCTCACTCGTAACGAGATGACGGTGCAGGAGGTGATCTGCGCCGGCCAGTCGCTGAAAGTCGAAGGTGCCGGCTACGCGCCTGAAGGTGCGCTCCTGCTCGACGGCGCGGCAGTCGAACCGGCCGCGTTGCTGGCGCGTTCTCCGGCGGTCAGCGCACTGATGCAAGCAGCTGCTTTGTGCAACGACGCCAGCCTGCACGAGAAGGACCAGCTGTGGACCCTGGCCGGTGATCCCACCGAGGGTGCCTTGCTGACCCTGGCGATGAAAGCAGGGCTGTCGCCGACCAATCTGCATGTCGATCGGCCGCGACTGGATGTGATCCCCTTCGAGTCCGAGCACCGTTTCATGGCGACGCTGCACGCGACTGATGGCGGCAGCGAGGTGTTGGTCAAGGGCGCGCCGGAGCGCATTTTGGCCATGTGCGCCAACCAGATGATGGCCGATGGCGAGGAGCGGCCGCTGGAACTGGACCTGTGGCATGCGAAGGTCGAGGCGCAGGCGCAAGCCGGTCGCCGGGTCCTGGCGCTCGCTCGGCGCCAACTGCCCGCCGGAAAGGACATGCTTGAACACGCTGATGTCGCCAACGCGCTGACCCTGCTGGGGCTGGTCGCCATCATCGATCCACCGCGCGAGGAGGCGATACGCGCAGTTGCGCAGTGCCGCGCTGCCGGCATCCGGGTGGTGATGATCACCGGCGACCACGGCGTGACGGCCAGCGCCATTGCCAGACAGCTCGGCATGGGTGATGACATCAAGGCGATTACCGGACCTGAATTGGAGCATATGGACGAAGCGGCCATGCGGCAGGCTGTGGCCGAAGCCCGCGTGTTCGCCCGCGCCAGCCCGGAACACAAGCTGCGGCTGGTGCGTGCACTGCAGGCCAACGGCGAAGTGGTCGCGATGACCGGCGATGGCGTCAACGATGCGCCGGCGCTGAAGCAAGCCGATGTCGGTGTGGCGATGGGGATGAAGGGCACCGAGGCGGCCAAGCAGGCCGGTGCCATCGTGCTGGCGGACGACAACTTCGCTTCGATTGCGCATGCCGTGGAAGAAGGCCGTACCGTTTACGACAATCTGCGCAAGACCGTGACCTTCCTGCTGCCGATCAATGGCGGCGAGTCGCTTTCATTGTTGCTGGCTGTGCTGCTCGGCATCGCCCTGCCGATCACGCCTGTGCAGGTGTTGTGGGTCAACATGGTCAGCTCGGTGGCACTGGCGATGGTGCTGGCCTTTGAGCCGACAGAGGCGGATGTGATGCAGCGTCCGCCGCGACGGCCGGACGAACCGATGCTGTCGCGATTCGTCATCTGGCGAATCTTCTTCGTTTCCGCGCTGTTCCTGGCCGGCATCTTCGGCATGTACCAGTGGATGCTCTCGCAGGGCGCGACGGTCGAGGCGGCGCGCACTGTGGCGGTCAACACGCTGGTCTGCATGGAAGTGTTCTATCTGTTCAGCGTGCGCTACCTGAAGGCGCCATCCTTCACCGTGCAGGGCGTAAAGGGCACGCCGCGGGTGCTGGTCGCGGTGTTTGGCGTATTCGCCTTGCAGCTGCTGTTCACCTACGCGCCGTTCATGCAGTCGCTGTTCGCCTCCGAGGCGTTATCGCTGTCCACGGGGATGGTGGTGGTACTGGCCGGGGTGGCGGTACTGGTCATCCTGGAAATCGAAAAGGCCTTGCTGCGGCGTCTGGGCCTCGGTCTGTAGGGGCAGCAGTGGTGCAGGGGCTGGTGCCACGTATTAGCAACAGATGGAGAGCGGGCCCGTAGGTCCCGCTCTCCACGCGGGTCAATGACCGGCTTTCCACGGTTGCCCCAGCGACACCGGCGCGTAGAGGCGGGTGCGGATGGCGTCACGCGACAGCAGCACCAGTACGATGATGGTCGCCACGTAGGGCAGCATTGCCAGCAGGTTGCCGGGGATCGACAAACCGATCCCCTGCGCGACCAGATGCAGGATGCTGGCAAGGCCGAACAGATAGGCGCCGAGCAGCACGCGTCCCACCCGCCAGCTGGCAAAGACCACCAGCGCCAGGGCGATCCAGCCACGGCCTGCGGTCATGTTTTCCGCCCACATCGGCGTGTAGGCGAGCGACAGGTAACCTCCCGCCAGCCCTGCCATGGCACCGCCGAACAGCACGGCCAGCGCACGCACCCGCAGCACCGGCAGGCCCATCGCACTGGCGGCATCGGGATTCTCGCCAACCGCCTGGATGATCAGCCCGACACGGCTTTTCAGCAGCACCCAGGCGACCAATGTGAACAGCGCGAATGACAGATAGACCAGCAAGTCCTGAGCGAACAGCATGCGCCCGATCAGCGGGATATCGCTGAGCAGTGGGATCGCGATCGGCTCGAAACCGGCCAGTGGTTTGCCGACCCAGCCCGCGCCAATGAATGAGGACAGACCGACGCCAAAGATGGTCAGCGCCAGTCCGGTGGCTACCTGATTGGCATTGAAGCCCAGCGCCACCAACGCGAACAGCTGCGACAACAGCATGCCGCCAAGGCAGGCAAACACCACGCCTAGCCAGAGATTGCCGGTAGCGAAAGCGGCGATGAATCCGGCCACTGCGCCGAACAGCATCATGCCTTCCTGACCGAGATTGAGAACGCCGGACTTTTCACAGACCAGCTCGCCGAGCGCCACCAGCAGCAGCGGCGTGCCAGTCCTGATCATGGCGTAGAAGATGTTGGTGAGTAGATCGATATCCATCAAATCAAGCCTCGAGCTGCAAGCGGCAAACCATCGGAAAAGTGGGGCAAGGAGATCATGCGGCGGGCTCCGGTTCGAGCGCTGCTGGCTGCACCTTGCGGCTCCAGCCCTTCAGGCGCGGGCGATAGAGAATCAGCACATCGCATGCCAGCAGAAAGAACAGCACCATGCCCTGAAACAGCTGAGTGATCGATTGCGGCAGGTTGGCCGCCATCTGGGCATTCTCGCCACCGAGATAAAGCAGCGCCATCAGCAGGCTGGCAAAGACAATCCCGATGGGATTGAGTCGACCGAGAAAGGCCACGGTTATCGCGGCGTAGCCGTAGCCAGGCGACACCTGCGGCACCAGCTGGCCTATGGGGCCGACGACTTCCGATACACCCGCCAGGCCGGCCAGGCCGCCACTGATCAGCAGCGCGATCCAGATCAGCCGCTTCTCGCGAAAGCCGACAAAGCCGGCAGCACGCTTGTCGAGCCCGAGCACCTTGATCTGAAACCCGAGAAAGCTCTTCTGCAGCAGCACCCACACCACCACCAGCGCCAGCAATGCGAAATAGAAGCCACCGTGCACGCGCAGATCCTCGAACAGCTGCGGCAGTCGCGTGGCGTCGCCGAACATCGCCGATTCGGGAAAGTTGAAACCCTCCGGATCTTTAAGCGGGCCGTGCACGGCGAACAGCAACAGGTTCAGCGCGATGTAGTTGAGCATGATGCTGGTCAGGATCTCGTTGGCGTTGAACTGCGTGCGCAGCCAGGCACAGAGTCCCGCCCAGGCGGCACCGCCGAGGGTGCCCACGAGCAGGCTGAGCACCAGCGCCCAGCGCGAATCCCACTCGATGACATGCACCGCCACCGCGCTGCCTGCCAGTGCGCCAATCAGCAGCTGGCCTTCCGCGCCGATGTTCCAGATCCGCGCGTTGTAGACCACGGCCAAGCCCAAGGCACAGAGCAGGATCGGCAGTGCCTTGACCAGCAGTTCGGAGACGCCGTAGAGGTCGCTGACCGGGTCGATCAGCAGCACACGCAGGGTTTCCAGCGGCGGGTGACCGAGTGATGCAAACAACAGGGCACCGCTAGACAAGGTCAACAGCGCCGCCAGCACGGGCGAGAGCCAGAGCATCGGGCGCGATTCGTACCCGCGGGGTTCAAGGGATAACAACATGATGGAATTCTCAGGCGGCTGTGGTCGTGGGGTGATCGAACTGTCCCGCCATCCAGCGGCCGACGTCCGTGGCGCTGGTAGCAGCGGTGGGCTGCAGCGGCGACAAGCGGCCATGGCTCAGCGCGCCGATGCGGTCGCTGATCTGGAACAGCTCTTCGAGGTCTTCAGAAATCACCAGAATGGCGGCGCCGGCGTCGCGCAGCTCGATCAGCGCACGGTGAATCGCTGCGGCCGCGCCGACATCCACGCCCCAGGTCGGGTGCGCGGCGATCAGCAGTTTCGGTTGCTGGAGGATTTCGCGGCCGAGGATGAATTTCTGCAGGTTGCCGCCGGAGAGGCTGCGCGCCGGGGTATGGGTGCCGGGGGTCTTTACCGCGAAGGTCTCGATGATGCGCCGCGCGAATGCCTCGACTCGGCTATGCCGAATCAGTCCGTGGTTGACCATTCCCTCCTGTTGAAACGCGGTCAGCAGCCCGTTGTCAGCTAGGCTCATCGCCGGCACCGCACCATGACCGAGGCGCTCGGCCGGGACAAAGGTCATCCCCAGGCGACGCCGAGCATCCGGCGCCAGGTGCGCCACGGGAGCGTCGAGAAAGCGGATGCGTGCGCTTTGGTCCCGCGCCAGGCGCTGTTCACCGCTGAGCAGTGCGAGCAGCTCGTCCTGGCCATTGCCGGCGACACCGGCGATACCGACGATTTCCCCGGCGCGGACTTCGAGCATCACCTGTTCAAGTGACACGCCGAACGGATCGGCGTTGTGCCAGGACAGCGACTCGACCTGCAAAAAAGGCGTGCCGCCTACGGCTTTCGGATACTCCGCTTCAAGCCCCTCGGCATCGCCGACCATCAGCCTTGCAAGGTCCAGATCGCTGCATTCGGCAGGTATGCAATCGCCGGAGACACGCCCGCCGCGCAGCACTGTTGCGGCCTCGCATAGCGCTCGCACCTCGTTCAGCTTGTGGCTGATGAACAGGACGCTACAGCCTTCCCCCGCCAGCCGGCGCAACACGGCAAACAAGTCGTCGGCCTCCTGTGGAGTGAGTACAGAGGTCGGTTCGTCGAGAATCAGCAGTTTGATGTCCTGCATCAGGCAGCGAACGATTTCCACCCGCTGACGCTCACCGATGGAGAGGCTATGAACCAGGCGATTCGGCTCCAGTGGCATGCCATAACGCTGGGACACTTCACGGATCTTCGATTCCAGCTGTTTGGGCGTTCCGGCGGCTGCACCGAGGGCCAGCGCCACGTTCTCGGCGACGCTCAGGGTTTCGAACAGCGAGAAGTGCTGGAACACCATCCCGATGCCGCGCTCACGCGCCTGCGCGGGGTCGCGCATGACGACCGGTTGGCCTTCCCAGCGGATCTCCCCGGCGTCGGGTTGCGTGACGCCGTAGATGATCTTCATCAGCGTGCTTTTGCCAGCACCGTTCTCGCCGAGCAGTGCGTGTATTTCGCCGGCATTGATGATGAGATCGATGCGGTCATTGGCCAGACAGCCTGGATATTGCTTGGTGATGCCGTTCAGCTGCAGGCGGGGTTGGGATGTATCGGGCATGGGAACGTCCGCTGGAAGTCATGACCGAGTGAATAGCAAAAAGCTGGCCAGGCAGTCAGGATTCCGCAGCGAAGCCAACAACAAGGCGGCTGGCTGTCGGCTCACGATAACAGCGAGCCTTATCAGTGCTTCGAATTGGTGCCAGGAAGGGCATTGCCGCCCCTGGGTGCACCGGGGTGGGGCGGGCGAAGAAGGCGCTTTTGATGATCCAGGCTCAGACCGGCTCGCATCGGGCAACATCGAGTCCGTGAGCCGAGCAGCCCAATGCGGGCTGCCGGTAAGCAGAACCATAATGGTGTCGCTAGTAGGGGCTAGCAGTCGGGCGGACCACCAGTTCGCTCACATCCACATCGGCTGGCTGCTCGACGGCATAAGCGATGGCGCGCGCGATGGCTTCGGCTGGAATGGCAATGCGACGGAAATCGTTCATGGCCGCCCGTGCGCCCTCATCAGAGATGCTCTCGGCCAGTTCCGATTCGGTGACACCGGGTGAGACCAGGGTGACGCGAATGTCGCCGCCGACCTCTTGACGCAGCCCTTCGGTGATGGCGCGAACCGCGTACTTGGTCGCGCAGTAGACCGCTGCAGTGGGGCTGACTGCGTAGGCGCCGATGGAGGCGATGTTGATGAACTGGCCTGAGCGCTGACGCTGCATCAGCGGTAGCGCGGCGGCGATGCCGTGCAGCACGCCGCGGATGTTCACGTCGATCATCCGGTCCCACTCATCGACTTTCAGGGCATCGAGGCGTGATAGCGGCATCACCCCGGCATTGTTGATGATCACGTCGACCCGGCCAAAGCGCTGTTCGGCAAAATCGACGAAGACCTGGGTGTCCTCGCGGCTGGTGACATCCAATGCGCGAAAGGCTGCGCTGCCACCGGCTTTGGTGATGCTGGCGGCAAGCTGTTCCAACCGCTCTACGCGGCGGGCGCCGAGTACAACCGTAGCGCCGCGAGCGGCCAGCAGGCGCGCCGTGGCTTCGCCAATGCCACTGCTGGCGCCGGTAATGAGTACGACTTTTCCGTTGATGTTCGACATGCGCAGATCCTCGCTCGGTCATTCGGCAGCGCGGATGCGCCGTTAGATGAATGCTAAGCAGCGGACGGTACGCGGCGTTATGTCGATCCTGCCGAGGGCTTGCCTGATTCTGGCTGAGTGAGCCTTACCAGATGCCGTCGTGCAGGGCGGCCGCTTCATCTTCAAGCAACGGCCCGACGACCTCGACCTTTCGCTGGCCCGCTTCGAAGACCACGCGACAGGGCAGGTCCAACGTCGGGTTTTCCGGATGGTTGCCGGTGATGGTCTTCAGGCTGCGCTCGGAAAGGCCATACACCACCCGCCCCAGACCCACCCAGTACGCGGCGCCCGCGCACATCGCGCAGGGTTCGGCCGAGGTGTACATGGTGCAGCGCGAGAGGAATTCCGGCGTATAGCGGGTCGAGGCGCGGGTCATCAGTACACGTTCGGCGTGGCCGGTCATGTCATGGTCCGGCATGTATGCGTTGCCCTGTTCGAGCAGGGTCTCGCCATCCGGGCCGACCAGAATGGCGCCGAAGGGGTGCGTACCCTCGGCCAGCGCGCGGCGCGCCACGTCGAAGCTTTTACGCAGCAAGGCAGTGTCGTCTAGGGGCATGGTGAGATGTCCATTGAGAGATTAGATCTGCTGGCAGGCAGGCTCAGCTTTCGCCTTTCGGCAGGCTCCAGGTGAAGAACAGGCGTTGCGCGAGGCCGACCAGCTGGAACAGCACCAGGCTGATGATGACCAGCATCATCAAGGCCGCGAAGGCTTGTGGGACCTGGAACATCGAGGTCGAGAAATTGATGAAGTAGCCCAGGCCCTTGTCCGCCGCGACGAACTCGGCAACCACCGCACCGATCACCGCCAGCGTGATGGAGATGCGCAGCGCCGAGAACAGGTGAGGAATCGCGTAGGGCAGGCGGATGTTGCGAAACTCGCGGGTTCGCGAGGCGCCCAGCGATCGCGACAATTCGATCAGCTCAGGTGGCGTCGCCAGCAGGCCGGTTACCGTCGACACCACGATGGGGAAAAAGGCGATCAGAAAGGTGATGAACACGCGCGGCAGGTCACCGGCACCCATCACCACCACGATGATCGGGGCGACCGCGACGATGGGCGTCGACTGCACGATGACCAGCAGCGGATAGAGCGTGCGTGACAGCAGCCTGGACGATGCCAGCGCGATAGCCAACGGAATCCCGATCAGAATCGAAAGCCCGTAGCCGAGCAGGGTTACCCGCAGCGTGGCGAAGATGTGCTCGGCCCAGATCGTCGGGTCGAGCTTCCAGGTGGCGGCAACGATGGCGATCGGGGAAGGCAAAACGAATGCCGGCAGGCTCAACAGGCGGCAGGCTGCTTCCCAGAGCAACAGCAGACCGAGCAGTGCCAGCCCAGGGGCGAAACGCTCGCCCAGTGCGCTTTTAGAGACCATGACGACTGAATACCTTGCGACGGATATGGTTGGCGAGCTCGTTGAAACGGGGCTCCGTGAGAGTGTCCAGCGACCGCGGTCGAGGTATATCGACATCGATGATCTCGGTCACCCGGCCCGGGCGTGCTGACATCACCAGGATGCGGTCGGCCAGCAGCAGCGCTTCGGGAATCGAGTGGGTGATGAACAGCACGGTCTTCGGCCGCTGGGTCCAGATGTTCAGCAGCTCCAGGCTAAGTTCGTCGCGCGTCAGGGCGTCCAGCGCCGAGAAGGGCTCGTCCATCAGCAGGATCTCCGGGTCGTGCAACAGCGCGCGGGCGATGCCTGCGCGCTGTTGCATGCCGCCAGACAGCTCATCCGGACGCTTGCCGCCGAACTCCTGAAGGCCCACCAGCTGGAGCAGCTCTTCACCACGCTCGCGCTCCTGTTGGGTGACCCGCCCGTACTTGTGCTTCATCGGAAAGGTTAGGTTGTCGCGGATCGTCAGCCAGGGCAGCAGCGTTGGTTTCTGGAAAACGATGCCCACCTCATCACGCGGACCGTCCAGCTTCTTGCCGTAAATGCTGACATGACCACTGGTGGGCTGAATCAGACCGGCAAGAATCCGCAGCAACGTCGACTTGCCGCAGCCTGACGGGCCGATTACGGCGATGAACTCGTGGCGATCGATGGCGAAGCTGGTGTCGTCGAGGGCCACCACTTCGCTGCCATCCGAGGAGGTAAACACCTGCCGGACCTGCTCGAAGGTGATGCTCGGCCGTACGGCCGAGCGGGTTTCGGTCTGATTCATGCGGTTACTCGACAAAACCGTTGGCAATGACCTGTTTCGGGTCGAGGCTGTCGCTTGGCAGATTCTGCGCGCGGGCGACCCATTGCCATGTGGTTTCCAGGCGCTCGGCGTCGAATTGGGCGGTTCCTTCGGCTTCGCTGACCTCGTTCTGCATCAGTGGGACTGACGCCGTGAACTGCTCGACCGCCTGCTGCTCATCGACTTCTGGAACGATTTTCTTCAGTGCAGCCGCGGCTGCGGCGGGATCGGCAATAGCCATGTCCTGGGCTTGGCGGTAGGCCTTGATGAATTTCTTCGCAACCTCGGGGTTGTCCTTCAGGAAGCGTTCAGAGGCGATCAGTGACAGACCATAGCCGTCGAAGCCGTAGTCCGACCACGGGATGACCTTGAGTTGCTTGCCGGCTTCCTGCATGGAGCGGGCGAAGCCGGGTGCCACGGTGACCCAATTGATGGTCGCATCGACCTTGCCGGTGGCCAGCATGGGCGCCAGCGCGCCCGGGTCGAGCTTGAGCAGCTTCACTCCGTCGCGGTCGATGCCGTTGGCTTCGAGCACCAGCGGGAACACCACATTGGAGGCGGAGAAGGTCGGGGTCGCGACCGTCTTGCCGGCGATGTCCTTGAACGCTTCGATGCCAGAACCTTCTGCGGTAAAGAAGGCGTCTGGCTGCTTGTTGTAGATCGGTGCCACGGCGACCACCGGCACAGGTCCCTGTGCCCGCGCCTGCAGGACCGAGGCCAGGCCGGCGCTGCCAAAGTCGGCGCTGGCAGTGGCCAGTTTGGTCACCACGTCGCTGCCGCCGCGAGCGCTGGCGATCTCCACCTCGATGCCCTGGTCGGCAAACAAGCCTTTGTCGACGCCGAGATAGATCACTGCCTTGTCGCCGGCGGGCAGCCAGTCATTCAGCCAGCGCACGGTATCGGCCGCCAGCGCAGCTTGGGAGAAAAGGACCAGCAATGAACTGGCGATCAGGGTTTTCTTGAACATGGGGCGTCGCTCCTTGATTGGCGTCACGAGAGGGTGTCGATCAGAAAACGGGGTCGGGATGGTGTGAGAAAAATGGCAGCAAGCTGGCGAGCAACCTGTCCGGGGCGGCCAGTTGCGGCGCGTGCCCACAGTCGAGCGTGACCCGTTCGGCGCCCGGCACCAGCTCCTGCATCCAGCGTTGAACGGCCGGCACCACCGAGCGGTCCGTGCTGCATTCGATGTACAGGCGTGGCAGGCGGCCAAAGCGCTCGGCGGTCCAGCGCGCTACGACTGCACGTCCGCTGTCGGGCTGGACCCCCAACCGCTGCGCGGCGGCCAGCGCTTGCGGCAATGGCACATCATGGAAAAACAGTGCGCAGGCGATTTCGGCGGGCACCCGAGTGCCGAGTCCATCCGCGCTGCGCTGTAGAAAAGGGCCTACGCCGGACACTTCCGGCGCGGTACTGACCAATTCCGCACAGGCTTCTGCGAACGACAAGCCGCTGGGCAACATCATGCCGGCGACATAGGACACGCCCGCGATACGCTCGGCGCGCTTTTCGGCCACAGCCGTCGCAGTCATTCCGCCGCCGGAATGCGCCACCATCTGTATGGGGCCTTCCAGTTGGTCTATCAGCGTACAGACGTGCGCCGCGTAGCTCTCGAGACTCACCGCTGTTGCTGGCGTCTCATCGCTGCCGTTACCGGGCAGGTCCACAGCGTGGGGCGTGAAGCCGGCAGACCGCAGCCCGTCGAGCAAACCGTCCCAGACCCAGCTGCCGGCCCAGGCGCCGTGAATCAGTACGACATGGCGTTCAGGCATACGTCCTCCGATACATCTCGCGGTAGTGTTCTTCGACCGTGACGCTTGGGTAGCGCGGCGCTTCGTCGGGCGCGAGACAGGTCGGGATGCAGCTGACGAGATGATCGGGGTTGCCGCCGTAGAAGAACGGCACGCTGTAACGTTCGCGACCGGACAGATTGACCACGCGGTGCAGGGTCGAGCGGTAACGGTCGTTGGTCCAGCGGGCGATCATGTCGCCGAGGTTGACTACATAGGTGCCCTTTAGAGGCGGAGCGTCCATCCAGTCCTGAGTGCGGTGATTCCAGACTTGCAGGCCGGGGTTGTCGTCCTGCAGCAACAGCGTCAAGCCGCCGAAGTCGGTGTGCGCACCGCAACCCTTCTCGCCCGGCGCAGCGTTTGCGGGTTGCGGCGGGTAGTGCAGCAGCCGCAGAGTGGCCATGGCGTCTTCACAGAAGCCGGCGAAGTACGCCTCCGGCAGCTCAAGCGATAGCGCCAGTCCCGCCATCAGCTGCTCGGCGAGATCGGTCATGGCTGCGTGATAACGCGCCATGGCAGTGCGGAAATTGGGCAGGGTCACCGGCCACTGGTTCGGCCCGTGATTGAAGCGTCCGGCTTGTACGCGCGGGTCTTCTGCCGGAAGGTCGCGGCCAAGATAGAAGCCTTCCTTCAAGTCAGCCGGCGCGCCTGGCTCCAGCCGCTGACCGCGCAGCGCTTCGTATCCACGGTTGGCAGGGGAGGCGGCTTTGTCGAGCGCTCGTTTGGCTTCGTCAGGCAGGTCGAACAGCTGTCGCGCCTGTTCGAACACGACCGCTTGCAGCGCCGCATCGATGCCATGGTGGTGGATGTAGAAAAAGCCCCAGTCACGGCACGCCTTTCCAATTTCCTCGGCGACGGCGATGCGTGCCTGTGGATCCTTGCCGAGCAGGCCGGTCAGGTCGATCAACGGCAGATGGCAGGCGGGGGCGTGGCCTGGAAGGAGGGGATAAGACATGTAAACAGTCCTGCGTACGGGAGGGCGGTGACCCTTTGCGCTGCAGTATCCGGCGCGTCAGCTGTGCGCAAAAGAAGAGAATATCGCGCATGCCGATGCCGTTTCGGCATCAGTGCTTGCTGCCTCTTTATAGGGCCTGGGGTGCTCTAAAACGGGGCTTGTGGTAATCCGCGCCGGGTGTGATCTACAGGCTTGAGGGCAGCTTTTAGCCGAAGCCGTATGCTCCGAAAGGGCGCACCCAGCCGGGTTTTGAGTGAGGCGAAACAACTTCGCTCTCATTGATGGCTGAGGCACTGAGCGTGCTGTTTTGAAGGGATTGGTTCTGAGCTGAGCGGCGGGAGGTGTTGGGTTTTGTATGGGAGGGCGCGGCGGGGCCAGGGGGTACGTCAGATCAGCCCGGCATCGGTGCGCTCGCGTTGTTCGCGAAGAGTGATTTCCTCGCAGAGCGCGCGAACGAATGCATCCACCGCCACGGGCAGGTAGCGTGAGCTGCGTACATATACGCCGAGATCGCTGAGCACCTGACCGTTGTCGTTCAGCGGCAGGTGCACCAGGCTACCTGCAGACAGTTCCGCCTCGATGCCGATACGTGTCTGGAAGGCGATGCCGGCGCCACGCTTAGCCATCTGCGCTGCAAGCTCAACCGAGCTGGTTTCAAGTGCCGCTTTCTGTGGCGAACGGGTACGCGCCAATACCGGGGCAAGCAGGTGGTGAATCGAGAGGTCGCTTTTGGCCAGAATCAGGCGGTGCGCGGCGCAGGTCGAGAAGCTCACCTCGTGGCGGTCTGCCAGCGGATGGCCCGCAGGAACGATGGCGCCAAGGCGAAAATGACCGACGCCGAGCTGTTGCAGATCGGCAGTCCGCCGCAGCGCGAAGGCGATGCCGATATCGGCCTGGCCACTGACGACCGCTTCCGGAATGGCTTGCGAACCCAGGCTGGTCACCCCGACCGTGATGTGCGGATAGCGTGCTGTCATGCTTTCCAGCACCGAGGGCAGCAAGTCGACGGTGACGCCCGAAACGGTGGCGATCTCCACATGGCCGGTGCGCAGGCCTTGCAGCGCGTCGAGTTCCGAGCTCGCGCGCGCAGCGTCTTGTAATACGACGAGGACGTGACGCGCGAAGACTTCGCCAGCCGCAGTCAGGCGCAGGCCCGCTGGCAGGCGCTCGAACAGCGGCGAGCCGATTTCGCCTTCCAGCTTCAGGATCTGCCGGTTCACAGCGGAGGAGGCGACGTTCAGACGCCGCGCGGCTTCGCGGATCGACTGGCAACGCCGCACCATGTCGAAGTAATGGATCGCAGGTGAATGGATACGCAGGCGTCGGGACATACAGGCTGACGGCTCGGGAGCAAACGGTGAATGGCGCTGGGGTCAGCGTGGTGGGGTCAGGCCACACCCTTTGAGAATCACCTGGATGAGCGTCTCGGTGCCGCGCTCGAAATCATCCTTGGTGACGCGGCGTTGACCGGTAATGCGTCGGATCTGATCGGAGAAGTCGGCGTAATGCTGGGTGCTGCTCCAGATCAGGAAGATCAGGTGCATGGGGTCAATCGGGTCCATCTTGCCGGCATCGCTCCAGGCCTGCAGCACTGCTGCGCGACCGCGAAACCAATCGCGATAGTCTTCGTTGAAATGCGCGGAAAGGCATTCGCAGCCGCTGATGACCTCCATGGCGAAGATCTTCGAGGCCTGTGGCTGTTTGCGGGAAAAAGCCATCTTGGTGCGGATGTAATCAGCCAGCGCAACGGCCGGATCATCCTCGACGGTGAGGTGATCGAAAGCGCTGTCCCAGAGTTCGAGGATATGCCGCATCACTTCGACGTAGAGGCCGAGCTTGTTGGTGAAGTAGTAATGCAGGTTGGCCTTGGGCAGACCTGCTCGAAGGGCTATCGCGTTCATGCTGGTGCCCTTGTAGCCGTGGTGGGCGAACTCTTCCGCCGCGGCTGACAGAATCAGCTCTTCGTTCTTCTGGCGAATCCGCCCGGTGCGTTTACCGTCGGTTGACGCCGGGGGGAGCAACGCGTCGAAAGTAGTCATAAGGTCCTTTCCCTGTAGGGGCGGCATCAGGCCCGATGCGCTTGTCGAATGCTAGCCTACGCCGGCTCCGGAAGCGGTGGCTACAGACCTTCGGCTGACCGTGCACTCGCGCGACAATAAGGCGGTGTTCGATACGCAACAACGGCGGCACCGTTTGGGCACCGCCGTTGGTGAGCAAGACCGTTCAAGACGGTGGGCCGCCCGTGGAGCGGGCGGCTGCGTGCATCAGAAGTGCACCTTCACGATGGCGTTCCAGGCGCTCTGGTCGGTAGGGCCGACAAAGTTTTCGCTGACGAAGCCGCCGTCCTTGATGCCGTACTTGTTCGACCAATAGTCATATTCGATACCGACATAGAGCTGACCGGCCTTTTGGTATATGGCCTTGCCCAGGTCGTACTTGACCTGCGGGTTGATGTGCAAGTTCTTCGACTGGAAATCGTCCGAGCCTTCGTTACCCGCGTCATTGACGACCCAGTCGATATAGCCATCAAAGAGGATGTCCGAGCTGCCGACGGGAATGGTGATAGCCCAGGTCGGCGTGATCTGCCACTGGCCGGACGCCTTGTCACGAATGCCATCAGGCTTGCGGTAGTAGGTGTTGATGGCCAGGCGATCGAAGCCCGGAACCGCCAGGTCGACGGCCGGCCCGAGCAGGTAGTTCTGCACTTCGTCCTCGCCGCGCTCGTAGGTAAAAGCGATCAGTACATCCTTGATCGGACCGTACGAGAGATCCATTCCGGTGGTCTTGCCGAGCGAAAGACGCGGGCTGAACTCGCCGTAGTAGGTCCGTGCGGCCTCGCTGTCGTCCGTGCTTTCATTCCACTTGTAGTCGACGAACATGAACACGTCGCCGTAGGTCCAGCCGCTGGCATGCTCGAAGGTCAGGGTGTGCTGGGTATCCGGGTCGACCTTGAAGTCATTCCCGTACAGATAAGTCAGGCTGTTGTTCTGCCAGAGCATCGGTGCGGCGATTGCCTGGCCAGCGAGCATCATGCTGCTGGCGAGTGCGGCAGTGGTCAGTATGGATTTCATGTAGCGCTCCTGTTGCGTTATGTGTGCTTTTTCTTGGCCGAACGGTCAGATGAATCTGACAAAGCAAGTCTTGAGCCAAGTGCTCTCGAATGGCCTTATGTTCGTATTATTGTTTATTTATCAATTAGATAAGTCTTACGGTCAGCTATAGCGCCGGGCTCGTTCGGCGCCAGCGCAGGTTCTTGCCCCAGAAAGAACCTGACCAAGCGGACAATGCTTCATCTCGATGCAGCAATAAGCCATCTGCTCTCGCCCAGAAGTCGGCACTCATTCATTAGCGGCCGCAGTGTTGATGCAGGTCGGCGCCGAATGGATGGCGCATGATCGCGTCGCCTTGCTGGACAGAAAAAAGCCCCGTGGGTACGGGGCTTAACGCGCTCGGTTGGGTTTGATCAGATCACTTCGGCCCAGAGGTCGTATTCATCGGCGTTGGTGACCCGAACCCGCACCATTTCGCCAGCCTGCAGTGGGCGCTCGCTGTCGACATAGACCATGCCGTCGATTTCAGGGGCATCAGCCCATGAGCGTCCGATGGCGCCGTCTTCGTCCACTTCGTCAATGAGCACGTCCAGTTCCTGGCCAACCTTGCGTTCCAGGCGCGCTGCGCTGATGGCTTGCTGATGGGCCATGAAACGGTCCCAGCGGTCTTGCTTGACGTCGTCCGGTACCGGCTCGAGATCCATGGCTTCGGCGGGGGCGCCCTCGACGGGCGAATACTGGAAGCAGCCCACGCGGTCGAGCTGGGCTTCGGTCAGCCAGTCGAGCAGGTACTGGAAGTCTTCCTCGGTCTCGCCAGGAAAGCCCACGATGAAGGTGGATCGAATGGTCAGTTCCGGGCAGATCTCGCGCCACTTCTTGATGCGCGCCAGGGTCTTGTCTTCAAAGGCCGGACGCTTCATGGCCTTGAGCACTTTCGGGCTGGCATGCTGGAAGGGGATGTCCAGGTACGGCAGGAGCTTGCCGGCAGCCATCAGCGGGATCACGTCATCGACGTTCGGGTAGGGATACACGTAGTGCAGTCGCACCCACACGCCCATGCTCGACAATGCCTGGCACAGCTCCAGCATCCGCGTCTTGACCGGCTGGCCGTTCCAGAAATCAGTCTTGTACTTGACGTCGACGCCGTAGGCGCTGGTGTCCTGAGAGATCACCAGGATTTCCTTTACACCGGCCTTGACCAGACGCTCGGCTTCACTGAGCACATCGCCTACCGGGCGGCTGACCAGCTTGCCGCGCATGGACGGAATGATGCAGAAACTGCAGGTGTGGTTGCAGCCTTCGGAAATCTTCAGGTAGGCGTAATGGCGCGGGGTCAGCTTGATGCCTTGCGGCGGGACCAGATCGACGAAGGGGTCGTGATCGATGTTCGGCGGCACAACCTGGTGTACGGCGTTGACCACCTGCTCGTACTGCTGCGGGCCGGTCACCGCCAGGACGCTGGGGTGCACGCTGCGGATATTGTCTTCGGCGACGCCCATGCAGCCGGTGACGATCACCTTGCCGTTCTCGGCGATGGCTTCACCGATGGCGTCCAGCGACTCGGCCTTGGCGCTGTCGATGAAGCCGCAGGTGTTGACCACCACCACATCGGCATCCTCGTAGGACGGCACGATCTGGTAACCCTCTATGCGCAGCTGGGTCAGGATGCGTTCAGAGTCGACCGTGGCCTTGGGGCAACCCAGGCTGACGAACCCGACTGTTGGCGTTTTGCTCATCGACTTTGAACCTCGAAAACCGCGCATGAAAAAGGCGCGCGAGTATACAGAGCTGGGTATTTTTTAGCCATGTCTGCCGTCGCCCAGGTCAAGGCGGAATCCTGTCAGCACTAAAACCGCGGGGTTTGCAGAGCTCAAGCGTCCGGTTTGGAATCTTCCGGCAAGTACTGATCGGGTTCAGCGATTTCCGAGCGATTGCGCCCGTGTTGCTTGGCTCGGTAGAGCGCGGCATCGGCCAGTTTCAGGACGCGTTCGATGTCGCTGGCGTGCATCGGCCAGACTGCGATCCCCAGCGAAACGGTGATGTGGCCAACCACCGGAATTTGCTCAAGCTCGACGCAGGTACGCAAGCGCTCGGCTACCAGCAACGCCGAATCGAGCGTGGTGTTGGGCAGTAGCATCAAGAACTCTTCGCCGCCGCTGCGACAGAGAATGTCGGCATCCCGCGAGCAAGTCTTCATCAGTCCAGCCATCTGTTGGATGACGGTATCGCCTACGTCATGGCCGTGGGTGTCGTTGATGCGCTTGAAATGGTCGATGTCCAGCGCAATGACTGCAAAGGAACGGCCTTCGCTGCCGAGCATCTCCAGCGCGAAGGTAAGGCCTCGACGGTTGTGCAGCCCAGTCAGCGGATCGGTCTGTGCGTCCAGGTTGAGCTTGCCGATGCGCTGATGCAGCAGGCTGATACCCAATTGCATGGCGCGCTTGAGCTGGGCCGCTTCGAAATACCACGAGCGGATACGCTGGATGCGCTCAGCGGTGTTGGGTGCGTCCATTTCGCTGGCGCGCTGGGCCAGTTGCGACAGCGGTCGAGTAATCAGCGTCGCCAGGCCCCAAATGCACAGTAACGTCAGCAGGGCTAGCGGCGCGGTCTGGCGAGCAACCCTGAACATCAGGTCATCGAGCGGTTGCAAGGTGTTGGCTGTCGGCCGCTGAGCCACGATGCCCCAGCCAGCGGCAGGGGAGGCCGCATAGCCGGCCAGCATGTCCACGCCTTGGCTGTTGACCACCCGAAGGCTACCGGACTCGCCTTGTAGCGCCCTGTCGATCACTGCGTTTTCGCCCACTACCGTACCCAGCCGTTTCGGCTCAGGGTGATAGAGCAACCTTCGCGTCTGGTCGACGGCATAGAGGTAGGAGCCGTCCTGATAGAAGTGCTGGCCCAACATGCTGTGCAGGATGTTGCGCTCTCGCAGATAGATCACTCCACCGACATAGCCGAGGTAGGTTCCGTCGTCTGCCACGATGGGATGTGAAATCAGGACGACCAATGTGCCCAGAGCCGAAATATAGGGGCTGCTGATCAGGGGCTTGCGCTCGGCGAGCGCTTGGCTTGCGCCCGGCGAATTCAGCTTCTGGCCGACCAGTAGTCCGGTATTCGGGGCGGTTGCGAGAACCTTACCTTCGGCGCTGGTGATGACCACAGCATTGAAACTGTCGGTCTGTTGCCGAAGCCGCCAGGCCTCAGCCTGCCATTGGTTAACGTCCGGGAACCGCGCGGCCATGATCTCGGCGCTCACAGCCAATTGTTGTTGAGCGCTACGGAAGAACTCTTCGGCTCCGTCTGCCAACTTTGCTGCATACGCTTGGTTGGCGGCGAGTGTGCTGCCGATCAGTGAGTCGCGCTGGACCTTGTAGCTGGCGTAGAAGCCAATGCCGAGCGTGATCAAGCCACTCAGCATTGCCAACAGGATGATCAGTCGGCGCAAGTCCAAGCGAGGTAGGCGAGCGGTTTGCATAGTTCGAGCTGTAGTCAATCTCGGCGGGATGTTAGGGCGTTTGTTGCCTTGCCTCCAGCAATGACGGCAAACAGTCGACAACAGGTCTGGCAGATTCTGGTTGCGGGCGTGCAGCTCGCGAGACCCTAACACGGTCATCAAGCAGGCAAGCAAGATTATTGATCGCTTCCCCTGTCATACCTTGTATGAAACATGAACAACCGGGCCCGGAAGGTGACCAATGTGCACCGGCGAGTAATCTGGTCCGGGGTGCCTTTGCTACCATGCGCTCACTGATCGAAACGGAAAGCTGCTGTGACCGACAACTCTACCTACTCGCCAACCGCGCCAGCTCATGTTCCGACTGGCGTGCCAGGGTTGGACGCTGTCCTAAAAGGCGGGCTGCTGCCCCGAGCGGTATACATCGTCCAGGGTGGGCCGGGTGAGGGGAAAACCATTCTGGCCAACCAGATCTGCTACAGCTGGGCAGCCCGTGGCGAGCGTTCCCTGTACGTGACCTTGCTGGCCGAAACCCACCACCGTCTGCTTCGCCATCTGCAGAACATGCGTTTCATGGACAACCAGTATGCTGGCACTTCGGTGGTCTATGAGAGTGCCTTTGACATTCTCCGTACCGACGGGCTGGAAGGCATCCTGCGTTACCTCACGCGCAATGGAAAGCGTCAACAGGCCTCGTTGATCGTGATCGACGGGCTGTTCGCGCTGGAAGAAAACGCCGCCTCGGAGCGTGCTTTTCGCGAATTCATCAATGACCTGTCGATTTACGCTGACGTAGTTGGCTGCACCATCCTTTTGCTGACCAACAGCAAACGCGACTCTGGCAGCCCCGAGTTCACCATGGTCGATGGTTGGTTGCACCTGGGCAGTGACGAGGATCAGTTCCGGACCTACCGGTATCTGCAGGTGCGCAAGTTCCGCGGCAGCGACTTCATTTCCGGTCGACACATGAGTTCGATCACCAGCGACGGTTTTCGTGTGTTCCCACGGCTGGAGGCAGTTACCGGCGAATTGGAATCGGCGCCCATGCGCGATGAGCGCCTGAGCACCGGTGTTGTTGGGCTCGACGACATCATTCAGGGCGGTATTCCTTTTTCCTCGACGACCTTGCTGGTAGGCCCCACCGGGGTGGGCAAGACCACCCTGGGACTGAGCTTCATCTGTGACAGCAGCGAAGCTGAGCCCGGTCTCATTTTTGGCTTTTACGAGGACGCACACAGGCTGCGACGTCGTGCAAAAGCACTCGGGCTTGAGCTGGGGGCCATGATCGACAGTGGCGTGGTGGAGGTGGTTCATCACGCTCCAACCGAGCTGCTGCAGGATCAGCTCGCCGAAGAGATTATCGAGGAGGTTCGCCGGAGAGGCGTGAAGCGGCTGTTCATCGACGGCATCGACGCGTTCAAACAAGCGGCAGTGAATGAGCAGCGGCTGGGGCGTTTTGTCAGCACCCTGACGGCCATTCTCCGTTGCGAGGGTGTTACGACGGTATTTACCGCGGAGTTGGCAGAGATCGTCGGCGGCGAGCATGGATTGCAGTTTGCCGCCGTCTCGGCGATCGCCGAGAACATCATTCTGCTGAGGTATGCAGAACTCGAATCGCGGCTCTACCGAACACTGGCGATCCTGAAGATGCGCGAAAGCGGCTTCGACCCCTATGTGTACGAGTTCTATCTGGGCGAGGGCGGGTTCAAGCTCGGAGGGAGGATGGAGCGTACTGAGGGGGTCGTGACGGGGCAGCCCCACCGTCAAACCTTGACGGGAGGGCGGGATGCGTGACGAGCAGCCCCAAAGACTCCAACCGCTCGTGTTGCTGGTCGAGGATGAGCTCGGCCTCAGCAAACTGATGGTGATGATCTTAGAGGACGAGGGTTACCGAGTCGTCGAAGCGGCAAACGGTGCGCAGGGCTTAGCCAAGCTCGAGCAGGAAAAGCCCGCGCTGATCATCACCGACTACATGATGCCCGAGCTCAATGGCTTCGAGATGGTGTGCGCAATACGCAAGACCCCTGCGTATGACGACGTGCCGATCCTGATGATGAGCGCTGCGTTGCCCCAGCAGCTGCCAATCGACGGCCTGGTCGATCATTTCCTGCAAAAGGGCACCGGCTTGGAGACACTGGTGGCCACCATTCGCCGTCTCGTCGAGGACAACGGCACGCCCTCGGAGGCGACTCGCTAGGCCGATAAGAATATCGCGCTCAGGGCACCGGATTCAGACCAGTAGCGCTGATACCTTGCCGACTGCCCGGCAGGAAACGCTTGAGGCGCAACGCTGGTGACTCGATCAGATACCAAGACACTGCGGCGATGGCGATGCTCGTTATCAGACTGATCGCCATGAATGCCGGCAACGACAGGTGGGGATCCAACCAGTGCATCATCAGTTGCTGCACGGGAAAACTGAAGATGTAGATGCCGTATGAGAAATCACCGTATCGGCCGAAGCCTGACAGCCGCGGGATTTTCAGATGCGCCAGGTAAATGGTCAGGTAGGGCAATGTCAGGACATGTACGAAGAACCACCATTCAGTCCTGGCGCTGAGCAGCGATAGCGAAAGCAGGACAAGCGCGATTTTCCAGTTCCACGGCAGCAGCTTGCGATACAGATATAGTGCTGAGCCAAGAAAGAAAAACATGCCCAAGCGGGTTACCTTGCGCAGGATGTCGCTCTCCAGCCCCAGCTTCGGCACCAGGTAGAAGTGGACGAGCATAAGCACCATCGGCACCGCCACTACTGCAGCTCGTCCAAACAGCCTGAGCAGCCCTAGCACCAACAGCATCGTGTACATCAGTACTTCGTAAGGCAGCGTCCAGACCGATCCGTTGACCGTCCCCGGAAACGGATTTTCGGTGAAGACGCCGGGCAGATGGAACTGTGTGAACAGCGCCGCATTGGAGAGATAACGGACAGTCTGGCTGTTGAGCAAGTACTCGCCGAGCGAAAGGTCGGTGCCCAGTGGGCCGACGACAAAGGCGGTGAACAGCGTCGATACCGCCAGCGCTGGAAATATACGCAGTGCTCGTTTGCCGGCGAAGTCCAGGCCACTACGGCTGTGAATCCAGGAGGCGGCGATCAGAAAACCGCTCATGACGAAAAACAGGTTCACCGCAATGTCAGCGGTGTCCATGGAACCGGTGAACAGCCGTACCGGTTCGACAGCGCCCAGTCCAGAGAGCCAGTAGCAGTGGCCAAGCACCACTGCGGATGCAGCGAAGAAGCGTAGAAAGTCGAAGTTGTTTTCGTCGCGTTGCATTGAGGCAATGTCCATGCACGGCTCCTGATGTTTCTGAAACGACCGAGGTGGCCAGGTCAACGCAAGGGGAATGTTTTGCTCATTCCTAACGCACCGGATTCGCCGTCGTGAATGGCTTGCTCAATGAGCGCCAGACGCCCGCGGCTGTTGCGCAGCCGAGCGACGAGGCGAAGGAGGGTGAGAAACATTGCTCGGTTGATGCGATGGAGCCTGGGAGAGGCAGCCCAAACGTTCTTGTCGAACCAGGCCTGATTACGCGCGGTGTAGTAGGCGCGGAAATCCGATTCGCCGAGGAGGAAGGTCTCATAGATGTTTCGGGTACGCTGCTTTGTGTTCCAGGACTGCTCCAGCTCCTCGATCACGGCTTCGGTAAAGAGAAACAGCCGCCCACCGCTGGCCGTGATTCGCCGGGTGTACTCGGTGTCGTCAACGTAAAGGACCAGCTCTTTCAGCGGCAAACCTATCCGCTCATACAGGCTGCGGTGCGCGAGCATGCCGCCATAGGGGGCGAATGGCAGGCTGATGCTTGTCGGCAGTGGGCCGGCTCGCTTGCCCCACGGCAGTCGCCTCCAGATTTTGTAAGGCAATTGGGCGATGTGAAACCCGAAATAGCTGGAGCGCGGTTGCCGGATGTAGCGGGCAGGTATGCCCTGAGCGATGTCGGCCTGTTGGGTCTCACGGTAGCCCAGGACTGCGACCTGGTCCGAGCCGAGCAGGCCAGTCAGACGCGTGAGCTCATGGTGCAGAATCGATACGGCGGCGGCAGTGGGCAGGTTGTCATCGTCCATCATCCAGATGAAGTCGGCGTCGGACGCCAGCGCAGCTTCAAGTCCCACGGCGTAGCCATTGGCCGAGCCTGTGTTTTCGGCCAGCTCGATCACACGAACCTGATCCGGCCAGCGCTGTACCAACTGATCGAGAGACGCCAGCGATGCGTTGCTCACCACCACCACGTTGCTGACCGCGGGAAAACTCAGGGCGCGCTCGATCGATTGCTGCACAAACGGCAGCCGGTCTCCGTAGGTCACGGTGACCACAGTGGTTTTAGAAGTCATGATTGTCTCGACGTGGAAACGTGAGCGGCCCGCTACCCAGGGGCGTGGCGCTCCCGGCAAGGCCCTTGCGGCGCTGCGGTAGCGGGTAGCGGGATCGCTAGGAAGTGGGTGGTTCTAATCAGGCGATTTGGTCGGATGTAGCGTTGGCGTTTGGCTGCGCTTCAGAGGACGGCTCGACTGCTGAGAATAGGACATGGCGGTCCGGGGTAAACAATGCGTGGAAGACACTGATCAATTTGCTGGGCCCGGACGCGTCGGGCGGCGCTTGGAAAAATTCCGTGTAGGAATATCCGTCGGCATACACCAGGGTTTGCTGGGTTTGGTCTGCACTGTCCATAGCGACTCCAATTATCACGGGGGTTAAAACGAGTAGCGAATGGTTTCGTTTGAACGATATGGGTTGCCTACAAAGGGTTTTGCCAGGCGGATCGGCGCGGGTGTCGCTATGTCGGAGCTGGAACTGCCCGCGCATTGCGGAGCGTTCTGATGCATGCCGAGATTGAACAGGGTTGCTCCGCGACGCTTGGCGCAGCCTGTTTTGCTCTGCACGGAATGGCCAGACTCATGTAAAAGCCCGTCTTCGCTTGGCAAGTCCGAGCGGTGGTGGGCGCTAGCGGTACCGCCGATCAACAGCGCGAGGCTTAATGCCGAAATGGTTTGAAAGCATTGTGCTGCGGTGGTTGTGTTCATCCTTGAAGCCTCGCATAGGGGAGTGAGGACTCGGTCAGGCATGTTTCATCGGAACTGCCGTAGGGTAAACCTGAGCCACATTCAGAGAGGTGATCGTTGGTAGATCCAGTAGCGCATCCTGCCCTTGGAGCAACGAAACCTCTCGAACCCTAGTATCAACGAATGACTTGATCTCCTGCCTGAATCGTTCGGTTGAAAATCGCTCTGCGCTTGTGCGGCAGGTCTCAGGCAGAATCTGATGCGCGCGCACCTCGAATCGCTCCACGGCGGCTATCAACGATTCAGGCGTCTGCTCGTTATAGAACACGCCCGTTGGCTCGGGATGCTCGATTCCCCGTACGGTTTCCAGTACGCCGCCTCTGCCGTAGGCAATGACCGGCGTGCCGCACGCCTGTGCTTCGATGGGTGCGATGCCGAAATCCTCTTCTGCAGCAAACACGAAGGCACGTGCGCGCTGCATATGGTGCAGCAGCACGGCGAAGCTCTGGTAGCCCATCAGCGTCACGTTTGGCGTGGCCAGCTCCCTGGCCTTCGCCATCTCCGGCCCACTGCCGATCACGATGAGCTTCTTGTCGGGCATCCGGGAGAACGCCTCGACGATCATCGGGATGCGCTTGTACGGCACCATTCGCGAGGCCGTCAGGTAGTAATCCTCTTTCGCCGCGTGGAGCGTGAACTGACGTGTGTCGACCGGTGGATAAATCACCGTGGATTCGCGGCGGTAGCTCTTGTTGATGCGCCGACCGATGAAGTGAGAGTTGGCGACAAAGTCGTCAACACCGCTAGCGGTGCGCTGATCCCACATGCGCATGTAGTGAAGCAGCATGCGCGCCAGCTTGGCCTTAAATCCATGATCGAGACTCGCTTCGTGCAGGTACTGATGCTGCAAATCCCAGGCATAGCGGATCGGCGAGTGCACGTAGCTGATATGCAGTTGGTTAGGGCCGGTCAAAACGCCCTTGGCTACGGCATGGCTGCTGGAAATCACCAGGTCGTAGCCCGACATGTCCAGCTGCTCGATGGCCAGCGGCATCAAGGGCAGATACTTCTGGTAGTGCGTCTTCGCCTTCGGCAATTGCTGGATGAAAGTCGTGGTGGCGCGCTTGCCGCCGAGGTTGGCTCGGTCCTCATCGGAGAGGAAATCGATCACGGAATACAGGTCGGCTTCCGGCCAGACATCCAGCAATCCGGCAAGCACCCTCTCGGCACCGGCATAGGTCACTAGCCAGTCATGAATTATGGCGATTTTCATTGCGAAGGCCTTTTCTAGGTAGGGGAGTGGCAGGCGTCACCCCGGTTGCAGTGACGGGAATCGCAGTTACAGCTACTGGCGTGATGCTTTAGCCGCCAGCGGGGCGGGGATATCGGGACGGCTGGGAACGGACCCGCTTCCTGGCTAGTGCTTTGGTTGGCTGATTGGCAGCGGATTAATGTCTGCAACGTCGACATTTCGCACGCCGGTGAACGCCTGGTCGATAAGTCTGGAGACCTGACGAGCCGAGGTGTTCCAGCAATATCGCGCGACGTTTGCCTTGCCTCGACGGCGCAGGTCCTGACGCAAGGCTTCGTCCCGCAGGACCCGCTGCATGCTCTGGGCGATGTCCTCTACCCTCATGGGATCGAAGTACAGCGCGCTGTCGCCGAGAACCTCGGGAATGGATGCGGCACGCGCGGCGATAACCGGGCAACCACAGGCCTGCGCTTCGAGTGGAGGGATGCCGAACCCTTCATATAGCGAAGGAAATACGAAGGCAGCCGCACCTTGGTAGGCCTCTACCAGTTCCTCGTCCGTCAGCCTGCCTAGCATGCGAATGCGTCGACTACCGGCCACATCGTGGAGGCTTCCCGAGAAGATCCGGTTGGAGTCACCAATGATGCGCAGCTCGACCTCATCGAGACCTTCCATGCTCAGGAAAGCCGCGACCATCCGGGCGAAATTCTTGTGCGCGCTGGGCGACGACACTGCCAGGAGGTAAGGCGCCGCCTCGCGTGGGCATTGCTCTGCGCAAAAGGGTTGGAAGCGTGCATCCACCGCGTTTGGTACAACGCAGATATTTTTTGCCGGATACCCGTAATGGCCGGCTATCTCCTTTCTGGAAAATTCGCTGACGGTGATCAACGCCTTGGTTCGTCCAAGCAGAAACGGGGTCAGGTTTCGGTACATGGCTCTGAATGTCCTGGAATAGCTTTCCGGGTGCCTGATGTAGGTGATGTCGTGGTGCGTCGCAATCTGGTTGCCGTAGAACAGTGGGGCGGTGTTGCACAGCGAGACCAGGGGGGGAGAGCCGTTGCGTGCCAGCCACAGTGGAAGATCCAGTTGCTCCCACAAGTGCCCGTGGTGTCGGCCTATACGTCGGACCTGCAATTGTTCTGCACTTTCGTGCAGGCGTATGTCATCAGGCGCGACGAAGACCAGGTCGTTGCGCAAGTCTTTGAGCTGCAGGCAAATCTGTTCCGCGAACCGCTGTACGCCTCGCATATCCTGAGTCAGGAAGCGAGCATTGATCACGATCATCTTGAGTTCCTTCTGTTCAACGAGTCGAGATGGTCAGCGTCTGCCCCGTATCAGGCGAAGCCGCTTCGCCGAGGCTGACAATTTTAGGGAACCGGTCGAGCTCAATCTGCGCAGTGCAGGTACCTGTGTCGCTCGCGCACTGCCAGGCTTTAAAGGACGACCATCCCTTGTCGGGCTGTGCGGTATCGAGCAGCTTCAAGTCACCCGTTGTCTTTCCTGTAGCGGTAATGGTGGCTGGGCGTGGCCGGTCGGGGGCCCATGCCACCAGCAGCTGCTCCTGGCCATTGGAGAACTGCAGCTGGACGCTGTCCGGTGAGTTGCCAACCCGGCCTACGAACTCGAAGTTATTGATGATCGGGCTAATTGTTTCGAGCACGCGATACGCCGGTTTAAGCGAGTAGTCCTGTCGGACCAGACCGAAGTTGTGTTCCCGCTCTCGCTTATCGGTGCCATCGTTGCGGAAGTCATACCACCAGTAGCCGCGCACGTTGGGTAACGTTTTGGCGAGGAAAAAGCTTCGCGCCAGATAGGCCGCCTGAAGGGTTTCATCGATCCCGCAGGCACCTTGGTGCGCAGGCCAGGCCATTTCGGTCAGGTAAAGCGGCACCGGTTGGTTTGCAGCACTCGACAGTTCGAGATCGACCTCGGCGAGCCATTCGATCCAGGCTTCGGGGGTGTTCTTCCCACGGTTACGGCAGTGGACGTACGGGTGCAACGAGAGGCCATCGATCGATTGCATGATCCCAGCCTCGACCAGACGCAACGCGAATCCAGACTCGATGCCCTTGGTGGTCACTGCACCGGCCAGTACCTTGGCGTCCGGGTCATGCTGACGAATGATGCCCGCCGCATCTGTGATCAACCGGGCGTAATCCTGCGTGAACTGCGGGTCGATCGGGTCCTCTACGTCCCATTCGTTCCAGATCTCGTAGTGCTTGATGCGACCGCGGAATTGTTGAGCCGTGAACGCCACGTAGCGATTGAACGCCGCGCGCACCGGCTCGCTGCGTGGCTTCTCGCCGTTGCCGTGAAAGCGGTTGCCATAGCCCAGAATGAACATGCTTTCGATCCCCTGCGCTTCGTTGCCAGCAAGGTAGGCTGGCCAATGCCGCTCCACCTTGAGCTGATCGCGCTTGCGCTCGAGGAAGGCCCAGTGCGCATCGGTGCGTACCGACTCGATGCCTGCTTGTTGTAAAAGCTGCACACCCTTGCTGGTGGTGTCGCGTAGATGCAGGTCATGCGAACAGACCCCCACGATAAATGGGTCCTCTGTCGGTTGTGCCGGTGCTGGCGCAGCAAGCGCAGTCACAGCAGCGGCAAGCGCAAGGCAGTGCAATGGATGTCGGTGTTTCATGGCCGGTCGTCCCTGGGTTTTCGCTTATCAAGCTCAAGGCCGTAATGCGTTGATACCGTTGCAACCGGATGGTGACGCTCCTGCGGCGTCAGGGCATGGGCAATGGCCATGCCGAGGAACAGGGTGGCCGTGGTGACTTCCAGTACGTCGGTTGCCCAGCCGATCAGGATGGCGCAGAAAACAATCCCCAGTAGCGCGTCGCGAATGCGCGGGCCACGGTCATGCAGGCGCAGCAACAACGGAAACAGCAGCAGATACAGCAGTACACCGAATACGCCGAGCATTCCCCAGAGATACAACGCCGTGTTGTCAGCGATGCTCAGCAACTCCAGCCAAGCCAATGGGAAGGCCGCCGCGCTGCTGCCTACTGCGCCGAAGCCAGCGCCCCACCAACCCCAGCCTTCGTTAACGATGACATCGATGAAATTCGGCCAGCTGTGGATCAGCCGATCATTGAAGGACGCTAGCAGGCTGGCGCTATATGCCTCGCTTTGCGGGATGTTCAACAGCAGGCTGGCGATCGGCAATCCCATGCCCACCAGCACGGCGATGAAAAATGCCGTGGCGCTGGGCAGGCGGTAACCGGCCAGAAACAGCATGAGCAGGGTCAGCAGGTATGCAGCGGCAGTGGACTTGTTGGTCGTGAGAAATATCGCGCCAAAGGCCAGCGGGTACAGCAGCATCCGTAGTAACCGCGACCGCAGGAACGCCGCCAGGAACAGGCTGTACAGGGCGATCATTACGGCCAGGTTGGTCGACATTCGGGCGAATCCGGCAAGACGGTCGGTACTGCCGAACGCCCAGGATTTGTTAGCGGTCAGCTCGACGTCGCCCATCATGTAGCTATAGCCCTTCCATGGCACGCTGGTGAACATGTCCAGCGCAATGCCGAGCATTGACGCGACCAGGCAGAAACCGATGACCCAGCTGAGCAGGCTGGTCCTTTGCTCCAGATAGCCGCCGCAGAACAATCCGAACAACAGCGGGATGTAGATGAACAGGCTGAAGCCGACATTGCCCAGCGTGGCACCGTGCAGCAGAGCAAACATGCTTGAGACCAGCACGGCAAACAGCACCAGCCAGACGCCGGGCTGGCTTCGGGCCCTGGGTATTTCCAGCGCAACTGCCGCGATGCAGGCCAGTTTTGGCAAGTAGAGCAGGGCCGAAACGCCAGCAATATCGAGGTAATAACGAAGTGCTCCGGCGAAGGTTTCGCTGATCAGCAGCGAGGCCGCGATCAGCGTCAGCACCGTCGGTTTATCAATCGCCAGCGGTCTCGACCTGCGATGCGAAATGGTCAGCGAACTCGGGTTCATCGTGGGCGCTCCGGCCGTGTAGCGTGGAATGCAGGATCGACTGGTATTGATCGAGCATTCGTTCCGTATCTAAAAAGGCGGCGACACTCTCGCGTGCATGGCTGGACAGACGATGGCGCAGTCCGCTGTCCAGATAGAGCTTGAGCATGGCCCTGCCGAGGGAGTCGGGGTCGCTCGGGGTGCAGAGCAAGCCATTCAGGTTGTCCTGAATGATTTCCGGCAGGCCGCCCATGTTCGTGGCGATGATCGGCAAGTACTGAGCGCAGGCTTCAACCGCCACCAGCCCGAAGGGCTCGGCCCAGATCGACGGGATGACCAGCACGTCGATTTCCCGCATGAAGCGTTCCGAGGGTTGGTAGCCAACGAATCTCACCCTGGCAGGGTCGGCCTGCTCCTTGAGCTTGGCCTCGTAGTCCAGCTTGCCGCGACCAGCGATTTCCAGCGTGGCGTTGATGGAGAGCGCCTGGAATTGCTCGATCAGCCAGCCCACGCCCTTGTTTTCAGAAAGCGTACCGATGTAACCGAAGCGCAGCAGCCCGCTATGGCGTGCCCGTGGTCTGGCGGGCAGGCCGCTGTTGGCGTCGATGCTGTTGTGCACGACATGCTGGCTGGCTCGGCCGAAATAGCCCTGGGCCGTCAGCCTATCCAGGACGAACCGACTGACGCCGATGACCGCCGCGACCTGAGCCGAGGCCCCCGCATGCGAATGGCGAAAGGCTGAACACATGCCGCACTGGCGCTCGCAGCTACGGCCCTTGCTGAACATGGTGTCTTTGGGGCAGAGCAAATAGAGATCGTGTAGCACCTGAATGATGGGCAGCCCGGCCGCGCTGATTTCGTCCCATGCGGATATCGACCAGCCTGTGAGGTTGTTACAAACCACCACGTCGGGTCGCTCGCGCTCGATGACCTGACGCACATGACGTCGCATGGGGCGGTTGTAGCGGTCTCGATAATGCCAACCCAGCCGTAACAGTCGACTGGGGCGGGACTGAGTGAAGTGCCAGTAGAAGTTATCCAGCCCGGCGCGGTAGATCCGCACGCCGTCGAGCTCCTCATCGTGAAGTCCCGCCTCTGGGCCAGTCGCCAAGACAACAATGTCGCAGCCACGGCGCTGGAGCCCTTCGGCTAACTGTCGGACCACTATTTCCGCTCCGCCGCCAATGTGGGGCGCATACAAACTGTGTAGAAAAAGAACCTTCATGGTGCGCCCCTCGATGATCAGTCAATCCGCTCGGCAGGCCAGCGAGAAGGCTGGCTGTGCAGGGATGCTGCAGAGGTAGCGGGTGGGCAAACGAACCTTTTGTTCACGCTGAAGCAGGTTCAGCAGGATTACCGAACGCTTCTCGCCGTCGGCACTGACGAAAATAGCCTCGAGATCGATGAAGCTGCCGCCATGCACCTGAACTTTTTCGCCGGGCTCGAACTGAGGCGCCTGAGGCTCGCTGGCCAGACGTTGACGCAACTGCTCGATGAGTTCGTCTCTGACGGGTGTCGGCACGCTGCCGAATGACACTACGCGGGCGACGCCGCGCGTGGAGCGAATCGGGTACCAGTTATCCAGCTGCCGATCGAGTCGGATGAACAGGTAACCCGGGAAGAGCGCTTCGTCCGTTTTTCCGTTCCCTGTGCAAGGCTTTATAGGCCGGTAGCACTCGAAGTGCTGACGTCGAAGATTGTCTTCGGCGCGGCGTTCCTGGCGGGGTTTGGTCTGGATCAGGTACCAGTGGGAGTTGCTGCTGAGCGAGGTCATTTGAACCGCCTTCCATAGTGAGAATTGTCGATGTCCGTTCTGTCGAGGTCATGCGCCTTGCAACGCGGCCGGCTGCTCTATGCCCTCGACCAAAGAAAAACGTTTGAGCAGCGCCTGCGCTTCGCTTCGGCTGTTGAACATCAACACGTCGATGATCGACAGCGAAGGCACGAAGGGGTGGTTGAACTGGGGATAGCTCAAGTCATCCATCTTCAGGAATCTCAGCGTCAGCCCCTGCGCTCTGAAAAAGGCGTGGCTGTAGAGCTCCGTGCCGCCGATTGGGTTGATGTACAGCTCCGCGTTCATCTTGTGGGCGATGGTGACCACGCGTTCCTGCTTGTCCATGCGTGCCGGCAAGCCCAGTTCAGAGCCGATGCGGATCGGCGTCGCGATCTGCAGGTAGGCGCAGATCCGGCGGATGGAGTTCTCGATGAAGCGCGCCAGGTTGCGCTCGGGGTGCGCCAAGATCTGACGCACCAGGGTCATCACCTCGGCTTTGTGTGGCGCACGGGAGTACACCAGCTCCAAGGTTTTCAGCATCTTTTGCGCTTCTTGCTCGAACTCGTCGCAGAGCCAGCGTTGGTTGATCGGGAAGAACTGGTTGGCTTTTCGCAGTGGAAAAGTGATGAGTTTCGGTTGCCCGGCCGCCAGTATCCTGTTGCGGTTGATCCATGAGCCCTTGACGTACTGAAGGTCGTCGCCCAGCACAAAGACATCACTGCGCGCGATCAGCTGGAAATAGCCGAGATACGGGAACAGGTAGGGCTGCATCATCGAGACGGTTCTGAGCACGGGCATATCCCTCGCGTGTGTCAGGCTTTTTGAGAATAGCTGTAGTAACCGTAGGCGCCGGTCTCGTAGGCCGAGCTCGAGGCCCTGCGTTTGACACCGTTGAGAATGGCGCCCTTGAGCAGTACGCCGTTCTGCGCCAGGCGCCGTTTGGAGGCTTCGATCTGGCCGGCAGTGCTCAACCCATAACGGGCCACCAACAGGCAGGTGCCGGCCTGTTGCGCAACCAGAACGGCATCGGTTACCGCCAATACCGGTGGTGTATCGACGATCACGAAGTCGTACTCACGCTCGGCGTCCTTGAGCAGACGAGCGAAATTCTCGTGCATCAACAGTTCCGAGGGGTTGGGCGCACTATGTCCGCTGGCAATGAAATGCAGGTTGGCCTGATCGGTCTTGCAAACCACGGCGGCGAGCTGCAAGCCGCTGGCCAGGGCGTCCGACAAACCGTTGCGCGGCGCCATGCCGAACATGCCGGCCAGATAGCCGCGCCGCATGTCGGCATCGATCAGCAGCACGCGCTGGCCAGCCTGAGCTATGACAGAAGCGAGGTTACTGGCGACGAACGATTTGCCCACCGCGGGCGTCGGGCTGGTAATCACCAGTACCTGATTGCGTGCTTCGAGCATGGCGAACTTGAGGCTGGTGCGCAGGCTGCGGAGCGATTCGATAGCCAGGTCGGCGGGATCGGCGCGACCCAGCAGCTTGCTTCTGCCGTCGTGAATCTTCCTCAACCGGTACAGGTGCTCCTGCTTCGGCGAAAAAGGCAGCGCGGCATACACTGGCGTCCCTAGATTCTCAATGGTCTCGGGGCTTTCGATGCCGCGGTAGAACACCTGCCGCAGCAGGATCACCATTGCCGACACCAGTAGCCCGATGAAGATCGCGACCAGCACCACCAGTGGCTTGATTGGTTTTGCCGGTTTCTCCACCACCGCGTAGGCGCTGTCGATGATGCGGACGTTACCGATGGTGCCCGCGCGAAGGATGTCCTGCTCCTGGGCCTTGTCCAGCAGCAGCGTGTAGGTGCGCGTGGTGACCTGCATGTCGCGATTCAAACGCAAGAGTTCCTGCTGCGTCATTGGCAGGGTGTCGATCTTGCCCATCAGCGCGGCTTTCTGGGCCTCCAACTGGCCGATCTTCTTCATCAGCGTCTGGTAGGTCGGGTGTTCCGGGGTATAGAGCTGGTTGTATTCGGTGCGCTTGAGGTTGTGTTCGGAGATCTGTGATTCCAGCGCGACGATCTGATCGAGCACACCCTTGGTCTCGATGCTGATGTCCACCGACTGGGCGCTGGTCTGGTAGTCGTTGAGGGCGGCTTCGGCCTTTTCCAGCTCCTTGCGCACCATGGGTACCTGCGACCTCAGGAACTCCAGGCGCTGAGCCGCTTCGGCGGAGCTGCGTTCGATGTTCTGTCGAACATACAGGCGACTGATTTTGTCGAGCACCCGATTTGCTTTGTCCGAATCCGGGTCCTCCATCGTGAGATAGATGATCCCGGAGTCCTTTCCGGCTTCGCCCACCTTGAGGCGCTTCTGGTAGTCCAAGGCTGTGGTCTGCGGACGGCTGCGCACAACGACGAACTCGGTGCCGGGGCGAGCCTTGAGTTCGGCGACTTGCAGACGAAATCCGTCGAGTTGAACGGCTTCGTTGACTTTGCCGGTCAGCAACAATTTCTCTTCAGCGTCATACAGGCGGTATGAGCCAGCAGTGCCGGCACGCAGCAGCAGTTTCTCGCCCAGGTAGGCGTCCGGCACGTCCAGCTGGAAGATGTCGAGTTTTTCTCCACCCCAGGCGTAGCTGTCCAGGCCCAATAGCGGTGCAGCGAGCTCTCCGTCTTCTACGGGGTCGTGCTGGCGGGCCAGGTAGCTGCCGAGCAGCGGGACGTACTTGGGCCGGGCATTGATGTAAAGCCTCAGGTCATTGACGGTGTCGCCCAGTACCGCACGGGATTTGATCAGCTCTATTTCGGTGATTGCCTGCGACACCGAGTTCGGCCTGGGCACGGATTCGGGAATACCAGTGATCCCTGACTTCTTTGGTTCGATCTGGATCATCGCGGTGGCTTCATAGATCGGCGTGGCGACGATGGCGTAGGCGACGCCGAGCAGAGCGAAGAGGCCGGTGATGGTGAAAATCAGACGCTTGTGATCGAACGCCACGCGCAGAATGCGCGCCAGATCGATCCGGTTATCGCCATCGTATTCCAGCGAAGAGCGGGCCATTGCAGTCATTGCGGGTTCCTTCCTTGAGTGTTGCGCCACCGGTGCAGCAGCGGGCGTGACGGCCAGGTGTTCTTCAGACACCTGGGGTCAGCCTGCGCAAAAGATTGATGCTGATGTTTTGGAAGACCTGACCCAGTGCCTGGAGCTTGCTGAGCGGCGAGATCGACGCGAGCACCTGAGCGAACACCTGGATCATGAAGTACTCGTACAGCGGCTGGACGCCGATGCGCTGGTAGTAACGAGCGAGGTTGTAGTAGGCGTGCGTGGTCATCTGGATGCGTTGCTTACTGCTGCGCATCGAGAAGATTCCGCCTTCATGCACGCGATAGGCCGCAGGCTTTATCTCTTCGATGAACTTGCCTTTGCCATGCGCGCCAAGCAGTGACCACCAGCAGATATCCAGCACTTCGACGCCGTGCAACTCCGGTGGTAACTCCTTCACAAGGTTGCGAAAACAGACGGTCAGCGTGGAAACCGGACGCGCCTTTTGCAGCTGGAGAGCGGTTGCGTCCTTTCGATACTTGCCGGTCAGGTGAGGGGTACGGACGACGCCCTGGCTGTTGAACATGAATGCATCGTGGTAAGTCATCACGTAGTCACGATGTGTTTCGAGGAAGTCCACCTGTATCTGCAGCTTGCGCGGGTCCGTCCAGTAATCGTCTCCTTCGCAATAGGCGATATATCTGCCGCGGGCCTGAGCGAAAAGTCGCGTGCTGAACGGCACCCCCAGCTGATATTGATTTTCTTGCTGATAGATCGGCTTGATCAGGTTGGGGTAACGCGCGGCGTACTCGCGGACGATCGCGGCTGTGCTGTCGGTCGACGCGTCATCGTGGACCACCACCTCGAACGGGAAGTCGGTTTCCTGCCGAATGAAACCGTCCAGCGTTCCCTTTATGAACGCCGCATGGTTGTAGGTCAGGCAGATGATGCTCAGCAGGGGAGAGCGTTGGTCGCCCCAAGCTGCCATTACGTCCTGTTCGGTTCTCGATTGGCTGTCCATTTCAAACGCTCGACTTGGTCATCATTACGTAAAGCCGCATTACCACCGGCTTGGAGGTGAAGGTCACCAGGGCAAGGCAGATCAGGCCGCTGACTGCCAGCCCCAGGAGAATGTCGAATCGGTTGTCACTGGCGATGGCAGCGAACACCGGTTCGCCGATCAGCAGCCCCAGGCCGGTCATGGCCGTGATGCGCAACAGGTCCTGTAGCCATGGGCGATGCAGGCAGGCACCGAAGCGTTTGTGCACCATCGACGGCCAGATCAGAAAGGTCAGCATGCGTAATCCGAACCAGGCCAGCGCAGCGCCGTAGACACCGTGTTCGAGGGTTGCGTAGACGACCACGGGGATGCTCAATACGGCGCTGACCAGGCTGAACCACACATGCAGGCGCAACTGCCCATAGGCGTACTGCAGGTAAAACTGGAAGGCGGTAACGGCCATGATGGCGCTGCCGATCACGTACCACGGCAGGACCAGACGGCTCCATTGCGCGGCTTCTGCGTCGCCGGTCCAGGCTAAAACCAGCTCGGCAGAGTGAAACGCGATCACCCCGGCCAGGGGAAACAGCAAGCTGCAGACGAACCGGGTCGCGTTCAGATAGAGCGCCTGCATATCGGCGATACGGTCCTCGGCGACAAGCATCGTCATGCGCGGTAACAGCGTCTGCACCAGCGGATTGGTCAGCGTCATGATGCCGGTCGACATCAGCGCAACCAGCGAGAAATAGCCGTATTCGCTGAGCGGCAGCACATTGGATAGCAGCACCTTATCCAGCTGCGTCAGGACGATCCACAGCACTGAGGTGAGCGAAATGCCGGCGGCAAATGGCAGCACCGGCTTGACGACTGCCCAGTTGAAACCGGTCAGCAGCTTTGGATTGGGCATCAAGCTGTACGCTTTGACGGCGAAGATGAGGGTTTCGAGCAGTCCGACAGCCGTCTGGAAGAGAAAGAAGTCTTCCGGGTTCTGGCTGATATTGGCCACCAGAAACAACCCGCCGAAATAACGCAGCGTGGCGACGATGACATTGGCGCTGTTCAGCCACGCATGTAGCTCGAGCCCTTGCAGGCCGCTCTTATACAAAGTGGCGTAGAGCTTGAGCCCGATCATCAAGCCCATCAGGCTGATGCAGTGGACGATGGTGGTGTTGCTCAATTCCGCTGCCTGCAGCCATTGGTGTGCAATCCATCCGCTGGAGAGATGAATGCTGAGAGCGGTGAGTATTGCCAACGGCAGAAATATGATCTCGAACGAACGCAGCAATTGTCCCGGTTCGTAGCGCTGTATTGCATTGTCCGGCCGGCCGCGGAAATGGGCGATCTGACGAACCAGTGAAGGGGACAGACCGGCGTCCAGCAGCTGCAGCCAGGCTTGTAGTACCGCGAAGAAACCGATCAGACCGTAAGCTTCTGCGCCAAGATGTCCAAGATAGAAGGGCAGGATAAGAATGCCGATGAGCATGGCATACGCTTGCCCCGCATAGCTCAGGCCGGTGTTACGAAGCATCGATAGATTTCGATCGGACATGACGTCAGCCGTTGCGAATGAATCAGTAAATGCGCTTGCACATAGGGGCCGGCAGGTTTGCCCGGTCGTCCACCAGCCAACCGGCGGTGACCTGAGGCCAGATACGTTCGGCCTGCGGCTGGCTGCGATGTGATGATTCTTTCAACAGCGTCTCGATAACCGTGTTCTGGACATGCCGTGGCAGGCCCGGATAGATCGGCAGGCACAGCACCCGACGACTCAGGGCGCGGGACTCGGTTTGTGGGGTTTGCGGCTGCACGTAGCTGAGGGTGTCTAACGAGGGGTAGAAGTAGCGCCTGGGGTTGATGCCCTTGTCCATGAGTGCCGCTCGACACCGCAGCAGCTGACTTTCATCAGTCAGGGCAATGGGGAAATAGCTGTGGTTGCGTTGCGAGTCCGCTTGCTGGCGTTGCAAGTCGAAGTGGTCACTGAGCTGATGTTCGTAGCGGCTAGCGATTTCTTCGCGCTGCTCCAGAATCAATACTATGTCGTCGAGAATGCACAGCCCCATCGCGGCGGCAAACTCATTGAGTTTGGCGTTGATGCCGATGCCGTCGATGATGTCGGTGTCGACGATGCCGAAGTTGCAGAGCAAACGAATCCTGGCGGCCAGGGCATCATCGTTGGTGACGATGGCACCACCTTCGATCGTGTGGAAAAGCTTGGTCGCGTGAAAACTGAGCGTACTGATATCGCCCCAGTTGAACACCGAGTGGTCCTTGTAGCGGACGCTGAATGCGTGGGCGCCGTCGTAGATCACTTTCAGGCGATGCTGCTGCGCGATTTGTGCGATTGTTTCGACGTCGCAGGCATTGCCGAAAACATGGGTGGCGACGATCGCTTGAGTGTCGGCCTCTATCCTCGCTTCGATCGCCCTGGGATCAAGATTCCAGGTCGCTTTGTCGATATCCGCGAATATCGGTCGAATGCCCTCCCACTGCAGTGAACTGGTGGTCGCGACAAAACTGAACGGGGTGGTGATTGCACTGCCGGTGAGGTTCAAAGCCCGATAGGCAATCTGCAACGCCAAGGTGCCGTTGTTGGTCAGAATGATGTTTCTGACACCCAGGTAATCACGCAGCCGCTCCTCCAGCTCCGTAACCAGAGGGCCATGGTTGGTCAGCCAACCGGTGGCATAAATACTGTCGACGTAGCCCAGAAATTTGGCTTTGTTGCCAAGATATGATCGGGTGACATTGATCATCTCGATATCCCTATCTGTCGTCACGTCTGAACCAGGCGCAATGAATGTTGCGCCTGTGAGGTCACGCTGCAGGTTGCGTACCCAAGGCTGTTGCGCGTCGTGCTCGTCGCTGATTCAGCTTGAGAATCAAGCGGGTCGCGAGGCTGCCTGCATGTGGATCGCCAAAGTGAAAGATGGCCGTTGCGCGGCGATGATCAGGATCACAGGGCTCGTTGGCATGAAGCGTGCGGTAGCCCCAGAACAGATAGAGGTTGCCGGGAACGAGTTGAAGCTTTTGCGGGCGCAGAAATTTGTGCCGGATGGCTGCGCTAATCAATTTCCGACTCAGCGCGTTCTGCAACAACGCTTTTTCGAGAACATTGATCAACACGTTGGAGCGTATGCGGCGACCATTGGGGAACAACAGCAAATCACCCCGGTCGACGCCATCCTGAGGAATTTCTATCGGTAGCAGCGCCGTGACCAGGCTAGCGTCGTAGTGAAAGCAATTGGACTCACGGCGACCTGAAGTCCCTTGGACACAGCGCAGGACTTTAAGTATCTCGTTGCTATAAGCAGCTTGCCCCGCGCCCGCCTGATAGATACTTTCCAGCATGTTTCGAAATTCTGGTGAAGCGCCTAGCGCGCCGAGCAGGGAGCTTTCTATTTCGCTGCCACCATGATGCGCAAAATACCTTCCTTTATGCTTTTCGGCTTCTGCTCGGACGCTTTCTTTAAGAGATTTCAGTTGGTCACTTGTTAGAAAGTTGGCAATGCAGGCGCTTCCCTTATTGGACATCTCATAAGTAATTAACTGAAGAGCGGGCGCTTCCAGGTTGCGGAAAGATGTATTCACGATGCACTCCAATTGGATAATACAATCGAGTAGAAGTTTTTAAAGTTTCAAGCCAAGCGATAACTGCTCGTAAACAGCGCTCTCTGTTTACGACTGGTGTTTGGCATTAAGGGCTTGAGCCAGTATCGAGCCGTATTGGCTTTTCGCTCACGAGTTTCGATCAGGCAAAGCTACCGCACCAGCCGACACAGCTGCCTTTGCGTAATTAGAGCGTTGCTCTAGGTTGCAGGCTTGGCACGCTTCAGACAGAGCTACCGCACTCGGCTAGAATTCGAGATAAGCAAACAAATCTTTGTTGGCGAAAGCAGCAGCATTGCTGCTGCTGAAGAAACGCCATCCATGCGCATCAGTACAGCTCGGCTTACTAGTTAGTTTGCCGTTCGAAACGAGGCGTCTCTTAGCTGTGTGATGTAGTTAACATTCAGAACCTGACGGCAGTCAAGAACCGAAACAAAAAAAATCGTCAGCAATACGGTCACTTAGCTCAATGCCTTGATTGCAAAGGAACTTTTAAAGTGTTTATGGGTTTCCGCCTTGGACGGGTTTAAGCGGGCTCCATCTTCTGAACTAAGTCGTTTGATCTACGACTATTTTATCGATGAACAGATAGATGCCGGAAGTTATTTGGCTTATTTCGAAATTAAAAGGTTGGGGCGTTTTATATTCGCTTGAAGTTCTTTTGGATACAAATCGGAGGCCAAAAAAAAGGCCACTCAATTGAGTGGCCTTTCTATTTGGTTGCGGGAGCCGGATTTGAACCGACGACCTTCGGGTTATGAGCCCGACGAGCTACCAGACTGCTCCATCCCGCGTCTGTGGGCGGCATTCTACAGGCTAACGATCCCATGTCAACCTTGCTGCTCGATAAAGCGTTTTATTTTCAGGTATTTAGGCTGGCAGTCAGGCTTTGGCACAATGAGTGGACCGCGTAAATTCAGGTCTGTGCGCGGACCCAAACGAAAAAGGCCACTCAATTGAGTGGCCTTTTTCGTATTGGTTGCGGGAGCCGGATTTGAACCGACGACCTTCGGGTTATGAGCCCGACGAGCTACCAGACTGCTCCATCCCGCGTCTGTGGGCGGCATTCTACATCTTTCGGCTGATCTGTCACTGTTTTATTGCAAATCGAGCGATATTTCGTCACGCGCTAAGCGAAACATGAGCGCTGTGCGACTCGCTTGCCCGAGGTCGGTTCTGACCCAGTCGGCTATCTGCGGATGGCTTGTGATGATGACGAGCGACTCGCAGCATGCCCCAAAGCATCGCCAGGGCGGCTGCACTCCAGCCAATTACTATCAGAAGAATTACCAGTGGCGCTGTGATCATCGTTGGATTCCTTTCTAACCAGACATCAAGTGCTCTCTGGATATGGGACCGTCGAAAGGAAACAACGGTTCCGCTTGCCTTCTGTCGATAGCGCGGATCATTGGCCGCAGCTCGTTGCCTAATTTCGAGTATCGGCTCGAAACAAAAGGAGAAACGTATGCGGAGCTATTTGCTTATCGTGCTTGGCGCCGCGCTTGCGGCAGTGGCTGCGGCCCAGGCGTCAGCGGGAGATTCAATGCCTGGTTATACGCTGCTGGCGCAGAATACCGGTTCGGTCAACCGTACCCTCGGAAATGGCTCCATGGGCACCGGTGCGGGTATAGAACGACTACCTGAACAGTCTGGGGAAAAGCGCAACGATCGTGAGGTCCGCGATCAGCGGCTGGAGCAGGTCTACGAGCAATCCAATCATGGCGACACTGATCCGGATATGGAGCATCGGCCGCGCCGAACGTTGGGGGACCGAGATCAGGATTGATCACCCCCATTGTTTGGACGAGGAGGGCGATAGATCACGGTTGTATTTTGAACCGATGATTGCTTGCGTCAGCCGCTTGCGGAGCGAGTGCGGTCTCGCTCGTGAGGCACTCGAGGTTAACCAGCACTGGCCGATGGGTCGCTACGGAAAGATTGACCAGCCTGACTGTTGCGCTAACTTCTTATTGCAGCGTCAAGCTTGTTTGCAGGCTGAACAAGCCCAATTAGCTAAAGAATGTGGGCTGCTTGAGCCGCCGAGCGGCTTGGCAGGGTGGTGGTCGTTTAATGGCTCGGCACGATTCCCCATATTCGGCAAACACAGACTGGCGTCCGCTTTCGGCTCCTCTTCCGGACGGCCCAACAGATAGCCTTGAACCAGGTCGACGCCCATGTCTGACAGGACGTGCAGTTCTTCGCCCAGCTCGATGCCCTCAGCGATGACCTCAGCGCGTGATGCTCTGGCAATCTTCATGATCGACCCGACGAACTCGCGCTTAACAGCGTCCCGGTGGATACCGTCTATAAAATAGCGGTCGATCTTGACGTAGTCGGGGCGCAGCTCCGACCACATGCGCAGGCTGGAGTAGCCTGCACCGAGGTCGTCCAGTGCAATGGAAAAGCCCATGTCACGATAGTGATGCAAGGCGGCACGAAGCAGTTCGAAATCATCGGTGGGCGTTTGCTCCGTAAGTTCGATTACCACACTGTCGGCCGAGATGCCGTATTTGTGCAGCAGCTCCAGTGTGCGGCCCGGCTTGTGCGTGGCATCTAATAATGTTTCCGGCGACACGTTGAGGAACAGCTTGCCCTTTAGCTGCTGCTGGCTATATCGGCGACAGGCGCTCTCGCGACAAGTCATCTCCAGCTCATTGAGCCGTCCGGCATGTCGAGCGGCGGCGAGCAGTTTGATAGGTGAGTGAAGCGAGGTGTTTGAAGGGCCGCGGGTAAGGGCTTCGTAGCCGAGGATGACTCGTTCGGCAAGCGATACGATCGGCTGGAACAGGCTGGTAATGCTGCTGTGAGCAAGGATGGAATCCAGCGTGCTCAACTGCTCGGTGACGGTCATGAGGGTCTCGTGGCGGCCTTAAAATGCGAAGGGCCGCACAATGACGGCCCTTCGTATTTCACGACACTATGATGTCATTGTGATGACACCCGAGATCAGCGCTCGACAGACTGGTTCTTGGCCATCGCCTTATGCAGTCCCAAGTAATCCAGCAGAATTCTGCCGCTTTCCGAGAGATAGGCATCGTCCTCGGGTTTGATTTTTTTGTCCTCAACGTGCGGTGTTGTTTCATCCTCTTTTTCAAGCTTGGCCAGTGGCTCCTCGCCTTTGGCCTCGCGCAAGGTGTTCTCCAAGGCCAGCTGGCGCTTCTCAATGCGCTCCTGCTGAGCCCGGCGCTTTTCCTCGTTGAGGCTGATGGTCGTCTCGTGAGTCAGCTCCTGAGTCAGCGCGAGACGGTCGCGCGTGAACACAAAGTCGGGATCCTCATGGGTCCGTCCTTCGTGACGAGCTTTGAGTTCAGCAAGGAACGGCTTGAACGGATTCATATCCGGGTTGACCGCTGCGCGGATGCTGTCCCAGGGCATCGCTTCCGGCAATGCGCTTTCGCCAATTTCCTTGGTATCGACTTCGGCTGGGTAGGAGATGTCCGGAATCACGCCCTGATGCTGCGTGCTCTGTCCCGAGACCCGATAGAACTTGGCCAGTGTCAGCTTGAGTTCGCCATGATTAAGTGGCTGGACCGTTTGTACGGTGCCTTTGCCGAAGGTCTGACCACCGACGATAAGCGCCCGGTGATAGTCCTGCATGGCGCCGGCGAAGATCTCCGAGGCCGATGCGGACAGTCGATTGACCAGCACGGCCAGTGGGCCCTTATAAAACACACCTTGCTGCTCGTCGGCGAGGACGTCGACACGGCCATCGCTGTTGCGGACCAGAACCGTAGGCCCTTGATCGATGAAAAGGCCGGTCAGTTCGGTGGCTTCTTGGAGCGAGCCACCGCCATTGTTACGCAGGTCGATGACCACGCCATCGACGTTTTCCTCTTCCAGCTCCGTCAGCAGCTTTTTCACGTCGCGGGTTGTGCTCTTGTATTCCTTGTCGCCAGCACGCAGGGCCTTGAAATCAAGGTAGAACGCAGGGATTTCGATGACCCCGAGCTTGTAATCGCGGCCGTCCTGATTGAGCTTGAGCACGGATTTCTTCGCCGCCTGCTCTTCAAGCTTCACCGCTTCACGGGTAATGGCAACGACCTTGCTGCTCTGGTCGTTTGGCGCATTGCTCGCCGGGATGACCTCGAGCCGGACGACCGATCCTTTCGGGCCGCGGATCAGTTTGACGACTTCGTCTAGCCGCCAGCCGATCACATCGACCATCTCCTCATTACTTTGACCGACCCCGACAATCTTGTCGGCAGGCGCGATCTGCTTGCTCTTCTCCGCAGGACCAGCAGGGACCAGACGCACCACTTTGACGTGCTCGTTGTCGCTCTGCAGTACCGCGCCAATCCCTTCAAGGGAGAGGCTCATGTTGATATCGAAGTTCTCCGCGTTGTCGGGAGAGAGGTATTGCGTGTGCGGATCGTAGGACTGCGCAAAGGCATTGATGTAAGTCTGAAACACGTCTTCGCCACGGGTTTGCTCAAGGCGTGCCAGCTGGTTCTTATAGCGCTTGGTGAGCAACTCCTCGATGGCCTTGGACTCCTTGCCGGCGATCTTCAGTCGGAGCACCTCGTCCTTTACGCGTTTGCGCCAGAGGTCATCCAGTTCCTGTTCGTTCTCCGGGCGCGCTGCATTCTCGCGATCGACCAGCAGCTCCTCGTCCAGGGTGAAGTCAAAGCTGTCGACGCCTTGCTCCAGCAGGCTCAGGGCGTACTCCAGCCTGCTCTGCAGCCGCTCCAGATGCACCTTGTAAATAATGAACCCAGGCTCGAGGTTGCCATTCTTCAAGAAGTCGTCGAACTGGTTGCGCCAGGCTTCGAACTCGGCCACGTCGCCTGCAGTGAAATAGCTGCGCGAAGGGTCGAGCATCTCAATGTAGCTGTCGAAGATCTTCGCTGAGCGAGCGTCGTTGAGCGGGGGCTTGTTGTAGTGATGGCGCTTGAGCAGCTCGACCACGTTCAGGCTGGCAATCACCTGATCACGATCCGGCTGCAGATAATCCCAGGTGTGTGGGTCGGTAGGCTTGGCCAGAGTGGCGCTTGCCTGAAGACCTACCAGCAAGGCTAGCAAGCCTGCGGTTAATGATCGTTTCATATCGAGAGAGCGACGCGAGGCTGAGTAGTAACGCATATTAGGCCATCAAATCAGGCGCCGAGACGGAATTCGTTCGGCGGGAAGAACACAGCCCGATGGTATCTGGCGGCTGGCACGCCGCGATTCAGTTCGCACCGAGGCGGTAGGGCGATTCTCCGCACCGAGGATGCCGATCAGGCAATCCATGGTTTTGAATGGGCGTATCGCTGTGAGGCCTGGGTGGAACTTGATCAGCGGCCTGCACTGCCGGAGTCACGGTTTAGCGGGCGCAGGTGTGAACCACTATGGAGGCAGCATGAAGGCATTGCAAGGCATCGAAGGGCAGCTGGAGTGAGTGGAACGCACCGTTGCGAAGTGCGGCAAGGAAGAGGTCAGGATTCAAGTGGCCGCTGCAGGCCTGAACCGTGCCGATTTGCTGCAGCGCGCGGGCACTATCCGCCACCGCCCGGCGTGACCGATATCTTCGGATGACCGGGCTAAGTTACTGGCTGACATTGCAGAGCAGATTCGGGCCGCTCTTGGCCAACCAGACGCTTTCTCCACGCCTGGGATGCAGTCCCGGCGACGTGGAGGCGCGTTTGCTGCCCTGGCGAGCAACCATATATCGGCGAATGTTGCGTTGGTTATCGATGCCAGTCTGGCTGAACAATCCAAGCCAGGCGCGTGCGCCTGGATTTCACGGGTCAGGGCAGCTCGGCGCTCGAATAGAACGCGCTGAGTACCTTCACTAGATGTGCCAGATCCTGGCTGCCGGCCAGCTCGCGGATCGAGTGCATGCCAAAGGTCGGCAGGCCGATATCCACGGTGCGTACACCCAGCTGGCTGGCGGTGATAGGGCCGATGGTCGAGCCGCAGCCCATGTCGCTGCGGGTTACGAAGCTCTGCACCGAGACTTCATTTTCCAGACACAAGTGGCGGAAGAAGCCGGCAGTTTCGCTGCTTGTGGCGTATCGCTGGTTGCTGTTGACCTTGATTACCGGCCCGGCATTGAGTTTCGGACCATGGTTGCCGTCATGCTTGTCGCTGTAGTTGGGATGCACGGCGTGCGCATTGTCGGCAGAGATCATCAGTGAGCGGTTGATGCTGCGCTGGAAGGATTCGCCTTCAGGCAATACGCGGCGCAGGACTTGTTCGAGGAACGGCCCGTCGGCACCGCACATCGAGGTGGAGCCGACCTCTTCATGATCAGTGCAGACCAGCACACAGGTTTCCTCGGGGCCGGCGCGTAACAGGGCTTGGAGGCCTGCAAAGCACGACAGCAGGTTATCCAGGCGAGCGCCGGTGATGAAATCGCCATTCAGACCGATCACGGCAGCGCTTTGGGTATCGTAGAAGCTCAGTTCGAAATCCAGTACGACGTCAGCCACCAGACCATGCTCGCGGCTCAGTTGGTCCGCCAGCAGCGCCCGGAAATCCGGGCTGTCTTCACTGGCGACTTGCGCCAGTATCGGCGGCAACTCGTTCTGTGGATTGATCGCCCAGCCCTGGTTGGCATCTCGATTGAGGTGTATGGCAAGGCTGGGAATCACCGCAATAGGCAGCTTGAAATCGATCAGCTGGCTTTCGATCCGGCCGTCGCGGCTATAGGTCACGCGTCCAGCCAGGGACAAGTCACGGTCGAACCATGGCGCCAGCAACGCGCCGCCGTAGACTTCGACGCCTAGCTGCCAGAAGCCCTGCCGCTGCAATTCAGGTTGCGGCTTTACTCGAAGGCAGGGGCTGTCGGTGTGGGCGCCGACCAGGCGGATACCCTGTTCGATGACCGATTGGTTACCCAGCTGGAACGCGATAATCGCGGAGTCGTTACGGGTGACGTAGTAACGGCCGCCCGGTTCGGTGTGCCAGGTCTCGCGTTCTTCCAATGCCTTGTAGCCAGCGGCCTGCAGGGCTTGGGCAAGGCTGGCGGTGGCGTGAAATGGGGTAGGGGAGGCTTTGAGGTAATCAATCAGACCCTGGTTGAGTTCTTCGCGCATGGTTGGCTCCGGACGACAATGGCTCGGAGTTTATCGCGGAACAAGGTGCTAGCTACAGCCGCATGCTGCAAGCAGCCGAAACCGCACCTTGTGTTTTGCATGAAGCCTTCAGCTGCTTCGTTCTAGAACGGCGCCGGGCAGTCGAAGCGCATGCGCTCGCCACTTTGAGGATGGGTCAGGGCAAGCATGCTGGCATGCAGGCAGAGCCGGTCATGTGCATCAAGCGCTTGCTCATGCGCATACAGGCGGTCGCCTAACAGAGGATGGCCAATCGAGAGCATGTGAACACGCAGCTGATGGGAGCGGCCGGTAATCGGGGTGAGTTCGACCCGGCTGTAATCACCGCAGCGCTCCAGGACTCGCCAATACGTCAGAGCATGCTTGCCCAGTTCATGATCGACCACATGTCGGGGTTTGGTTGGGGGGTCATAGCGCAGCGGTAGATCTATGCTTCCACAGTCCTGCTCGGGTTCGCCCCAGCACAAGGCGGTGTAGGCTTTCTCTGTTTCGCGGTCATGAAACTGTCGGGAGAGTTCGCGATGGCTGTCCGCGTCGCGGGCAAGCACGATCAGGCCTGAGGTTTCCCAATCCAGGCGGTGGACGATCCGCGCCTCTGGATAACCATTTTCCTGAAGGCGAGTAACCAGACAATCCTTGTTGTCTTCGGCGCGACCGGGAACCGACAGCAGCAGAGTAGGCTTGTTGATGACCAGTAACGCGGCGTCTTGGTGAACGATCTGGATGTTGCTCAGTGGCATTTTCGAATTCCGCAAACGACATCGGCGACCGAAGTCGCCGATGAATCTGCCGCTACACAAAGGTGCTGGCGACTACCCGGTCGATCAACGATCCGGCAGGGTGATGTTCAGCTCGAGGATCGAACAGCTGCCCTGATCCTCCAGGGCGACCTGAACCTGATCGCTGTCGATGTTGACGTACTTGCGGATCACCTCGACCAGTTCCTTCTGCAAAGCCGGCAGGTAGTCCGGTTGCGTACGTTGGCCGCGCTCGTGGGCGACGATGATCTGCAGGCGTTCCTTGGCGATGTTGGCTGGTGTTTCCTTCTTCTTGCGTTCACGAAAGAAGTCGAGAAGGTTCATTCGCGGCCTCCAAACAAGCGTTGCAGGAAGCCCTGCTTTTTAACGTCGAGGAAGCGATGGTTCACTTCCTTGCCCAGCAGGCGATCCACGGCGTCGCTATACGCCTGGCCGGCATCGCTTTGGTCATCGAGAATCACCGGCACACCCTGGTTGGAAGCCTTCAGTACGGCCTGGGATTCGGGAATGACGCCGAGCAGACGAATCGAAAGGATTTCCTCGACGTCCTCGACACCAAGCATTTCACCTTTGACTACGCGCTCGGGGTTGTAGCGGGTCAACAACAGGTGTTCCTTGATCGGTTCTTCGCCGTTTTCAGCACGGCGGGACTTGCTGGCCAGCAGGCCCAGCATGCGATCCGAGTCGCGAACCGAAGAGACTTCCGGGTTGGTGACGACGATGGCTTCGTCGGCGAAGTACATCGCCAGGTGGGCGCCTTTCTCGATACCAGCCGGGGAGTCGCAGATGACGTATTCAAACGTTTTGGCCAGCTCATCGATGACCTTGCCGACGCCTTCGAGCGTCAGGGCATCCTTGTCGCGGGTCTGGCTGGCGGCCAGAACGTAGAGATTTTCGAGACGCTTGTCCTTGATCAGAGCCTGAGTCAAGGTGGCATCGCCCTGAATGACATTGACGAAGTCATACACCACGCGACGCTCGCAGCCCATGATCAGGTCCAGGTTACGCAGACCGACGTCGAAGTCGACGATGACGGTCTTGTGGCCGCGCAAGGCGAGGCCGGTACCGATGGCGGCGCTGGAAGTGGTTTTACCGACGCCACCCTTGCCGGAAGTGACTACGAGGATCTTGGCCAAGGTGATTCACCCTAAATATGAAGTCGGGACCGTAGCCGAGTCGGCTTACAGTGCGCCCGTTTTGGTGCTTGAAAATTCGCGGCAGTATCCGTTAAAGGCGGGTGATGTTCAACACGTCGCCGGATAGCTTCATTTGCACGGCTTCGGCCCACAAAGGGTCGCGTCTTAGGTCTTCGGCGACCTTGTAATGCCCGGCAATCGAGACCATTTCAGCGGCCAGTTGCTGGCAGAAAATACGTGCGTTAGCGTCGCCCTTGATGCCTGCCAGCGCACGGCCGCGCAACGGGCCGTACACATGGATGTTCCCGTCGGCGAGAAGTTCCGCGCCAGGACTCACCGCAGCAAGCACGATGAGATCGCCGCCCTGAGCATAGACCTGTTGGCCACCGCGGATAGGGGTGGTGATCACCCGTGTTGGTCGGTAGGCGGGCTCTGCCGGTTTGGCGGGCTCGGCTGGGGCTTTGCTGGCGATGTCGAGCTTGCGTTCACGAGCGTTCGACGGCGGTAGTACGGGCAGATCCAGGCGGCCGGCGGCTTCGACGATCTGTGGGTCGCCTGCACGCAACGCAAGGGTGCGTAGGCCGTGCTTGCGGCAGAGCACGATGAGCGCGGGCAGGTCGAGATTGCAATCAGCCGGGAGTTTGTCCAACGCCAACACCAGCGGCGTATTGTTGAAAAAATCCGGGGCTTGTTCGACCTTGATGGCGAGCTGTTGATCCAGACGCTGCAGGTCGTTCTGTGCCAGCTCCAGCACGGTGATGGCGAGCATGCTGCCCTTGAGCTGGAACACGGGGGCTTGGTCGGTGAGATCGGCTTGGCTCATGGTCTGCCTGCTGCGGTAAATGGCGAGGACTTATAGCGGGGCAAACTGTCGCCTGCAAGTCTCGCCAGCGCTGTCGGACGGATGCCGTGTATCGCGACGCCACCGCATTGGCAGGCGATTTATCGCTAGAATGCGCGCTTTTATTGGTTCGGGCTTGCCAATGGATCGTCCTCGTTTCCGTTCATCATTTCTTCACCCACGTTTCTGGTTGCTGTGGCTTGGCTTCGGCCTGCTGTGGCTGGTGGTGCAGTTACCCTATCGGATACTGCTGCTGCTGGGGCGCGGCCTTGGCGCGTTGATGTACCGCGTTGCGCGCTCGAGACGGCAGATCGCCCGACGCAACTTGCAGCTGTGCTTTCCGGAGCTGTGCGAAGCGGAGCGTGAGCGGCTGCTGCGCGAGAATTTTGCCTCGACCGGCATTGCCTTCTTTGAGATGGCCATGAGCTGGTGGTGGCCCAAGTCGCGTTTGCAGCAGCTGGCACAAATCCAGGGGCTCGAACATTTGCAACAAGCACAGGCGCAAGGGCAGGGCGTGATCCTGATGACCTTGCACTTCACCACGCTGGAAATCGGTGGAGCGCTCCTCGGCCAGTGGCACACCATTGATGGTATGTACCGCGAGCACAAGAATCCGGTGTTCGATTATGTGCAGCGGCGTGGCCGGGAGCGGCACAACCAGGACGCGACAGCGATCGAGCGCGAGGACGTGCGTGCCATGCTCAAGGTCCTGCGCGCGGGCCGGGCGATCTGGTATGCACCCGACCAGGATTACGGCCGTAAGCAGAGCATCTTCGTACCCTGGTTCGGAATTCAGGCCGCAACCGTGACCGCTACGACCAAGTTTGCCCGCCTGGGACGGGCAAAGGTGATCCCCTATACGCTGGAGCGCCTGCCCCACGGAAAGGGCTACAGCCTGGTGGTGCATCCGCCGTTGGAAGATTTTCCCGGTGAAAGCGAGGAGGCTGATTGCCGCCGCATCAACGAGTGGATTGAAGACTCGGTCAGGCAGCATCCTGAACAGTATCTGTGGGCCCACCGGCGCTTCAAGACACGACCGGCGGGGGATCCGAGTCTTTACCGCAAGCGCCCGAAGAAACCGGTCAGTCTGTAAAGACGCCGTCGCGGAAGTCGCGCAGCGCCTGCTCGATCTCTTCGCGGCTATTCATTACGAACGGGCCGTACTGCACAATCGGCTCGCCGATTGGACGGCCTGCAAGAAGCAGAACGCGGGCGCCGCTGCTGGTTGAAAGCGCCAACTCGCCCTGATCGGAAAGTCGGGCGAGCTGGTTTTTCACGAGACGTTGCCCGCCTATTAACAACTCGCCATCGAACACATAGAGGATCACTCGCAGCCCGTCGGACAGCTGTGGGCTTAACCCTGTGCCGGCGGGAAGGTGAAGATCGAACAGCTGTGGCTCTGTATCAAGGCGCTGCACAGCACCGGCTTGGCTGACGCCTTCGGCGCAGAGCTGGCCGGCGACTACGACTGCTTCGATACCGTTCGGCAGCGTCATCCGTGGGATTTCGGCAGGTGAGAAATCACGGTAGCTCGGCTCGTCCAGCTTGTTCTTCGCCGGCAGGTTGAGCCACAGCTGAAAGCCGCGCATCGCCCCGTGTTCCTGCTGAGGCATCTCGCTGTGGATGACGCCGCGTGCGGCGGTCATCCATTGCACGCCGCCGCTTTCCAGCAGACCGACATTGCCGAGGTGATCTTCGTGACGCATGCGGCCTTCGAGCATATAAGTGATGGTCTCGAAGCCGCGGTGTGGGTGCGCCGGAAAGCCGGCGATGTATTCGTCCGGGTTATCCGAGCCGAACTCGTCAAGCATCAGGAAGGGATCGAATCGCTCCGGCTCGGCGCCGCCAAACAGCCGTGTCAGGCTGACGCCTGCACCATCGGAGGTGGCACGGCCGGTGCTGATAGAAAAGATTTCGCGCGTGGTCATAGCTCGCTCCTAGAACAGATGAGCTAAGACTACGACCAGCAACTCGATCCGTTCATGCGAAATTTGAACCCTTCGTATCGGTCAGATCGATCATTCTTCGATCTGCAGCTCCCTCGCCCGGGTATAGACGTAGCGGACCTTCTCGTATTCGAACGGCGAGTTGAGCTGTCCGTAACGCAGCGGCGTCGTGTAGCGGATGTCAATCAACCGAAGCGCCGTTAAGCCGAACTCACCGCCGCTGGCTTCGGCATAGCTGAAGTAGTCGACCTGCCGTTCGACGCCAAAATCCACTGCCTGGCCTGCGGTGTCCCGCAGGTTGGACGGGCCGAGTGCGGGCAGGATCAGGTACGGGCCGTGGGGAACGCCATAGAAGCCAAGGGTCTGACCAAAATCCTCGTTGTAACGGGGCAAGCCCATGCGCGTAGCAGGGTCCCAGACGCCTCCGACGCCAAGGATCGTGTTGAACAGCAGGCGCGCCGTGGTGGTCATGGCGCGCTCGCCCTTGAGCTGAGCGATGCTGTTGAAGAGCGTCGGGATTTCACCGAGGTTATCGAAGAAGTTGCTGACGCCAGTCCGCACGATCTTAGGCGTGACGTAACGGTAGCCGCGAACGGCAGGCAGCATCACGAACTGATCCAGTCGGTAGTTGAAGTAATACATGCGCCGGTTCAGCGATTCCCAGGGGTCATAGATGTTCAGCGCGTCGAAGGTAGCGCGCTCGAATTCGCGTTGGTCGAGGCCAGGGTTGAACTCAAGGTCACGCAACGGATGGGTGAATCCATCTTCATCGACAGTTCCCGTCTGGGCATGGGCCACGCTACTGATCAGCAGCATGACAGCAAGCAGAGAGCGTTTAGCCACGGAAAAACTCCAACATATCGTGGGCATTGACCCGGTAGGTGAGGTTGCCGCAGTGGCCACCGCGAGGGTAAAGCGTCATGCGCTCGCCGAAGGTGCGGCGAAGAAACCCCAGGTCTCCAGCGCCGAGAATGATGTCGTCGGCGTTATGCATTACACCGATCTTCGGGCTGTTGCGCATGTAATCCTCAAGCGCGTACAGGCTTACCTGTTCTACCAGCTGCGCCATGCTGCCGCCGTCCTGCTGCGCGCGCCACATGGGGATCAGCTGCTCGGTGATATAGCAATCGAAGTCACAGAGCAGCGCGCGGCGAAAGAACGGCTCGAGGCTGGTGCCTTCATCGATTGGGTATTTCGGCGGCACGATCAGGCCGCGGCGGTTGATCAGATCCGAGGTGAATGCAATATCAGCTGCCGAGAAGCGGAATACCGAGCCGATCAACATGGCCATTTGTTCATCGGTCAGCCGCAGCGCGGACTGCTGGAAGTCGAACAGCATCGCCTCGTCCAGGTTGATCGTGCCTTGCTGCCGGTAGTAACGCGTGAGCTTTTCCAGGATGACTTCATAGAAGGTTGTGGTGCTGTCGATGGCATCGACCTGCGTCTGCACCAACTTGTCGAGGTTACTGATCGAGGTGTAGAGGTTCACCGGCGGGTTGATCATCAACACGCGCTTGAAGTTGAAACTTTGTCGCGTCTCGTCAAGCTTGCTGACGAACGCAGCATTAAGCGCGCCGAGGCTATAACCGACCAGGTTGAACTCAGTGACGGGCAGTTCATGTTGCTGTGCGCGAACGGCCTGCATCACGCGGTAGAGGTCCTTGGCATCGCCTGGACTGTAGCCTGGCGTGGCGTAGCGCGAGGCAGCGGCGATAAAGTCGAAACTGGTGGGGGAGGACAATTGCACCACATGATAGCCAGCCCCATAGAACAGTCGCTTGAGCGACTCGGTCTTGCCAGCCGAGTAGCTGGCACCAGTGCCTGAGATGATGAACATCAGCGGTGCTGGTCCGGGTTGTTTTGCCAAGCGGTAGGTCAGCCGTTTAACCGCCCAGAAATTGTCGGGCAGGGTGAACTCCCGTTCGGGGCGTAACCGCAGGCTGTAGTCGGCCTGATCGATCTCGTCATCCTCAGGCAGCTCGGCACGAAAAGGCGCCGGTGTCGTCGCTATCGTCGCCTCGAACGGGTTACTCAGGGGATAGCCATACTGCTCGACGCTGATGTCTGCCGCGTGGGCAGGCGTAACGACCAGTGCAAGCAGTGCGCTCAGGCACAGCAGCAATCGCATATGAGGTGATCTCCGGTGACTACGGTGGGGGGTTGGCAGATTTAATCTTTAGTGTTCGCGTGTCGGCGGCGGGGCCGGAATCCGTCCGGCGAAATGGCGTCGGTTGGTACAACGGGTGGCGTCTCGGCAGAGGTTGATTCGATCGCAACGACCACGCATCTTCATACCCAGATCATGCCTGGAATCGCCTGCACCCTGTCGTTTCGCTAAGCATGGACCACAATTAAGCCGTCAGGTTGCGTAGCTTAGGCCCGGTGATAGCGAAAAGCCGGTCGCGGACTGATTGGCTGGTAAATGTGACCGATCAGTCAGGGCAGGCGCAGGCGCTGAACAGAGCGTTTTAAAGAAGCTGCCGATTAATTCTTGACGGCGTAAGCGCTTCCGGGACTGCGGTCGAGTCACTTACGCCTGGTGATGCAACCAGGCGTGAGCGGGGATGTTCTCCTCCGAAAGCCGACGCTTGTCCAGGCGCTGCCAAACTTTCTCGTGAAAGTAGAAACCTACTGAGTTGCACAGGGGCTCGATCGCCGCAACCAGCCCGCCCGCTGCAGCGCTGCCGGTTAACCCATAGGTCACCGAGAATGCGATGCAGAAATGCATCAGGGTAAAGGTAACGGTCTTGATCATGGTTGTTTCTCCAAAGCGATCGAGAACTGTTCTCGGTTGCAATGGAGTGTGCAGATGCCGCCAAAACGTTGGAAATGGTCACGCTTGATGAATGACATAGCCCATCGCTATCGGTGCCCGCTGCGTTAGGTGGAAGTCGTCATCAATGCGTCTGGCACGGGCCTTCCACCAAATAAAAACAAGACTATGGTCGAGTGGTTTTCAAACGGGCCGGCCCTAAAGTAGCCGCCCTGCCTTCATGTGTGGGCAGAGGACCGTGTGGAGACCCCCAATGAACAACGAGACCGTAATTCAGCAGATCAATGCTGACCCACGATTTCAGGACCTGGTTGCCAAGCGTGGTCGTTTCGCCTGGATGCTGGCGACCATCATGCTCACCGCTTACTTCGCTTTCATTCTGGTCATCGCCTTTGACCCTGCGGTGTTGGGAACCCCTCTAAGTGCAGGCTCCGTCACCACTTGGGGGATCCCGGCGGGTCTGGGCTTGATCTTCCTGTCGTTCGTGCTGACCGGCGTCTACGTGCAGCGCGCTAACGGCGAGTTCGATCGCATTACCCAGGACATTCTCAACGAGGCTCAGAAATAATGCTCGCTCGTCTGCTGACCGCAGCTGCTCTGATGGCAGTTGCTCCGGCGCTGTTTGCTGACGCCCTGACCGGCGATGTGCAGAAACAGGCCACCAACTGGACCGCCATTTCCATGTTCATCGTGTTCATCGTGTTCACGATGGGTATCACCAAATGGGCGGCCAAACGCAATACCTCTACCTCTGATTACTACACGGCCGGTGGCAGTATCACTGGGTTCCAGAACGGATTGGCAATTGCTGGCGACTTCATGTCGGCGGCGTCATTTCTCGGCATTTCCGCGCTGGTTTTCACCAGCGGCTACGACGGCCTGATCTATTCGATCGGCTTTTTGGTGGGCTGGCCGATCATCCTCTTCCTGATGGCAGAGCGCTTGCGCAACCTGGGCAAATTCACCTTCTCCGACGTAGCCTCCTACCGCCTGGGACAGACGCAGATCCGTATCCTTTCTGCCTGCGGTTCGCTGATCGTGGTGGCTTTCTATCTGATCGCGCAAATGGTCGGTGCGGGCAAGCTGATTCAACTGCTGTTCGGCCTCGACTATCTGGTTGCAGTGGTCATGGTCGGAGTGCTGATGGTCATGTACGTGATGTTTGGCGGCATGCTGGCAACCACCTGGGTGCAGATCATCAAGGCTGTGCTCCTTCTGTCCGGCGCAACCTTCATGGCCGTCATGGTCATGTATAACGTGGGCTTCGATTTCAGCCGTCTGTTCTCCGAGGCTGTAGCGCTGCACCCGAGCCATCAGGCGATCATGAGCCCGGGCGGCCTGGTTTCCGATCCGATCTCGGCTATCTCGCTGGGCCTCGCATTGATGTTTGGTACTGCCGGCCTGCCGCACATCCTGATGCGCTTCTTCACCGTTGCCGATGCCAAGGAAGCGCGTAAGAGCGTGTTCTACGCAACAGGCTTCATTGGCTACTTCTATATCCTGACCTTCATCATCGGTTTCGGCGCGATCCTGCTGGTCAGCACCAACCCAAGCTTCAAAGATGCCACGGGCGCCATCGTTGGCGGCACCAATATGGTCGCCATTCACCTGGCATCGGCGGTCGGCGGCAACCTGTTCCTGGGCTTCATCTCTGCGGTGGCCTTCGCCACCATCCTTGCGGTGGTCTCGGGCCTGGCGCTGGCCGGTGCTTCCGCGGTCGCTCATGACCTCTATGCCTGCGTGATCATGAAGGGCAAAGCCAAGGAAGAGGACGAGATGAAGGTGACCAAGCGCACCACGCTGGCATTGGGCGTACTGGCCATCCTGCTTGGCGTCGCTTTCGAGAATCAGAACATCGCCTTCATGGTGGGACTGGCGTTCTCGGTTGCCGCCAGCTGTAACTTCCCAATCCTGTTCCTTTCGATGTACTGGAAGGACCTGACCACTCGCGGTGCTCTGATCGGTGGTGCGATGGGCCTGGGTACGGCGTTGCTGCTGACCATCCTGAGCCCGACGGTCTGGGTCGACGTGCTGCATTTCGAACAGGCCATATTCCCGTACAAGTATCCGGCCCTGTTCGCCATGATCGCGTCCTTTGCCGGCCTGTGGTTCTTCTCGGTCACCGACAAGTCCAAGACGGCTGCCGAAGAGCGCGCGCGCTTCTTCCCGCAGTTCATCCGCTCGCAGACCGGTCTGGGTTCGACTGGTGCGGTCGCCCACTGATCCTGGGTTTTGTGATCGAAAAGGCAGCCTTCGGGCTGCCTTTTTTGTTCTGGGACCAGCCATCTCTGCGGGGCCAATCGGGAGCGGAGCATGCCAGTCATTCAGCATTTCGATAGAGGCCGGAGCCTGCTGCAGCTTTCGCTAGACTCGTGGCAACCCAACGAACAAAAGGTTACAACCGATGCAAAATCGCATGATGGTCACGGGGGCCGGATCCGGCCTGGGTCGCGAGATAGCGTTGCGCTGGGCGCGCGAGGGTTGGCAGCTGGCATTGTCGGATGTCAACGAGGCCGGCCTGGCCGAAACCCTGAAAATGGTCCGTGATGCAGGCGGCGACGGTTTTACTCAACGCTGTGACGTGCGCGACTACAGCCAGCTGACAGCCCTGGCGCAGGCATGCGAAAGCAAGCTTGGCGGTATCGATGTGGTGGTCAACAACGCGGGTGTTGCCTCGGGTGGTTTCTTCGACGAGCTGTCACTGGAGGACTGGGACTGGCAGATCGCGATCAATCTCATGGGTGTGGTCAAGGGCTGCAAGGCCTTCCTGCCATTGGTGCAGAAGAGCCAAGGCAAGATCATCAACATCGCGTCCATGGCGGCTCTGATGCAGGCGCCGGGCATGAGCAATTACAACGTGGCCAAGGCCGGTGTGGTGGCGTTGTCCGAGAGCCTGCTGGTGGAGCTGAAGCAGCAGGAAGTCGGAGTTCATGTGGTCTGCCCGTCATTCTTCCAGACCAACCTGATGGACTCCTACCGCGGTCCGACTCCCAATATGAAAGCGCAGATCAGCAAGCTGCTCGAAGCGTCGCCTATCTCTGCTGCCGACATTGCCGACTACATCTATCGCCAGGTGGCTGAGGGCGTGTTCATGATCCTGCCCCACGATGAAGGGCGCATGGCCTGGAAGATCAAGCAACAGAACCCGCAGGCGATCTACGACGAGATGGCGCTGTTGGCAGAAAAGAAGCGCAGCAAGAGCAAAACCTGACCGGCTGGTCCGTTTTGCTTGCCCTGATCCAGGGGCGGGAGTAGGGTTGCCGATCCTTCCCAGTCTGCCTCTGGATTCACTGTGAAAAACCCGTCTCGCTGGCTGCTCATGCTGGCCCTTGTGCTGGCCGCCATCAACCTTCGGCCAGGCATCACTTCGTTTGCACCATTGATCGAACGCATCGCCGAGGAGCTCAGTCTCAGCCGCAGCGTCATCAGCCTCACCACCGCCTTGCCAGTACTGCTGATGGGGCTGCTGGCGCCGTTGGCACCCCGTCTGGCCGTGCGTTTCGGCCTGGAGCGCACCATCAGCCTGTGCCTTGGTTTGATCGGTTTGGCGCTGTTACTGCGTCTGTTCGGCAAGAATGCTCCAGTGTTGATCGGCACAGCGGCTATGGTCGGTGCCGGAATCGCGGTTGCCGGGCCGCTGCTGTCGGGCTTCATCAAGCGTTATTTTCTCGAGCAGATGGGCAAGACTGCGGCCTACTATTCGTTGAGCATGGCGGTTGGCGGCACCATCGGCGTAGTGCTGACTGCACCAGCAGCCGAATGGTTGGGCCAGCGTTGGACCTGGGGCCTGGCGCTGTGGGCAATCCCGGCGGTGCTGGCATTGCTGATCTGGTGGCGCCTACCGAACCAGCCGGAGCCGGCCGTGGAGAGCCGTACCGGTCTGCCATGGCGCGAACCGCGCGCCTGGTTGGTAAGCATCTATTTCGCCTTGCAGGCTGGTCTGTTTTACGCGCTGGCTACCTGGTTGGTGGCGCGTTACCACGAGGTTGGCTTCAGTCTGCTGCAGAGCAATGCCTTCTTCAGTGGCTTCATGCTGATCGGTTTGCCCAGCGCGTTCATCATGCCTTGGCTGGCGCAGCGCTTTGGCCGGCGGCACTTGCTGATGGCCTGCTGCGGCGTGCTGGCAACGGTCTGTCTGCTGCTCATTGCCTGGCTTCCGCAGGTCAATCCGCTGCTGGTGTGCATGCTGCTGGGTATAGCCCTGAACGGGACCTTCTCCATGTCGCTGGTATTGCCGATGTACGAAGCCAGTACGCCGCTTGCGGTTAGCCGCTTGACGGCGATGATGCTCTGCACCGGTTATTGTCTGGCCTGTTTCACCCCTGTGCTGACCGGATTGGGCCGAGATATCGCCGGTGACTATCGTGAACCCTTCCTCGTACTCGCGACCATGTCGGCGGCGATGTCCCTGCTGGCCTTGCGGCTGGCGCCTCGGCGCGATCTGGCTGCAGCGAGCACGCGCTGAAGCGACTCGACTGCCTTGAGGTTGTGGTCTGCGTCACCTCTGCAGCTTGTACCCAGACCTTGTCTGCAAGGGACGCTGGAAGGCTGAACGGATTTAGTCGAACATGACGGGCTTTCTCCTGGAGTGTTTCTGTGGAGCCGGAATCCATCGTCTACGGCAGCATCCGTGACTGGCCTTCAACCGATATCGAGCAGTGCCGGTTGCGCCGCGCGGTCAATCGGCGTGCGCTGTACAGCCTGCCGCAAGGCGAGGGTTGGCCTTTTCTCGGAAGAGAGATGTTCTCTTGCTGTATGGACGAAGGGGTGTATCAGACGCAGGTCATTCATTTCGGTGCCAGCTACCGCGCGGTCGAATATGAGTGGGCGCTCTGGGTGCGTCATTTCGAGGAGCTGCTGAACGAACTCTACTGGACCAGCGCGGTGGTCCATCTGGAGACCGAACTCAATGGCATTCATACCTTTCGCTGGGAAACCGAAAGCGGCTCGCACAGCCCTCATCAGCGCGATCTGCGCATGCGCTGCGCCTGGGAACGTGACGGTGGGGTGCTCAGCTGAGTTCTAGTCCTCCAGCCATTCTTTCGGTACGTCGCGTCTGAGCGCCAACTGGCATTGCTGATGCTCAATGTCGAACGCGATCACCGCGGTGCCTTTGCTCAGCGCCTGGCGTACCCGCTCGACACGGATTTCCAGCGGCGTCTCATCGCCATTGTCGGTGCCCTCGCGGGTCACGAAATCTTCGATGAGGCGGGTCAGGGTGTCAGGTTCGAGTTGGTCGTAAGGAATAAGCATCGATGCCGAATCAGGTGGGAGGGTGCAGGTCGGGTTCGTTGATCGGCGCGTTGAGGAACCGATCCAGGTAAGCATACAGCTGCTCGCTGTCCAGTGGTTTGCCAATGAATTCATCCATGCCGGCCTCGCTGCCAGCGCGGCGATGTTCATCGAGTACGTGAGCGGTCAGCGCAATGATCGGCACTGGCTGCAACCGCAACTGCGCCTCTAGTCGGCGGATCTGTCGGCTGGCCTCGAAACCATCCATCTCCGGCATCTCGCAATCCATCAGGATCAGCCGCACCGCGGCCGGGTTCTCGCTGTAGGCACTGACCGCCTTGCGTCCGTTTTCGGCCATCATGACCTCATAGCCGCGTTTGCGCAGCAGACTGGACACCACCATCTGGCTGACGGGATTGTCCTCAACAGCGAGGATAAGCGGTTTGGAGCGTCCCGGGTGCTCAGTGTCCGCCGCAGCGCTATCGGACGGAGGGTTCGCCTGATGGAGGCGATGCAGCGCTTCGCGTAAGGGACCGAGCAGCAGTGGCAACGGCAAGTTGGCCAGGCGCAGCGATGACGATGCCGGGGAAGGTTCGCTTTGCGGCGGGTAGAGCAGCATCACCCGTTGATTCAGTTCGAGCTGATCGGCTACGGCGTTAAGCCAAGCCTGGGGTTTACCTGGCCACGGCGCCATGATTACCAATAGTGGGGCTGAGGCTTGATCGTCGAGGTAGCGGCGCAGATGTTGTGGCTCCTCGCAGCGGACGGTTCGCATGCCCCAGCGCTGCAGCAAGTTGCCCATTGCATCCAGGGCGCAGATGTCCTTGGACGCGATCACAGCGGTGCGTCCCTCGAGTAGCGCCGTCAGTGGGTCGAGGTTGCCGCTCGCCTCGCGCAGCGGGATGTCGAAGCTGAACTGGCTGCCTTGGCCGGGCGTGCTCTGCACATCGATCTGGCCGCCCATCATTTCTACCAGTTCCTTGCTGATAACCAACCCCAGACCGCTGCCACCATAGCGCCGGGTGGTACTGGAATCGCCTTGAGCGAAGGATTCGAACAGTTGGGCCAGAACCTCCGCGCGCATGCCGATCCCGCTGTCGGTGATCGAAAAGACCAGGCTTCGACTGCTTTCAGGGCCCTGGCAGACAACCTTCAGTACCACACAGCCCTGTTCGGTGAATTTGAGCGAATTGCTAAGCAGGTTCATCAGAACCTGTTTGAGACGAGTCGGATCGCCGCGCAGGCGGCGCGGCACACCCGGGGCGAGGTTGAGATGCAGGTTCAGCTGCTTCTGCAGCGCTTGAGCCGTGAACAGGCTGATGGTTTCGGAGACCAGCACTTCGAGGTCGAACTCGATGTCTTCCAGAACCAGCTTGCCAGCACCGATCCGCGCATAGTCAAGGATGTCGTTGATGACCGTCATCAGCGAGTGGCTGGAGCTCGAAACAGTGTCGAGGTAGAACCGCTGGTTACGGTCAAGCGGGGTCTCACGCAGCAATTGCAGCATGCCCAGTACACCGTTCAGCGGCGTGCGGATTTCATGGCTCATTTTCGCCAGGAAGCGGCTCTTTGCCTGGTTCTCGCTCTCCGCCCGTTCGGCTGCCTGGCGTGAACGGAAGCCTTCTTCCTTGAGCAGGTTGATGCGGTCCGCGAGCCCGATCGACAGGGTGATCAGCTCGAAGGCAATACCAACTTTGACGATCGAGGGGCCATACAGCCCCAGCAGGTTGAAGCCCAGTGATCCGGCCGTGACGATGACGAAGGTCGCCAACAGCACGCCCCAGGCCAGCGTGTAATACAGGCCATAGCGCACGCCGCGGCTCCAGACGAACGCTCCGGTCAGCAGCAGCCCGATCGACGAGCTGATGACCATCACACTGGCCAGTACGCTCCACACCTGCGTTTCCAGAACGAAACCGGAGAGCAGCGCGCCCACTGACAGGATCAGAGCCACCCGCAGAGCGAAGTCCAGGCGCGGAAAGTATTCTCGGGTATGCAGGAAATGGCGGCTGAACTGGATAGACACCAGGCAATGACTGAGCATCAGTGCATAGATGCCCAGCGCGATCACCCCGCCTGCATCGTTCAGCCACTTGACCAGCATGCCATCGAAGCTGAGCGCAAACAGGCCCACGTTGAGGTTGTAGATCAGGTACCAGAAATACGCAGGCTCGCGGAGGGAGAGGAACAGAAAGAAGTTGTAGCAGAACATCGCAAACAGCACGCCGTAGAAGGCTCCGGCCAAGCCCGTCGAATCCTCGAATGATTCGGCGTTTGCTGCATAGCTGCTGAAGTACAGCGGCACGTAGAGAGTGCTGGTGCTTTCCACACGCAGCAGCAAGGTCGAGGTACCGGGCTCCAGTTCCAGAGGAAACCAGAAGTTGCTGACCCTGACCGCTCGTTCGTTGAACGGATGGTTGTCGCCGGAGCGCTGCTGGCTGATGCGGCCGTCCGGGTGACGGAGATAGAGCTGGATGTCGTCGAGCAGGGGGTAGTTGATCTCGACGAAGCCGCCGATGGGGTCGTGCAACTGGTTTTCCAGGTCGACACGGAACCACCAGACTGAATCGTTCTTGCCCTTGTTGGGATGTACCCCGGACACGGGGACGAAGGTTTTTTCCGGCAGCGCGAAGACTTCAGCCACGCCGAGTTCGGCAGCCGGGTCTCGCAAAAAGTAGCTCCAGCTACCCAGTGCCTGGCGGAAATGCTGGGAGTCCACCGGCACGGGCTCGAACGCCGATGCCTGAGCGGTCAGACAGAACAGAAGAACGGCCAGAAAAAGACGCGGCGCCATGTTATTGATCCAAGGAGTACACACTCGCAAAACGCAGTTTCCAGTCGCGCGAATGGCAAACCCTGTTCGCTTCATGCCTGACTGGCCAAGCATTCATATGTTTCAGAGGCTTGCGACTTTGCCCGGATCACCGCCGCCTCGCAATCGGCAAATGCCTCAAGTTGGCGGCACATCATGAAACGCCACAGTCAACCTGAAGAATCATCGGTCGGCTTGTCGAAGATTGAATCGACTGCCGGCACGCGCGTGTCGTTTTCCATCTGCGTCACGTGTTCGAGTTGATGGCTGAAATTCTCCAGGGAATCCTTGCCTGCATGGGCATCACTGGTGAAAACCGGTGGGCTCAGCAAATAGGCTGAAATCAAGCGGCTCATGGCGGCCAGGCTGTCGATATGGGTGCGCTCATAGCCGTGTGTCGCATCGCAGCCAAACGCCAGCAGCGCGGTGCGGATATCGTGCCCGGCAGCGATCGCCGACTGTGCATCGCTGTGGTAGTAGCGGAACAGGTCACGCCGCACCGGTACCTCATTGGCTTCTGCCAGTTTGAGCAGATGCCGGGACAGGTGGAAATCGTATGGCCCACCCGAATCCTGCATGGCGACGGTAACTGCGTGTTCGCTGGATTCCTGGCCCTTGGCCGTCGGCGCGATGTCGATGCCGACGAACTCGCTGACATCCCAGGGCAGGGCGCCGGCTGCCCCAGACCCGGTTTCCTCGGTGATGGTGAACAGCGGATGGCAGTCGATGGGTGGCTCACGACCGCTTTCGATCACCGCTTTCAGTGACGTCAGTAAGGCTGCCACTCCGGCTTTGTCATCCAGGTGGCGCGAGCTGATGTAACCGCTGTCGGTAAACTCGGGCATTGGATCGAACGCGACGAAATCGCCCACGTTGATGCCCAGCGCGAAGGTGTCGGCGCGGCTCGCGGTATAGCCGTCCAGACGCAGCTCGACGTGGTTCCAGCTGATCGGCATCTCGTCGACTGCGGTGTTGAATGCATGCCCCGAGGCGAGCAGGGGCAGCACGCTGCCACGTACCACGCCGGTGTCAGTGAAGACGCTGACGCGGCTGCCTTCGGCGAAGCGGCTTGACCAGCAACCCACCGGGGACAGACCGAGTCGGCCATTGTCCTGAATTTCCCGGACGCTGGCGCCGATGGTGTCCAGGTGCGCGGCGATGGCTCGATCCGGGCTGTACCGGCGACCTTTGAGCGTGGCGCGGATGGTTCCGCGGCGGGTCAGCTCGAAGGGAATGCCGAGCTCCTTCAGGCGCTCTGCCACATATCGAACGATTGTGTCGGTGAAGCCGGTGGGGCTGGGAATGGCGAGCATCTCCAGCAGCACACGTTGCAGGTAGTTGAGGTCCGGTTCGGGAAGCTTGGCAGTCATGATCATTCCTTAGCGGCGGAAAACTGGCTGCCGCTATGTAAGTGAGTGAAGTTGAGCTGCGGTGGTGCCGCAAGCGAGGCGGCGGGCCGTTCCGGCATCTGCTGGTGCCGGAACCAGGCCATCTACGGCCTGAGTGCCCCGCTAGTGGGTGCCGTAGCTGAGTGGAAAGAGCAGGTCGACGAAGCGCTCGGCGGTGGGCTGGGGATGGTGATTGGCGAGGCCGACCCGCTCGTTCGCTTCAATGAATACGTACTCGGGTTTGTCTGCTGCCGGCACCAGCAGGTCCAGGCCGACTACAGGAATATCAAGCGCGCGAGCGGCCCGAACGGCGGCGTCGATTAAATCTGGATGCAACTGATCGGTTACATCATCGAGCGTGCCACCGGTATGCAGGTTGGCAGTGCGGCGCACCGCCAAGCGCTCGCCACGTGGCAAGACGCTGTCGTAGTCGAAGCCAGCGTCGCTGATGCAGCGCTGTGTCTCTTCGTCCATAGGGATTCGGCTTTCGCCAGCGGTTGCAGCCTGGCGGCGCCGACTCTGGGTCTCGATCAACTGGCGAATGCTGTGGCTGCCGTCACCCACCACTTCAGCCGGACGGCGGATCGCCGCGGCCACGACTTCATATCCAATCACGACAATGCGCAGGTCAAGTCCGGGATGAAAGCTTTCCAGCAACACGCGCTGATCGAACTGACGTGCGCGAGCAATGGCTTCTTCGACATCCTGGCTGCTGCGCAGGTCGACCGAGACGCCTTGGCCCTGTTCACCATCGAGCGGCTTTACGACCACACCGCCGTGTTGCTCGAGAAACGCGGCATTCTCCTCGACCGAACCCGCGAGTTGTTGGGCAGGTAGTTTAAGCCCCGCGCGAGCAAGGGTCCGGTGAGTCAGGCTCTTGTCCTGGCACAACGTCATGCTGACCGCAGACGTAAGGTCCGACAGTGACTCGCGGCAGCGCACCTTGCGGCCACCCTGGGTCAGAGTGAATAGGCCGGCCTCGGCATCATCGATGGTGATCTCGATGCCGCGGCGGCGTGCCTCGTCGACGATGATCTTGGCGTAGGGATTCAGCTCCGCTTCCGGGCCTGGGCCAAGAAACAGCGGCTGGTTGAAGGTGTTCTTGCGCTTGACCGTGAAGGTTTGCAGGTCGCGGAAGCCAAGCTTGGCGTAGAGCGCCTTGGCTTGCTTGTTGTCGTGCAGTACCGACAGATCGAGATACGCCAGCCCACGGCCCATGTAGTGCTCGATTAGGTGGCGAACCAGCGCTTCGCCTACACCGGGGCGCGTGCAGTTTGGCGCGACCGCCAGGCACCAGAGGCTGGAACCGTTCTCCGGATCATTGAACGCCTTGTGGTGGTTGATGCCCATGACACTGCCGATGATCTCGCCGGAGTCATCGTCCTCAGCCAGCCAATACACCGGACCGCCTTGCTCTCGCGGTGTGCACAACTCAGGGTTGACCGGCAGCATGTGGCGGGACTGATACAGGCTGTTGATCGCCTTCCAGTCCTCCTCGCTCTGAGCGCGGCGGATGCCGAAGCCGCGGAAGCTCCGGCGAGCCGGGCGGTAATCGGTGAACCAGATGCGCGATGTGTCCGATGGATCAAGGAAGAGCTGCTGCGGCGCATAGGCGAGTACCTGATGCGGCGCGGCGACGTACAGGGCGATATCCCGCTCACCGGCCTGTTCATGGAGCAGGTCGGCCGCGAGCTTCTCAGGGTCGGAGTAGGTGTGGCCGATCAAGATCCGGCCCCAGCCGCAGTGCAGTGTTACTGGCGCCTGATGTTCCGCCTGGCCGTCCTCGGCGAGCCGTTGCTGCAAGCGCTCATAGGTCGGTGTCTGGCCGCGCAACAGTCGCTGTCCGTAGGCTTGAGACTTCTGCATGGTGCATTCCTTGGAGCTTGTATGACTTCACTACGGCAACGCTTCGGCGCTCGCTCATTGCGTCGTCATGAACGGGTTGTTAGAGGCCTTGTTCGCTCAACCATAGATTGACCGCTGCCAACTGCCACAATTTCGAGCCACGCAGAGGCGTCAGTTGACCTTCTGGGTCATTGAACAGCCTGTCCAGCATGGCCGGGTTATACAGCCCGCGGTCCTGGCTCGGGTCGGTCAGCAGCTCCCGCACCCAATTCAAGGTATCGCCCTGCAGATGCTTGAGCCCTGGCACCGGGAAATAACCCTTGGGACGGTCGATGACCGCAGCTGGAATGACTTTGCGCGCGGCTTCCTTGAGCACGTACTTGCCGCCGTCGGGCAGCTTGTACTTGGCTGGAATTCTTGCCGACAGCTCGGCCACGTTGTGGTCTAGAAACGGCACTCGAGCCTCGAGGCCCCAGGCCATGGTCATGTTGTCGACGCGTTTGACCGGGTCGTCGACCAGCATCACTGTGCTGTCGATGCGCAGAGCTTTGTCTACAGCGGCGTCGGCGCCGGGCTGGGCGAAATGCTGACGTACGAAATCGCCGGAGAAGTCGCCCTTGACCCACTGCTGCTGCACGGTGTCGGCGTACTCCTCGAAGCTGCGGTCACGAAAGGCTGTGAGATAAGCCTCGACCGGGTCCTCGGCACCGTCCACCTGTGGATACCAGTGGTAACCGGCGAACAGCTCGTCTGCGCCCTGGCCGCTCTGCACCACCTTGCAGTGCTTGGAGACTTCACGCGAGAGCAGATAGAACGCGATGCAGTCATGGCTGACCATCGGTTCGCTCATGGCGCGGAAGGCGGCGGGTAGCTGTTCGAGAATTTCCTTTTCCTGAATGCGCAGCTGGTGATGACGCGTTCCGTAATGCTGAGCGATCAGATCCGAGTATTTGAACTCGTCGCCACGCTCGCCACCGGCATCCTGGAAGCCGATGGAGAAGGTCTGCAGGTTATCGCCAGCGCCGGCTTCGCGAAGCAGACCGACCAGCAAACTGGAGTCGACACCGCCGGACAGCAGAACGCCCACGTCGACCGCCGCGCGATGACGCAGGGCAACGGACTCACGCAAGGTGGTCAGGGTGCGCTCCTGCCAGTCTTCGAAGCTGTAGCCTTGTTCTTCTTCCGATGCGCCGAATTCCAGCGTCCACCAGCGGTGTTGACTGCTCATGCCGCTGGCGTCAATCCGCATGAAGGTGCCGGGTGGCAGTTTTTCGATTCCGGCGATGAGGGTATCCGGCGCCGGCACCACAGCATGGAAGCTCATGTAGTGATTCAGAGCCACCGGGTTCAGCACGCCAGCAATATCTCCGCCCTTAAGCAACGCCGGAAGCGTCGAGGCAAAGCGCAAGCGCTCTCCCGTGCGTGACAGATAGAGCGGCTTGATACCGAGACGATCGCGCGCGATGAACAGTTCTTGCACGTCTCGCTGCCAGATGGCGAAAGCGAACATGCCGTTCAGTCGGGGCAACAGCGCTTCGCCCCAGGCATGAAAGCCTTTGAGCAAGACCTCGGTGTCGCCGCCGGAGAAGAAGCTGTAGCCCAATGCTTCCAGTTCGGCGCGCAATTCGGGGTAGTTGTAGATGGCGCCGTTGAACACCATGGACAGGCCGAGCGCCGAGTCGATCATCGGCTGGCCAGAGGCCTCGCACAGATCCATGATCTTCAGGCGTCGGTGACCCAAAGCGAGAGGGCCTTGGCTGTTGAAGCCGCAGGCGTCCGGGCCACGGGACGTCAGGGATTGGGTGATGCGTTCAACCGCGGCCAGGTCGGCCGGTTGATTATCGAAGCGAAGTTCGCCAGCTATGCCACACATAGGATCCTTACCGGTATTGCCGTTGGGGAGTGTGACTGACGCTCGGACCGCGAAGTTCAGGATTTCAGACGGGCGTGTACCGCTCTGGCTCGGTGCCTGAGGGGCTTGTTCAGGGGCGCCTCGGCTGGCCTGAATCGCGCTCTGCTGCGTCAGTCAGGTTTTACAGGGAAACAAAAATAGTGCTTTCATGTCAAACCGTACTCGGCACGAGTTACTTGTCTGTGAGCGAAAAAAACATTCGATCTGAAACTATTGAGGTGGCGGAAGGTAACCTTGAATTGTCTCTGTTTCAGGCCTTGCGCCGGTTGCAGCAAGACGCCGAGATGCATGCCAAGCGACTGGCCCGTTTCGGTGGGCTGAGCCCGGTGCAGCTGATGATTCTGCAGGTGCTGGCCAGCGAACGGCAGCTGACCGCCAGCGCTTTGAGCAAGCGCGTCAGCCTGACGCCAGCGACGCTGTCCGGGCAACTCGACCGCCTTGCTGAACGCGGACTGTTGTTGCGCCAACGGGATGATCAGGACCGCCGTCGTCAGTGGCTGTTATTGACTGACGAGGGGCGGGCACTGCAACAGCAGGCGCCTTCGCTGTTACCGCCCGAGTTCGTTGCGCGATTTTCGGCGCTGCCGGAGTGGGAGCAGCACGGGATTACCGCGGCGTTACTGCGCGCCGCGTCGATATGCGGTTCGGAAGACTAGCCGACGCCGCGCTGATCGACCGACCCGCTACAGACGAAAACCTTCGACGATATGCTCCGCCAGGGTCTCGCTGACCTGAGACTGATTGCGATCGTTGCGCAGCAGGACAATGCTGCACGAAGGCAGCTCCGGCATCCCCTCGGCTTCGCCCAGCACGCGCATATCCGCTGTCACCAGGCTCTGCAGCTGCGCGGTCACCGCAAGTCCCGCGTTGGTCACAGCCATCAGCGCCGAAAGGCTGGGGCTGGTATAGGCGACCCGGTAGGGTACTTCCAGGCTGTCCAGGGCGTTGCAGGCCCAAGCCCGGCAGAAGCAGTCGGTATTGAACATGGCCAGTGGCATGGGCCGTTGTTCATGGGTGTTGAAGCCAGGCGCTTCGGCCCAGACGAAACGCTCTCGGCGCAGCAGCTGACCGATCTCGGTGCCCGGCTCGCGGGTGACGATGGACAGATCCAGGTCGCGCCGCTGCAGTAACTGATAAGACGGTTCGCAATGCACCTCCACCTGGACCAGCGGATAGGCCTGCGCGAAGCGCGACAGGATGCCCGGCAGGAAGCGCATTACATAGTCGTCCGGGGTACCAATGCGCACCGAGCCGACCATGTGCGGTTCGCGCAAGGTCGTCAGCACCTCGCCGTGCAGTTTGAGGATTCTCCTGGCGTAACCGAGCAGGATCTGGCCCTCGGCGGTGAGTTTGACCTGACGTCCATCGCGCTCGAATACCGACCGTTGCAGCACGTCCTCCTCCAAACGCTTCATTTGCATGCTGATCGCCGATTGCGTGCGATTGACGGCTTCAGCCGCTCGGGTAAAGCCGCCGTGATCGGCAATCGCCACAAAGCTGCGCAGCAGCTCTGCATCGATACTGGGGTAGTTGGCCATTCATCAATCTCCGAGATGTACGCCATCAGAAACATTCGTTGGATTGATCATAAGCCGGGCAGGACACTGACGCCATCCACTCGGAGGTATCCCAGATGAAAAGCCATGCTGAGTTCGTTCAACCTTGCGTCAGAAGCACAACGGCCCATTACTCGTTCAGCCGGTCGTTGCGTGCGGTCTGGCAGCAATTAAGTCGCTGGCATGCGCTGTATCGTCAGCGTCAGCAGCTCGCGGCATTGAGCGACGAGATGCTCAAGGACATCGGCTTGAGCCGGGCCGATATCGAAACCGAAACTTCCCGTCCGTTTTGGGACGAGCCGTTTCGTCGAAGCTAGTACTACGGCCTGTTCAAGGCTGCGTGCCTGGCGTGCGAGCGCCAGGCGATCGCGGTCAGTCAGTCGGTCCGGCGGATGAGTTTGCGCAGCAGGAATCGATTGGGATGGCAGGCTTCGGCGATGGCTCGCGGCACTGGCAGGGGTTCGTCATTCAGCCAGGCTGCGAGCAATTCCCCGGCCAGGGGCGCGGTAATCAGGCCGCGCGAGCCGTGGGCGGTGTTCACGTACAGCCCGTCAAGCCAGGGGCACGGCTTATCGGGCACCTGGCGGGCATCCTTTGCCAGCACCGCATAGGTCTCGGCGAAACATTCCGGATCGGCTAGGGCGCCAACGATGGGTAGATAGTCGGGGCTGGTGCAGCGGAACGCGACACGTCCTTGCAGCTGGTCTGTGTCGCAGCTGTCGGCGTCCAGGCGCTGATGCAGATCGCCGGAAATCTCCCTGAGCATGTCCAGATTCGAATGATGTTCAGCAGCGCTCGGCGCGGGATCGGCCTCGGCAAAATTGAAACTCGCCCCCAGCGTATGCTGACCCTCACGTGGCGGGGCGACATATCCCTTGGCACACAACACGGTGCGCAATGCGGCGCTTTGTTCGTTCGCCGGCAGGGCGGTGATCTGCCCGCGAATCCGCTTGAGTGGCAGCCAGGCGCTTTGACTGAACCGCTTGGCATCGGCAGCGCCGGCCAGAATCACGACCGGCGCCTCGGCCAGCAGCTCATCGCCGGCCAGCGCCTGCCATTGCTCGCCGCTTCGACGCAGTTCGAGCGGGTGCCGATGGCGATGCAACTCGATCGACGGGTGCTTGATCAGCCAGCGACACAGCGCTGGTGGGTGCGCCCAGCCGGCATCCGGATAGAACAGCCCCCCATGGTCCAGCACTACGCCCGCCAGCCGCTCGGCCTCTTCGCGCGGCACCGCATGCAGAAGACCGGGCGGGAAGGCGTTGGAAAGTGCCGCCTGGCGGACGCTTTCCTTATGATCGAAGGAGAGCTGCAGCACGCCGCAGGCATCCCAGTCCTGTCCGCGCTGCAGGTTGTGCAATAGCCGGCGGGTGTAGCCAAAGCCGCTGGCCACAAGCTGCGAGAGCGCGGTGCCGTGCGCTGAGAGCTTCAAATAGAGCACGCCCTGCGGGTTGCCAGAACCCTCCTGGGCAATATCGTCGTGCCGTTCCAGCAGTGCCACCTGCCATCCGCGCGCCGCCAGGCTGGCGGCGCTGGCGCAACCCGCGAGGCCTGCGCCAATCACCAGCGCTTTGCGCTGCGCCGGTTGATGCGAAGGGCGCGCGAACCAAGGGGTCTGCGGGGTTTCTCGCGGCGTGACAAGCTGGCCCTGCAGGTTTTCCCACTTATGGCCTAAGCCGGGAATCCGCTTGACCTCGAAGCCCGCTTCCTTGAGTGCTCGCCGTACGCTGCCGGCGCTGCTGAAGGTTGCCAGGGTTGCACCTGGAGCCGACAGCCGCGCCACCTGCTCGAACAGCTCGGGCTGCCACATGTCCGGGTTCTTTGGCGGTGCGAAGCCATCGAGAAACCAGGCATCTACCCGCGCATCCAGCTCTTTGAGCCTCTCGAGCGCATCGCCGACCAGTAGTGTCAGCGTCACCTGGCCAAAGCGAAACTGCTGGAACCCCGGGTTGATCGCCACATACTGATCCAGCAACTGCCGCGCCTGGTCATGCAGTTCCGGCCACAAAGCCAGGGCACGACACAGGTCGTCGTGCGTGAGGGGGTGCTTTTCAACACTGACAAAGTGCAAGGCGCTATTGGCAGGCGCAGTGCGCTCGAACAGCGCCCACGCGCAAAGGAAGCTGAGACCGGTGCCAAAGCCCGTTTCGCCAATCACCAGGCGTTCTCCGGCGTGAAGGGCAGCGAAACGTTCGGCCAGCCGATTGGGTCGCAGAAACACGTGGGTGGTTTCGGCCATGCCGGAGCCGCGGGAAAAGTACACGTCACCATACTGCCGGGATTGCGGCTGGCCGTTCTCGTCCCAGTCGAGTTCGGCATGCTGAAAACCGGTGTGGAGCGGGGCGGACATCGACGTTTCCTGCGGTGAAAGACCGCGATTCTAGCAGCCGCGCGAAACCTGCTGCGGGCGCGCTTTGTCGCATCGATAGGCGTGCAAGCTTGCGCACCAGCGCAAACAGGCGGTGCTACATCAGTACTGCAGCTGTCTCGGCCTGCTAGGGTTCATCACAGCATCCTTTCTTGGAGTTCAAGATGTTCGAGTCCGCGGAAATCGGTCACACCATCGACAAGGACACCTACAACAAAGAGGTGCCTGTCCTGCGCGAAGCGCTTCTGCAGGCGCAGTACCGCCTCAGGGAGCAAGCACGGTTTCCGGTGCTGATCCTGATCAATGGCATTGAGGGCGCTGGCAAAGGCGAGACGATCAAGCTACTCAACGAATGGATGGACCCACGGTTGATCCGCGTTGATAGCTTCGATGTGCCCACCGACGAAGAACTTTCGCATCCTCCAGCCTGGCGCTACTGGAGACGGCTCCCGCCCAAGGGGCAAACCGGGATTTTCTTCGGTAACTGGTACAGCAAGATGCTTGAGGATCGCGTTCATCGTCGAATCAAGAAGACCGATCTTCAGCTTGCCATCGACCGCGCTCAACGTTTCGAGCGGATGCTCTGCGCCGAGGGCATGCTGATCTTCAAGTTCTGGTTTCACTTGTCCAAGGACCGCATGCAGCAGCGGCTTGAGTCGCTCAAGGATGACCCACTGCACAGCTGGCGTATCAGCCCGCTGGATTGGCAGCAGTCGAAAACCTACGACCGGTTCGTCAAGCACGGTGAACTGATCCTGCGTCGCAGCAGCCGGGACTTTGCGCCCTGGTACGTGATTGAAGGAAGCGACGAACGATACCGCAGCCTGACCGCCGGCCGGCTGTTGCTCGAAGGGCTGAACGCGGCGCTGGACGCCGCCGAACAACCCTTGACTCAGCCGCACACGGCAACCGTCGAGCTGAATCTCGACCAGGCAAGCCTGCTCGACAGCCTCAACATGCACCAGTCGCTTAGCAAGGACCACTACAAGGAGCAACTGGGGCAGGAGCAGGCGAGACTGAGTCAGCTGCTGCGCGATCCGCGACTACGCAAGCGGGGGGTGCTGGCCCTGTTCGAGGGCCACGATGCGGCAGGCAAGGGTAGCGCCATTCGCCGGGTTACCGGTGCACTGGATCCGCGGCTGTATCGCACCATACAGATCGCCGCGCCCAGCGAGGACGAACTGGCGCAACCCTGGCTGTGGCGCTTCTGGCGCAACGTCCCGGCCCGCGGGCAGTTCACCATCTTTGACCGGTCCTGGTATGGCCGAGTGCTGGTCGAGCGGGTCGAGGGCTTCTGCTCGCCGGATGAATGGCTGCGGGCCTACACCGAAATCAATGAGTTCGAGGAACAGCTGGTCGATGCCGGCGTGGTGGTGGTGAAGTTCTGGCTATCGATTGACAAACAGACGCAGCTGGAGCGATTCAAGGAACGCGAAGATACCCCGCACAAGCGCTTCAAGATCACCGAGGAAGACTGGCGAAATCGTGAAAAATGGGACGACTACAGTAATGCGGTAGCGGACATGGTCGACCGCACCAGTACCGAAATAGCGCCCTGGACACTGGTGGAGGCCAATGACAAGCGCTTCGCTCGGGTGAAGGTGTTACGAACGCTCAACGATGCGCTGGACGCTGCGATCAGCTGAGGTTGCAAAGGGAGGGGAGACAATGGCCGGCCATATCCCTGCTGAATGGTCGTCGCCTTTGGCAATGGGCCGGAACTATGCTCGACCCATCGTCAACAGGCCGGTCGCCCCCGTCGCGGCCGCCCAAACCATTCGAGGTATGCCATGCGTGAAGTAGTGATCGTCGACAGCGTCCGGACCGGCCTGGCCAAGTCCTTCCGCGGCAAGTTCAACATGACCCGCCCCGATGACATGGCGGCCCATTGCGTCAATGCGCTGCTGTCGCGCAACGACCTGGATCCCAAGCTGGTCGAGGACTGCATCGTTGGTGCCGGTTCAAACGAAGGCGCTCAGGGCTACAACATCGGCCGTAACGTGGCGGTTCTCTCGAACCTGGGCATTCAGTGCGCGGGCATGACGCTCAATCGGTTCTGTTCGTCTGGCCTGCAATCGATCGCCATCGCGGCCAACCAGATCGCTTCAGGCTGCAGCGACATCATTGTTGCTGGCGGCGTCGAGTCGATCACCATGACGGCCAAGAGCCGCAACAGTGACAACCTCTTCAATCCGATCCTGCAGGAGCGCGTCCCAGGGCTGTATCACAGCATGGGTCAGACCGCTGAGATGGTTGCGCGCCGCTACAACGTGACCCGCGAGCAGCAGGATCAATACTCGCTACAAAGCCAGCAGCGCACGGCGCGGGCCCAGGCCGAAGGTCTGTTCCAAGACGAAATCGTACCGATGAACGTCCGCTACTTCACTGAAGACAAGGCCACTGGCGAGCGCGCCGAACATGAAGGCGTGGTTGATCGCGACGACTGCAACCGTCCCGATACGACGCTGGAGAATCTCTCGTCGCTCAAGCCCGTGTTCGCGGATGACGGCTCCGTCACCGCTGGCAACGCGTCGCAGTTGTCCGACGGTGCCTCGATGACGCTGGTGATGAGCCTGGACAAGGCGTTGGAGCTGGGTCTGAAGCCGCGTGCCTATTTCCGTGGTTTCACCGTCGCGGGTTGCGAGCCGGATGAAATGGGCATCGGCCCGGTGTTCTCGGTTCCGCGTCTGCTTCAGGCGCGCGGCCTGCAGGTCAGCGACATTGATCTCTGGGAGCTTAACGAAGCCTTCGCTTCTCAGTGCCTCTATTGCCGCGACACACTCGGCATCGACAACGAGAAGTTCAACGTGAACGGCGGGTCGATCTCCATCGGTCACCCGTTTGGCATGACCGGCTCACGGACTGCGGGCCATCTCATTCGTGAGCTGCAGCGCCGCAATCAGCGTTACGGCGTGGTGACCATGTGTGTGGGCGGCGGCATGGGCGCATCGGGGCTGTTTGAAGCCGTACGCTGAGGCAGTCAGATAAATAAAAACCCGCGCCTGGCGCGGGTTTTTTTGTTACCGCAGTCTGGCGACCGAGGCTTGTAGGGTGGGCTTCAGCCCACCACCCCGCGGCCAGATCGCTGCCTCAGCTCAGCTGCGACTGGATTCGAGCATGGTTTCCGGTCGGACCCACTGGTCGAACTCCTCGTCGGTCAAATAGCCAAGCGCCAGCGCCGCCTCACGCAGGGTAGTGCCTTCGGCGTAGGCCTTCTTGGCGATCTCGGCTGCCTTGTCATAACCGATGTGCGGGTTCAGCGCGGTCACCAGCATCAGCCCTCGCTCCAGATGCTCGGCCATACGCCCGGCATCCGGCTCCAGGCCGACGATGCAGTGAGTGTTGAAGTTACGGCAACCGTCAGCCAACAGCCGGATCGACTCAAGCATGTTGTGCACGATCACCGGCTTGAACACATTGAGCTGAAGATGACCCTGGCTCGCGGCGAAACCAACGGTAACGTCGTTGCCCATGACCTGGCAGGCAAGCATGGACAGTGCCTCGCACTGAGTTGGATTGACCTTGCCCGGCATGATCGAACTGCCCGGCTCGTTGGCAGGTAAACGCACCTCGGCGAAACCACCCCGTGGGCCCGAGCCCAGCAGGCGCAGGTCATTGGCGATCTTCATCAGCGCGGTCGCCAGCGTCTTCAGTGAGCCGGAGAGGGCCACCAGAGGTTCATGGCCAGACAGGGCCGCAAACTTGTTAGGTGCCGAAACGAACGGCAGGCCGGACAGCGCGGCCAGCTCGGCAGCAATAGCTTCGGCGAAGCCGTGCGGGGCGTTAAGCCCAGTACCCACCGCGGTGCCACCTTGAGCCAGTTCATAGACTGCAGGCAGCGCGTGGCGAATGGATTGTTCGGCAATGTCCAGCTGCGCCACGAAAGCGGATAGCTCCTGGCCAAAGGTGACGGGCGTCGCATCCATCATGTGGGTGCGCCCAGTCTTGACCAGCCCGCCGTGTCGCGCCGCCTGCTCAGCAATGCCGCCAGACAGCTCGGCGATTGCAGGCAGAAGGTCCTCTTGGATCGACCGCGCAATGGCGATGTGCATGGCGGTAGGGAAACAGTCGTTGGAGCTCTGTGCACGGTTGACGTGGTCGTTGGGGTGGACCGGGCTCTTGCCGCCGCGCGCACCACCGGCCAGCTCGTTGGCGCGTCCGGCGATGACCTCATTGACGTTCATGTTGCTCTGGGTGCCGCTGCCGGTTTGCCAGACCACCAGCGGAAACTGATCGTCGTGTTGACCATGAAGGATCTCGTCCGCGGCCTGTTCGATCAGGCGGGCGATGTCCGGCGGTAAGTCGCCTATGCGGTCGTTTACTCGCGCCGCAGCTTTCTTGATCAGCGCCAGCGCATGGCAGACGGCGAGCGGCATGCGCTGCTCACCGATAGCGAAATTGATCAGGGAACGTTGTGTCTGAGCGCCCCAATATGCCTGCTCAGGTACTTCCACAGGTCCCAGGCTGTCGGTTTCGGTGCGTGTCATGCCGTGCTCCATTAATGAGGTATCCCTGTTAGGTCGCTGGCAGCGGGCACAGGTTCAATCTGGCCTGCAGTGTGCCTTGAGCGACGGGAACTCAGCGCGCAGAATGTGTCCATTGAGGCTCACCTAACGATCGCCAAGGATCATCTCATGCACATGCTTCGTACATTCGGCCTTTGTAGCGCTCTGTCGATCGCGCTGCTCAGTGGTCAGGCCAGCGCGGACAGCGCCAGCCACGCAACTCAGGCTGAGCGTTTTCTGGAACTGGTCAATGCCGATCGGCTGTCGGTGCCGGTCTACGGCCAGGTGCAGCAGATGTTCGCCCAACGCTTTGAACAGACTCGGGCACCGGAAAGCAAACGCGCGCTTCTCGAGCAATACCAGTCCAAGGCGGATGCCGCACTGGACAAGGCGATCGGCTGGGAAAAAGTTAAACCCGATCTGATCAAGCTCTATACCGAAACCTTCACCGAGCAGGAACTGACCCAGTTGAACGACTTCTACGAGTCGGCGCTGGGCAAGAAAATGCTGACCAAATTGCCGGAGCTAAATGCACGCTCGGCGCAGGTCACCCAGGCCAAGCTGGAAAGCGCCGTGCCTCAGGTGAACAAACTGCTGGCAGAAATGACGGCCGAACTCGATACCCAGAAAAAACCCTGACGGAGCACGCCCGGCATGCCCAAGATCGACCTTATCCAAGACGCGCTGCAAGGCGCACTGCAACCTCAGTATCTGCAGGTGCTGGATGAAAGCCACATGCACAGCCGTGGTCAGGAAACCCATTACAAGGCGGTGATCGTCAGCGAACAGTTTGCTGGTCTGAATGCTGTCAAGCGCCACCAGCGCGCCTACGCGGCCATGGGCGACCTGATGCCGCAGATTCACGCACTCGCCCTGCACACCTATACCCCGCAAGAGTGGGCCGAGCAGGGCGTCGCACCGGCGTCCCCGGTCTGTGCCGGGGGACATAAGTAGTCAGCTGCCGGGCGGCTTGAAGCCTGTCCTGCAATTATTGCTAGAATGCGCGCCGCGCCGGCTCACGCCGGCGTTGTCGTTTTCGCATTCCCGGTCCGCCCTTTGCGTGGGTGACCACTGGAGGAAATACCCGCATGACCCAGAAGATCGTCGTCGCGGCGCTGTACAAGTTCGTCTCCCTGCCGGACTACGTCGCGTTGCGTGAACCCCTGCTCGAAACCCTTGAGGCCAATGGCATCAAAGGCACGCTGTTGCTGGCGGAAGAAGGTATCAACGGCACCGTGTCCGGCACCCGCGAAGGGATCGATGCCTTGCTCGCCTGGTTTGCTACCGATGAGCGCCTGGCGGATATCGACCACAAAGAGTCCTATTGCGATGAGCAGCCGTTCTACCGCACCAAGGTCAAGCTGAAGAAGGAAATCGTCACCCTCGGTGTGGAGGGCGTGGATCCCAACCAGCGCGTCGGCACCTATGTCGACCCGAAGGACTGGAACGCGCTGATCGAAGACCCGGAAGTGCTGCTGATCGATACCCGTAACGACTACGAAGTGGCCATCGGGACGTTTGAAGGCGCAATCGACCCGCAGACGAAATCCTTCCGCGAGTTTCCGGACTACATCAAGGCTCACTACGATCCGGCCAAACACAAGAAGGTCGCGATGTTCTGCACCGGCGGTATCCGCTGCGAGAAGGCCTCCAGCTACATGCTCGGCGAGGGCTTTGAGGAGGTCTATCACCTCAAGGGCGGCATCCTCAAATACCTCGAAGAAGTACCGCAGGAAGAAACCCGTTGGCGCGGCGACTGCTTCGTGTTCGACAACCGCGTCACCGTCCGCCATGACCTCACCGAGGGCGACTTCGACCAGTGCCACGCCTGCCGCACACCGATTTCGCTGGAGGACCGCCAATCCGAGCACTACGCTTCAGGCATCAGCTGCCCGCACTGCTGGGATAACCTCAGCGAAAAGACGCGCCACAGTGCGCGTGAGCGGCAGAAGCAGATCGAACTGGCGCTCAAGCGCAACCAGCCACACCCTATCGGCTACAACTATCGCAAGGCGGGTGTTTAACCGTACAGTCCGGAGGCGCGCTAGACGCGCTTCAACCTGATAGAACCGGAGCGCCGATGAGCAGCCGACTGATCTATGTGATGGACCCGATGTGCTCATGGTGCTGGGGTTTCGCACCGGTCGTGCAAGCTCTGATCGAACAGGCGCAGGCTCGTGGAGTAGGTGCGGATCTCGTCGTCGGAGGATTGCGCCAGGAGCGTACCGCAATGGACCAGGCGGCTCGCGACCGCACGGCTTCTTATTGGCATGCGGTACACGAGGCGAGCGGTCAGCCCTTCAACTTCGAGGCGGGTCTTCCAGAAGGGCTGGTCTATGACACCGAGCCGGCTTGCCGCGCCCTGGTCGCTGCGCGCAGTCTTGATCCTCAGGTCGCCTGGCGTCTTGCCGGGCTGATTCAGCGCGCGTTCTATGTCGAAGGGCGCAATGTCACGCTGCCTCAGGAGCTGGTTGAGCTGGCCGAAACCGCCGGGGTTCCGCGCATCGAGTTCGCTGATCGTTTCGATTCTCAGGCTGCCCGCGATGCCACCGTCGCGGATTTCGATTGGTCCCGCAATCTCGGCATTGCCGGTTTTCCTACCTTACTGGCTGAACACGAAGGTCAGCTGGCGCTGGTGACGAACGGGTACCAACCGCTCGAGGCGCTGGCACCACTGCTGACACGCTGGCTGGATCACAACATAAATGCCTGATCAGCTCAGCTGGGCCGAAATCCGCCGCCTCGCGCTGCACCATCGTAAAGCCTTGGTGCTGGCCAACCTTGTCGCGGTGTTGGCGACGCTGTGTAGCGTGCCGATCCCCTTGCTGCTGCCGTTGCTGGTTGATGAGGTGCTGCTGAAGCAGGGCGACGCAGCACTCGAAATAATGAACAACTTTCTTCCGCCAGAGTGGCAGACGGCGCTCGGCTATATCGGTTTGATGCTTTGCGTGACGCTGCTGCTGCGCGCATCAGCGCTGGCCTTCAACGTGCTGCAGGCCCGGCTGTTCGCTCGGCTGTCGAAGGATCTGGTCTATCGCATCCGAGTGCGCTTGATCGAAAGACTCAAGCGAATCGCCCTCAGCGAGTACGAAAGCCTGGGTGGCGGAACCGTTGCTGCCCACTTGGTCACCGATCTGGAGACCATCGACAAGTTTATTGGCGAGACGCTTAGCCGTTTGTTGGTCGCCGTGCTTTCCATTATCGGTACGGCGGCGATCCTGCTCTGGATGCATTGGCAGCTGGCGCTGTTGATCCTCCTGTTCAATCCGTTGGTGATCTACGCAACGGTGCAGTTGGGCAAGCGGGTCAAGCATCTGAAGAAGCTGGAAAACGACAGCACTTCGCTGTTCACCCAGGCGCTCACTGAGACGCTGGATGCGATCCAGGAAGTCCGCGCCGGCAACCGGCAGGGCTTCTTCCTTGGACGCCTGGGTCTGAAGGCCCGAGAGGTCAGGGATCACGCGGTCGCTTCGCAATGGAAGACGGACGCCTCCAATCGCGCCAGCGGTCTGCTGTTTCAGTTCGGTATAGACATCTTTCGCGCCGCGGCCATGCTCACGGTGCTGTTCTCCGATCTGTCCATCGGGCAGATGCTCGCGGTGTTCAGCTACCTGTGGTTCATGATTGGTCCGGTTGAGCAGCTGCTCAATCTGCAATACGCCTTCTATGCGGCAGGCGGTGCGCTGAGCCGTATCAACCAGCTGCTGGCGCGTGCCGATGAACCGCAGTATGCCGGCGGTCAGGACCCGTTCGCGGGGCGAGATACCGTTGACATCGATGTTCAGGGTCTTTGCTTTTCCTATCAGGATGAGCCGGTGCTGGAAGGGTTGGATCTGACCATTTCAGCAGGGGAGAAGGTGGCCATTGTCGGCGCCAGCGGCGGCGGCAAGAGCACCTTGGTGCAGTTACTGCTGGGCCTCTATCAGCCGCAGGCGGGGCATATCCGCTTCGCCGGTGTCGAAGTGCGCGACATCGGCTTGCCCACGGTTCGCGACAACGTCGCGGTGGTGCTGCAGCATCCGGCTCTGTTCAACGACACGGTGCGCGCCAACCTGCTGATGGGTCGTGAACGGGATGATCAGGCGTGCTGGCGCGCGCTGGAAATCGCTCAGCTGGCTGATACGATTCGCCAATTACCAGCCGGGCTGGACAGCATTGTCGGTCGTTCTGGCGTGCGTCTTTCCGGCGGCCAGCGACAACGACTGGCCGTGGCGCGCATGGTGCTGGCCGAGCCCAAGGTGGTCATTCTCGATGAGGCGACATCGGCCTTGGATGCAGCCACCGAATATGCCTTGCATCAGGGGCTCAACCGTTTCCTGCAAGGTCGCACGACGCTAATCATCGCTCACCGTTTATCGGCGGTGAAGCAGGCTGATCGGGTGCTCGTTTTCGATGGCGGGCGCATCGCGGAGCAGGGCGATCACCAGCAGCTGATCGCCGACGGAGGGCTCTATGCCAAGCTTTACGGGCATCTCCAGCAGCATTGAAGCTGTGCTTGCCTAGCGGGTCGGTTCTTCCGTTCCGCCGCTTCTCTCTCGGGCCGGCCCGGTGCCATTAATGCCTGATTAAAATGATCAGAATTTGGGTTCAACTTTAGTCGCAGCCTGCCGACTTCATGGCTGTGCCTATCTCATCTATCTAGGAAGTTAAGATGCAGTCCGTCGATATATTCGCCAACCTTTCCGTAGGCAAGAAGCTGCTGTGCGGCTTTGCCATGGTCCTGTTGCTGACGCTGGGAGTCGCCGGAACCGGCTTCTATGCTGTGGACTCGATTCTGACCCGTTCGTATCAGATGAATCAGCTGTTACGGATCAACGCCGCTGTCCTTGAGGCCCGTGGCCTGGAGCGTGACTTTGCGCTGACTCGGAGTGACGCGTCCGCTGCCGCCTTGCGCAGCACCTTGGCCAAGCTCAATCAGGAACTGGACGAGCTTGCCGGAAGCGTGCCCGAAGAAGACCAGCAGGCGCTGCAGCAGATTCGCAGTAATGCTGCAGAGTATGCAGACAAGTTCACCCAATACGGTCAGTTGATCGACAAGGGCATAGCGCTTCGGGAGCGCATGGCCGAGGCGGCGCAGAAAAGCCGTGAGGAATTCGAGTACATCGAGCTGGATATGTACGACGCGGTGCGTGTGTTGCGCCTTGAAGGTGACCGTCTGACAGGCAGTGATCCGCTGACCATCGCTGAAGCGGCTTCTGGCCTGACAAAACGCATCCTCGATCTGCGTACGTTCGAAAGCATGTTCATTGCTAATAGCGCTCAAGCCGCGGTGGATAGCTGGAACGAGTCCTATCAGGACGTGACAACCATCGGCAGCAGTCTGAAAACCTGGCTCAACGACGAGCAGAAGACCACCATGGATGGTGCGCTCGCCGCACTGGCAACCTACCAGCAGGCATTCGGTGACTTCCGCAGCAACCGGATCGAGCGCGTCGCGCTGGAACAGGCGATGGTGGCTCAGGCTCAACGCATCCTGGATACAGCCGAGAAGGCGCTGGCTGGCGCAACCGAGGCGATGCAGGACCAGCGCCGCAGCGCCTATATGCTGCTCGGAGTTATCAGCGTTCTGGCTGTGGTGATCGGCTTAATGGCCGCCACGGCAATCTCTCGCATGATCGTCGTTCCGCTGCGTTATACCGTACAGCTGGCTCAGCGGGTGGCTGAAGGCGATCTGACCCAGTCGCAGAAAGTCACCCGTCGCGACGAGCTCGGTCAGCTGCAGCAAGCCATGTACGGCATGACCGACAGTCTGCGCACCCTGATCGGTCGCATTGGTGGAGGTGTCGGTCAGATAGCGACCGCAGCTGAACAGCTTTCGGCGGTGACTGCACAAACCAGCGCCGGCGTGCAGAAGCAGCGGGTTGAAACCGAACAGGTTGCTACGGCCATGCACGAAATGGCGGCCACCGTTCAGGAAGTTGCGCAGAACGCTGAGCAGGCCTCGCATGCCGCCCGACAGGCTGACCAGCAGGCGCGCCAGGGCGATCGGGTCGTGCAAGAGGCCATCGGCCAGATTGGCAGCCTGTCCAGCGAAGTCGAGCACTCCGCTCACGCCATCGAAGAGCTGAATACCGAAAGCGGCCGCATCGGCACCGTACTCGAGGTGATTCGAGCGGTGGCTGAGCAGACCAATCTGCTTGCGCTCAATGCCGCAATCGAGGCTGCCCGTGCCGGTGAGCAGGGCCGCGGTTTCGCTGTTGTGGCGGACGAAGTCCGCGCCCTGGCTCGTCGCACTCACGACTCTACCGAGGAAATCGAAGGGCTGATCGCCAACCTGCAGCGGGTGGCGCATAAGGCTGTCGAGCAAATGCAGACCAGCCGAAGCCTGACCCAGCGCACCGTTGGCCTGGCGAACGAAGCGGGCAGTGCGCTCGGTCGCATTACCGAATCGGTCTCAACCATCGAGCAGATGAACCAGCAGATCGCCGCTGCAGCTGAGCAGCAGAGCGCTGTAGCGGAAAACATCTCCGAGAGCGTGACTCGTGTGCGTGACATTGGCGAGCAAAGCGCCAGCGGTAGCGAGCAGACCGCCGCAGCGAGTGCTGAGCTGGCGCGCCTTGGCGTTGAGCTGCAGGGGCTGGTGGCGCGTTTTCGTACCTGAAGGTTGCACCCGTGAAATAAAAAAAGCCCCGGTCTGCCGGGGCTTTTTTATTGCGATCTGAAAACACCAGCGAGCTTCCCAGTAGAGGGGGCGTCGCGGTCAGCCGGGCCGGTTAAGGTCTGCTGCCCACTCTGCCAGTGGCAGGCCCGGCTGTTGCTGCCAGATGCGCAGCCAGATCTGCTTGAGCCGGTCAAGATCGCCGCGTTCGGCGGGCAGTCGCTCGACGTAGGGAATCAGCCCCCAGCCCGCGCCGTTACGCTCGGCGAGAGCAAAGCGGAAGGGATGAAAACCAGTCATGCCGAGACGCAAATCTGTCACCAGCAGCTGGCCTCCCACCTCATCGTAACGGAGCACGTCGCCGGTAAACCATTGCAAGCGAGCATGCTGCGGCGATTCGCGAAGAGCTGTGGCGAGCCGCTCGCCGCGAGGAATACTCACCAGTTCAGGTGGTTCTTCATCGAACCAGCTCACCAGCGCTTCGTAGTATTGATCGCCTTCAATGACAATGACTCGCCACAACAGGCTGTTAAACGGTGTCGGCGTACTGAACAGCTGGCTGGCCTGTATACCCTGTGCGTTCATTGCCGCTTCCACGCGCTGCTCGGCCATCTGCTTGCCAGTGAGCGTAAAGCCCAAGTAGAGCGACGACAGCAGCAGTGCGCTCGCAGCCCAGCGGGGGCTGCGGCCCTTCACACCGACAATCACGCCAACCAGCACGGCCAGCAACAGCGGGAGGCTGTACAGAGGGTCGATGATGAACACGCTGGACCATGCCACCGGCGGCGTGGTCAGCGGCCAGAACAGCTGGGTGCCGTAACTGGTGAAGGCGTCGAGCAGTACATGGGTCACTAACACCAGCCAGATCGTGAGAAAAAGCCGCATGCTGCTGTAATTGGGATCAGGCCTTATTCGACGCGCCAGCCAAGCCAGCGCAACGGCCAGTGAACTGAGAACGAACAATGAATGGCTGAAGCCTCGGTGATAGGTCATGTCGGCGATGGCATCGCCGTAATCGATGACCACATCTAGATCAGGTAGGGTGCCGAGCACTGCACCGTAGAGCAGCGCCTTGCGGCCTTGCCATCGGCCCAGCAGGGTCGCCTGCACAGTGGCACCGAGAAGGGCTTGGGTTATCGAGTCCATGCGCGATTCCATCTTTTCCGAGTGCGCTACGGTAGCCGAACTGGCAGTACCGTAGCGGCTCCAAATCATATAAAAACATGTCCGCGAGGCTCCTGTTGTGGACAATGACCTCCGATTCCAACTGATGTAGGACCGATGCTCGACATATCCAACAACGTGCAACTAGCCGACAGCGAGATCGAACTGACTGCCATCCGCGCGCAGGGTGCCGGCGGGCAGAACGTCAACAAGGTATCCAGTGCGCTGCACTTGCGCTTCGATATCACCGCGTCTTCATTGCCCGCGTTCTACAAGGAGCGCTTGCTGGCGCTTCGCGACAGCCGCATCACAGGCGATGGTGTGATAGTGATCAAGGCGCAGCAGTACCGTACCCAGGAGCAGAACCGCGCCGATGCTCTGGAGCGTCTGGCCGAACTCATCCGTAGCGTGACGAAAGTGGAAAAAGCGCGCCGCCCGACACGCCCAACGCTGGGGTCCAAGAAGCGGCGCCTGGAAGGCAAGACCAAGCGCGGTGCGATCAAGGCCGGACGCGGCAAAGTGGATTTCTGACGCTCGTCAGCAGCACGGCCCCGCCTGCGGACAGGATGCGGCTGGGCCGGTTTGACCGGGCCCTGTGTCAGGTCAGATCCGAAGGGCCACGATCCCTCGCGCAAGCGGACCCACGTCAGTTGCTTAAGAATGCGTGCCGGTGCGCGGTTCGGCGACCTCTTCTTCGTCGAGTGGCTGCTGGCCTTGGTCGAGAATGTCCGCCTCGGCGACCTCGCCCTCCGGCGTATCCGGCATCAGCTCGAGCACGGTATGGCTGGTGCGTAGCATCGGCGTGAAGTGGCCGTGCGGCTCGGTCACCAGATCGAACACGCGGCGCGCGCGGAAGTAGGAATACAGCGCCAGAAACGCCAGGGTGACGGCGAAGAAGACAGGCAGCGCTTTGGGCCCGAAAAAGCTCATCAGGCCGCCTGCTATAACCGGGCCGAAGGCCGCGCCGAAGCCGTTCGCCAGCAACAGGCCGCTGGAACCGGACAGAATCTCGTCGGGGTGCAACTGGTCGACCATCTGCGCGACAGCGATCGAATAAATGGAGAAGGCCAAGCCACCCCAGAGAAACATCATTCCCAGCAGCAGCGGACCGGAGGTCAAGGGAGTGATCAAACCGCCGATCACCGCGGCAATTGCCACAACCCAGAGTAAGACCAGGCGGCGGTCATGCTTGTCGGAGAACAGCCCGATAGGCCACTGCAGAACGGCGCCTCCGAGAATGGTGATACTCATAAGCAGGCCGACGCCTGAGGCGTCGAAACCGGTTTGCGAGGCATAGACTGGCGCGAGGCCCCAGAAGCCCCCGAGGGTCAGGCCGGAAATTCCCGCAGCCATCAAGGGCAATGGGGCGATTCGCGCCAGCTGCAAGAGATCTGTAGCCGGCATGTCGGGCTGCGCGGGCTGTGCCTGACGCGTCAAGGTAATCGGCATCAGGGCTGCGCAGATGAGGATCGCGGCAAGCGCAAACAACGTGAAATTCATCGGGCTGTCGAGGCTTAGCAACTGCTGAGCCGCAGCCAGCGAGCCGAGGTTGACGGCCATGTACAGGGCGAACACCTGGCCGCGCTTTTCGCCGCTGACCTGCGCATTGAGCCAGCTTTCGATCACCATATACAGCGTGACGAGGGCGACGCCGTACATCACCCGCAGCACCAACCACACCCATGGATTGACGATCAGCACGTGCAGCAGCACGGCGACCGAGGCGAGTGCGGCGTAGAAAGCGAAGGTGCGGATGTGGCCAATGCGCCGGATCAGCGAAGGCGCCAACCAGGTGCCGACGAGAAAGCCGGCGAAATAGCCGGACATCAGCAGGCCGATCAGCCCGGTGGAATAGCCTTCTTCAATGCCGCGCAGCGTCAGCAGCGTGTTCAGCAATCCGTGGCCGAGCAGGAGAAATGCAACTCCACCCAGCAGCGAGCTGATGGGGGCTAATAACGACGTCATAGCAAAACAACCTTGAGCAATTTATCCGTGAAGGCAGGCTGCCAAGAGTGGGCGGCGTGCCGTTATATCCATAAGTGACTGAATCACTTGAGTATCTGATTGTCGACGCATTGCGTATGCAGCTTGGGCAGCATTTTCGGCCGAGGATTCAAAACGAAGCGGATTTTCCCCGAAGAGCTTATTCCCTCCGCGACGTTCAGCTCTGAGCTGGAGCAATAGTGTTGACAGCTCTCCGTTCAGGCCAGCCAGAGAGTCCCGTCGAGCTACAAGCTTGGCTCAAGGAATCAGTTTTGTCCTGACACCCGCGACGCTATCTGTTCAGGGCCATGTCGAGCATCCATCTAATCGGCCAGACATCTAGGGCCGGATTTCCAAGAGCTGCCAATTTCAGCGGCGGGGTGAGGCTGATGCCGTGTAGCCACATCGGACAGATTCTAGCCGTGGCGCTGACTTAAGCTGGCGGATGGTAAAACGGTCGCGGCTGTTGACTGCTGCACGTGTCGGAACAAAGCCGGTGAGCGCTTCGCTTGTGGGCTAAACCCGTCGGTCGATGCAAAGAGCAACGTCCGCATTGTGCAATACGCTGGGTACAGCACTGACTCAGGCTAAACGGGGTGTTATCCGCTAGAAGGCGGGCAGGGCTCAGGTCGGCTGAGTAGTGTTTAAAGTGCTGCGCGAAGCCATTCCAGCTTTAGCACCGGTCAACCGAAACCAAAGATATCCGCCTCGTCGTAGACGCTGTTTTCTGTATAGGTTGGGCGGCGACTTAGTGGCGCGGGCTCTCTTCAGGCATGCTCATCAGCTGCCTTTCCATATTCCAATCAAACGGCTCGTCGTTCTGCTCTGCTTCATAGCGACGTTCTTCCAGCTGCTGGAAAATTTCGATCTCTTCGTCCGGCATGAAGTGCAGGCAATCACCGCCGAAGTACCAGAGCAGGTCGCGCGGAACCAGATGTGCAATCTGCGGGTAGCGGTGAAAGACCTGGCAGATCATGTCCTGACCCATATGGCGCTCTTCTGGCACGTCCTGCAGGTTCATGATCAGCTCGTCGAACCGCTCGAGAAACAGCGCATGGCTTTCTTCCGAAACCTGTTCGGTTTCACCCATGGCAAGCAGGATGCCGCGCAGATGGGCCAGAAGCGCCAGGTTGTGATCGTGATAAGGGTTGGCCATGGTTCACCTGAATCGATTGGGCGCGCGATTATAAAGGCGCGCGGATTAATTGGGGCGTGTCTAGTTGACTCGGGTCGCGGTGCTGGGTTCGGTACGGACGTCGGATAGCTGCGCAAAGGCCCTTGGTGCCAAGGTGAGCGTTGGCTTGCTCGTGTACGCAAACATCGCCTGAGTCGGTGCTGGCCGATGACGGCACGCGACGCCGAGAGGAGCGACTCGCCAAGCATCGCGCGTGAGCGCGGCGCTTGGCAGAGCCTACAAGTGGACTGGGTAGCAGGCAGGGCTAGCGAGTCTTGCCTTCGGGTAGCTCAAGAGGCTCCTTGGCGAAATCATCTACGCTGATGACTTTGCGGCGGGCCGCTTCCGCAGCGGTCAGCTGCTCTGCCTCGGCGGGATCGAGTACGCCTGCTGCGAGTGCGGCGCTGATCGGGTCCTCTCCGGCGGCAGGTTGGATATCACCGGCCTTGAGCGCTTTGTGCAGCTTCTTTTGCAGCGGTTGCGATGCCGCCAGGGTGTCGAACGCGTCTCGCAATGCACCCAAGGCTTCCTCGCGCCCTTGTGGCCGGTAGACGCCCTCGAGAATCTGCTCCAAGGCCGGGTCTCCTTCCGGGCGACCGAGAATTGCGGCGACTTCGGCATCAAGCGCATCAGACGGCCCCTTGTGGCGGGCACCAAACGGAAATACCAGAACCTTCAGCACGCCGCCAAGCAGGCGGTTGGGGAAATTCGCCAGCGTATCGGCCAGGGCTTGCTCAGCCTTGCTGAGGCAGTCTTCCATCGCCCAGCGCAGCAGCGGTGCTTGCTCGACTGGGTGGCCCAGGTCGTGATAATGCTTGAGCGCAGCGGATGCCAGATACAGATGGCTGAGCACATCGCCCAGCCTCGCGGAGAGGCGCTCACGACGCTTGAGTTCGCCGCCGAGCAACATCATGGACAGGTCGGCAAGCATGGCGAACGCGGCGGCGATCCGATCCAGCGCGCGGAAGTAGGGGCGGGTCAGGTCGTTGCCTGGCGCCTTGCCGAACAGGCCGAACGTCAGCCCGAGCACCAGGGTGCTGGCGGTGTTGCTGACGGCGAAACCGATGTGCTGCATCAGCAACCCGTCGAACTTCTTGATTGCAGCGTCGCGGTCTGGCTCATGAACCAGCTCCATCTCGCGCAGTACGAACGGATGGCAGCGGATCGCGCCTTGGCCAAAGATCATCAGGTTCCGCGAGAGGATATTCGCCCCTTCGACCGTAATCGAAATGGGTGCAGACAACCACATGCGGCCGAGATAGTTGCTGGGGCCCATGATGATGCCTTTGCCGCCATGGATATCCATGGCGTCGGTGATGCACTCGCGGCCGCGCTCGGTCAGGTGATATTTGAGAATCGCCGACAGCACTGAAGGTTTTTCTCCAAGGTCGACTGCGTTGGCCGTCAGGATTCGTGCACTGTCCATCAACCAGGCATTGCCGCCGATGCGCGCAAGCGGTTCCTGAATACCTCCAAAGGCCGCCAGCGGCACGTTGAACTGCTCGCGGATTTGCGCATAGCGGCCGCTGACATAGCTGCAGGTCTTGGCCGCGCTGGCGCCTGTCGCTGGCAATGAAATCGAACGCCCGACTGACAGGCAGTTCATCAGCATCATCCAGCCTTTGCCGATCATGTCACGTCCGCCGATGATGGCTTCGAGCGGCACGAACACATCCTTGCCCCAGTTCGGGCCATTCATGAACGCAGCGCCAAGGGGCAGGTGACGGCGACCGATCTCGACACCAGCAGTATCGGTCGGAATCAGCGCGAGGCTAATGCCCAACTCTTCCTCATCGCCCAATAGATGCTCAGGGTCGTACGTCTTGAAGGCGACACCGAGCAGCGTGGCGACTGGGCCGAGAGTGATGTAGCGCTTCTCCCAGTTCAGGCGCAGGCCAAGTACTTCTTCGCCTTCCCATTCACCGCGGCAGATGACACCGCTGTCATTCATCGCGCCAGCGTCGGAGCCCGCATAGGGACCGGTCAGGGCAAAGCAGGGAATGTCGGTGCCATTGGCCAAGCGCGGCAGGTAGTGATTGCGCTGTTCATCGGTGCCGTAATGCATCAACAGCTCAGCCGGGCCGAGGGAGTTGGGCACCATGACGGTCGTCGCAAGGTCGCCACTGCGGGTGGCCAGTTTCATCACGATCTGCGAGTGGGCGTAGGCCGAGAAGCCCTTGCCACCGTATTCCTTTGGGATGATCAAGGCGAAGAATCCTTCGGCCTTGATGTAATCCCACGCTTCTTGTGGAAGGTCCATGCGCTGGCCAACTTCCCAGTCGTTGACCATGGCGCATAAGGTTTCTGTCGGGCCATCGACGAAAGCTTGTTCTTCCTCGGTCAGGACGGCCTTTGGATAGCCGAGCAGGACGTCCCAGTCAGGTTTGCCGCTGAACAACTGTCCATCCCACCAGACTGTCCCGGCGTCGATCGCATCGCGTTCGGTGTCGGAGATAGGGGGCAGGACTTTTTTGAACCAGTCGAACATCGGGCCGCTGAAGTACTTGATACGCAGGTCGGTGACCAGCAAGGGCACCGCGATCGCAATCAGCATGAGCCAGAGGATGACCATCAACCAGGTCGGCGTCTCGTCGGCCGCGCCCATGAGGACCAGATACGCTGCAACAATGGCCAACGCCGGAACGGGGGAAACCCGTAAATGGGCAATCACGGCAATGCCGGTGAGTAATACGAGCAGCCAGAGCAGGGTCATATGGTTTTCCTTGTTGAGCGAATGGCGTCCAAATTGAGCATAGGCGTTTGTAGCAAGCGGGGTGAAGAGACAGGACGACGCGTTTGGTATCAGATAATGACCGAGCCTTCACAAGCGAGTTCGAAGTGACTGCTTCGGGTCATCATGTTTATTTACGCTGGTGTGACCTGGTGGTTCTCCGCGGTTTGCATTTCGACGTTGCAATTGACGCAGCGCGCCCTTATGTACTTTGAATCTCTCTGTGTTGTGTGCGTTCTTATATGACTACTGCTCTGTCCATTCGGCAGTTGACCAAGGTTTACGGAAACGGCTTCGAGGCCCTCAAGGGCATTGACCTGGACGTTGCCGAAGGCGATTTCTTTGCGTTGCTGGGTCCCAACGGTGCCGGCAAATCCACCACCATCGGTATCCTTTCCACGCTGGTGAACAAGACCGGCGGCACGGTCAACGTGTTCGGTCACGACCTTGATCGCGATCCTTCAGGCCTCAAACGCTGCCTGGGTGTTGTACCCCAAGAGTTCAACTTCAACCAGTTCGAGAAGGCCTTCGACATCCTTGTCACCCAGGCCGGCTACTACGGTATTCCGGCAAAAGTCGCCAAGGAACGCGCCGAGCAGTACCTCAACCAGTTAGGGCTGTGGGACAAGCGTGACGTGTCCTCGCGCATGCTGTCAGGCGGCATGAAGCGGCGTCTGATGATTGCTCGAGCGCTGATCCACCGACCGCGCTTGCTGATTCTCGACGAGCCCACCGCGGGGGTGGACATCGAACTGCGCCGTTCGATGTGGTCGTTCCTGACCGAGCTCAACCGTGAGGGCATCACCATCATCCTCACGACACACTACCTGGAAGAGGCCGAGCAGCTGTGCCGCAACATCGGCATCATCGACCACGGCCAGATCGTCAAGAACACCAGCATGCGCGAGTTGCTCAAGCAACTGCATGTCGAGACTTTCCTGCTCGACCTGAAAGAGTCGCAGCTGGTCCCGCCAGAGCTTGGCAGCTATCCGGCGCGCCTGGTTGACCATCACACCCTCGAGGTGCAAGTGGACAAGAGCCAGGGCGTGACCGACCTGTTTCGTATGCTGTCGGCCCAGGGCATCGAGGTGCTGAGCTTGCGCAACAAGACCAACCGGCTGGAAGAGCTTTTCGTTTCGATGGTGGAAAACAACCTGCCCAAGGTGGCCAAATGAACGCAGAATTCCGGCCCAATCTGGTCGCGTTGCAGACCATCGTCCACCGCGAAATCCGCCGCTACACGCGCATCTGGCCGCAGACACTGCTGCCACCAGCGATCACCATGGTGCTGTACTTCGTCATCTTCGGAAACCTGATCGGCGCGCGGATTGGCGAGATGGATGGCTTCACTTACATGCAGTACATCGTGCCCGGGTTGATCATGATGTCGGTCATCACTAACTCCTACAGCAACGTGGTTTCCAGCTTCTTCAGCAGCAAGTTTCAGCGATCGATTGAAGAGCTGCTGGTTTCGCCAGTATCGCCTCATGTGATCCTGATTGGCTTCGCTCTGGGCGGCATTACCCGCGGGCTGGCGGTAGCGTTGATCGTGACGCTGCTGTCGATGTTCTTCACCGATCTGCAGGTCCATCATCTAGGCGTGACGCTTCTGGTGATTACATTGACGTCGACGATCTTTGCCTTCGGCGGCTTCATCAACGCGGTGTACGCCCGCAACTTCGACGATATTTCAATCATTCCGACCTTCGTGCTGACCCCGCTGACCTACCTGGGCGGCGTGTTCTATTCGATCAACCTGCTGTCGCCGTTCTGGCAGACACTGTCGCTGGCGAACCCCATTCTGCACATGGTCAATGCGTTCCGTTACGGCATTCTGGGGGTTTCGGACATCCGTATAAGCATTGCGATCAGCTTCATGGCCGTGGCGGCAGTCCTCATGTACCTGTTGTGCATTCATTTGCTCAAAAGTGGCCGAGGCATGCGCCAGTAGTCATCGCGCCAGGCACTTCCATTGGCGAGGTTGCTGCGCTTGATCTGACGGGCAGCCAATGGCCCGATGAGCAGGCGCGGTGATAAACCACACGGGAACCGCTACACTTGCGGTCATTTTTCGTACAGGTTCCCGCTATGCAGCACCCCGCCGAACTGTCGCCGCTGGGCAAATCCAGCGCCTATGTCGCGACCTACAGCCCCGAGCAGCTCTTTCCCATCCCGCGTGCGCCCAAATGGGCCGAGCTTGGGCTGACGGCCGAGTCTTTGCCCTATGGCGGCGTCGACATTTGGAATTGCTATGAACTGTCCTGGCTGTTGCCATCCGGCAAGCCGGTGGTGGCCATTGGTGAGTTCAGCATTCCCGCCGACTCGCCAAATATCATCGAATCCAAGTCTTTCAAGCTTTATCTCAACTCGCTGAACCAATCGGTCTTCGAGAGTCGGGCAGCGCTTGTGCAGGTGATGACGCGGGACTTGTCAGCCGCAGCGGGTAAGTCCGTCGGAGTTCGCTTGCGCACGTTGGATGAAGTTGCTGAGGATGGGATCGCGCCGCTAGACGGGCACTGTATCGATGATCTGGATATCGAGATTCGGCAATACGATTCGCCGCGGCCAGAACTACTGAGCAGCGACCCTGAGCGCCAGGTCGATGAGCGTATCTATAGCCATCTGCTGAAATCCAACTGCCCTGTCACCGGCCAACCGGACTGGGGCACGGTAGTAATTGAGTATCGCGGCGCTGCGTTGGACCACGGCAGCCTGCTTGCCTATCTGGTGAGTTTTCGCCAGCACGCTGACTTTCATGAACAGTGCGTCGAGCGTATCTTTCTCGACTTGCAGCGCGTGCTGATGCCAGAGCGACTCAGCGTGCATGCTCGCTACGTACGTCGCGGCGGGCTGGATATCAATCCCTACCGCAGTACCCAGCCTGTATCGCCGGGCAATAGCCGGCTGGTTCGGCAATAACCGTTGCGATAGGAGAGCGTGAACGCGTTCACGCTCTGATAGACCGAGCGGTTTCGCTCAGATGCCCATGTTTGCCAGGGTCTGCATGATGTTGCGCAGCGTCATTGCCGTGTTCGGATGGCTGACCTCGAAACGCTCGACAGCCAGATTGACGCCGTCGACCAGCGAGTCGTTCTGATGGTCGACTCCGTCTTCGTTGGCGAGTCGCAGTTCGATGTCATGGGCAATCACCTGCAGCGACGCGCGCTCCTCTTCAGTAAGCGGTGTGTCCTGGGCCAGTTGACTACGCAGCTCTGCTAGCTGCGACTGCAGATCATGTTCCGGCATGTTGCTACCCTCTTGGTTTGTCGTACGGCAAAGTCGCCAGCGCTTGATGTGAGCAGGGTAAACCAGCGTGCTGGGCTTGTCCTTGCTTTTGAGTCTCAATGAGTCTGCAAAGATCCGTAGGGGTTCCGTGTGTCTGCCCGCTGCCGGAACTGGCCGTTATCGCTTTATACTGCTGCGCTTTGTTGGGCAATTGTCCCCATTCGAAATAGGAGAATGCCGCGATGCAAGTCATCGGCAAGGATTGGGTTGGTTACTTCAGAATAGCGCTGGTGACGGCGCTGGCCGTGTTTGGCGCATCATCGCTCCAGGCCGCTGAGCAAGACCCCTGGGAAGGCGTGAATCGCGCGATCTTCACCTTCAACGATAAAGTCGATACCTATACGCTCAAGCCGCTTGCGCAGGGCTATCAGAAGATCACGCCAAATTTTGTCGAAGACGGCATCGGCAATGTATTCAGCAATCTTGGCGATGTTGTGGTGCTGACCAATGACTTGCTTCAGGGCAAGGTTCGGGACGCGGGCATCGACACCAGCCGTATCCTGTTCAACAGCACCTTCGGCGTGCTGGGTTTCTTCGACGTCGCAACCCGTATGGGCTTGCAGAAGAACGATGAAGACTTTGGGCAGACGCTTGGCGCGTGGGGCCTGGGCAGTGGCCCTTATGTCGTGTTGCCGCTGCTGGGGCCGAGCACTGTGCGCGATGCGGCTGGACGCGTGCCGGACTCTTTCCTGCAGCCGTATCCGTATATCGAGCATGTGCCGACACGCAACGTGACCCGTGCCGTCAATGTGGTGGACATGCGTGCCGGTCTGCTCTCGGCGGAAAAAATGATTACAGGCGACAGGTACATCTTCGTGCGCAACGCCTACCTGCAGAATCGTGAATTCCGCACTCAGGATGGTCAGGTCGAAGACGATTTCTGATAGGTCTGCTGCGGACCGCATTGGCCAACGCCGATGCGGTCCGCCTGTTTCTAACAGCCTTGCTGTTCCTAAGTGGTTTTTACCTAAGCAACAGTCATTTCATTGAAAGGATCGCTAGCCCAAGGCTCTGTCGTCCGTCTTCGTGCTTACCGACCCGCACCACTTCTGTTTCGGCATCCAGTCCCTTCAGTTCGCTGTGTTCCGAAGGAATGTGCACCTGGACCTTGTCACCCATCTGCAAACTCGTCGCTGCGACCACCTGCATCCCTGTGCTGGAAAGATCCAGGCAGGTTGCCTCGTAGCAATGTTCACCCTGTGTCAGGGTTATGGCTGTCTCGATATTCATTCGAATGAAGTCGCGTTTTTCACTGTAGTCCCGATCTCGCTGGGTCATTGTTTCGTCCTCTGAGTTCTTGTTTCGCCAGTTCTTATAACGCCCGTCAATTCGGCCTGTAAAGGACAGGCGGAGCGACCGCGCCTGGCTTGAAACGCCGATCGTATGGGAGTACCGTCTGCGCCTTGAAACGATCCCATGCCCGGCGCTCGCGCAGGGCCGATGCTTTCGCCAATCATCCTGGCGATACCGCCTGGTAGGAACATGCATAACCCAAGCGCGACGCTGCTGATCATAGATGACGACGATGTGGTGCGAGCCAGCCTGGCTGCCTATCTGGATGACAGTGGTTTCAAGGTGTTGCAGGCGCCTAACGGACCGCGAGGGGTGGAGCTGTTCGACGCGGAACACCCTGATCTAGTGATTTGCGACCTGCGTATGCCGCAGATGGATGGCCTGGAGCTCATCCGACTGATCAGTGAGCGTCAGGCTGACCTGCCGGTAATCGTAGTGTCAGGTGCCGGTGTGATGAGTGATGCGGTCGAAGCTCTGCGGTTGGGCGCCGCCGACTACCTGATCAAGCCCCTTGAAGACCTGGCGATGCTTGAGCACTCGGTCCGTCGTGCCCTCGATCGGTCTCGCTTGCGCATGGAAAACCGGCGTTACCGGGAACAGCTGGAGACGGCCAACCGCGACCTGCAGGCGAGCTTGCATCTTCTTCAGGAGGATCAGGATGCTGGTCGACAAGTGCAGATGAATATGCTGCCGGTCACACCCTGCAGCCTCGACGAGTTCCAGTTCGCCCATCAGATAATTCCTTCTCTGTACCTCTCGGGTGATTTTGTCGATTACTTTCGAGTGGATGAGCACCGCATCGGCTTCTACCTGGCGGATGTATCCGGCCACGGGGCCTCTTCAGCGTTCGTCACCGTCCTGCTCAAATTCATGACCACGCGGTTGCTCTACGAGTCTCGACGGGGCAGAGCATTACGCGCTTTTAAGCCGTCCGAGGTGCTCGATCACATCAATCGCGGCTTGATCAACTGCAAGCTCGGCAAGCACGTCACAATGCTAGGCGGGGTTATTGATCAGGAGCGCAACGTGCTGCATTACAGCATCGGCGGCCACCTTCCAATGCCGGTGTTATACGCCAACGGTGCTGCAAGATATCTCGAAGGAAAGGGTTTGCCGGTCGGTTTGTTCGTCGAAGCCACCTACGAGAATTACGAGATCGAACTGCCTGAGTCTTTCAGTCTTACGCTACTTTCCGATGGCATTTTGGACCTTTTGCCCGGCGAGACCCTCAAAGATAAAGAGGCCGGGCTACCCGGATTGATTCGCGAAGCAGGCGGTACGCTGGTGGGGCTACAGCGGGTGTTGGGCCTAGCCGATCTGGAGGATATGCCCGATGACATCGCGTTGTTGGTATTGAGCAGGAACCTTGCATGAGCACGGGTAAGATCCAGTTCGCTGAGCAGAACGGCACGTTCGTGCTCAAGTTCGTCGGTGAGATCCGACTGACGCTTTGCTCGGCGCTGGATGCAACGATCGAGAAGATCTTCTCTTCGCGCAATTTCTCATCGATCGTTATCGATCTCACTGAAAGCCGTAGCATCGACAGCACCACGCTCGGTCTGCTCGCCAAACTTTCGATTCTTTCGCGGCAGAAGGTCGGCATGCTGCCGACATTGGTTACCACCCATGAAGACATCACACGTCTGTTGCAATCTATGGGTTTCGATCAGGTGTTTAATATCGTTGATCAGCCGCTGCCGTCGCCTGAGCAACTGGCCGATTTGCCAAGCCAGGATCAGTCCGAGGAGATCGTAAAGGGCAAGGTGCTGGAGGCTCACCGTATTCTGATGAGCCTCAACGAATCGAACCGCGAGGCGTTTCGCGACCTCGTGACAGCGTTGGAGCGGTCTTGAGCTACAGCTTGGTTGGCAGGAGTGCTTCAAGCTTTTCCTGATCCCGCGCAAACTGGCGAATTCCCTCGGCCAGTTTCTCCGTCGCCATCGGATCTTCGTTCAATCCCCAGCGGAAGCTGCCTTCATCCATGCAGATGCGCGGCTCGGAGGCGCGTCCGGGGGAGAGTTTGCGCTCCAGCGTGCCTTCTTCCTGTGCCAGCTGGCTGAGCAACTCAGGGCTGATCGTCAGGCGATCGCAGCCTGCCAACGCTTCGATCTGACCCGCGTTACGGAAGCTCGCACCCATTACCACGGTCTTGTAACCGTGCGTCTTGTAGTAGTCGTAAATCCGGCTGACCGACTGCACGCCAGGATCTTCGTCGCCCACATAGTCGCGGCCTTCGGATTTTTTATACCAATCGTAGATACGGCCGACGAAAGGCGAGATCAGAAACACCCCGGCCTCGGCACATGCCACCGCCTGGGTGAAAGAGAACAGCAGTGTCAGGTTGGTCTGGATGCCTGATTTTTCCAGCTGCTCAGCCGCACGGATGCCCTCCCAGGTAGAGGCCAGCTTGATCAATACGCGGTCACGGGATACGCCGGCCTGCTCGTATAGGCCGATCAGGCGCTCGCCCCGCTGGATCATGGCTTGTGTATCGAATGAAAGCCGCGCATCGACCTCCGTAGAGATCCGCCCCGGGATCAATTTCAGCACCTCCTGCCCAACCGCGACCGCGAACAGGTCGCAGCCGAGGCCAATATCACCGCCACAGCGGGACATAGCGTCCTTGAGGTGCTCTGCATAACGCGGCAGTGCAGCAGCTTTGAGCAGAAGCGAAGGATTGGTGGTGGCATCAACCGGTTGAAGACGGGCGATGGCGTCGAGATCGCCGGTGTCGGCAACCACGGTGGTGAATTGTTTGAGTTGTTCCAGCTTTGACGTCATAAGGGCGCTCTATCCTTTGGTAGTCATGACTCGATTTCCGTGGCCATCTCGCCATCTGTATCCGATGGTCCGGGTGTTGCAGCTGTTGGATTGAAAATGCGGCCGCGTGTTCCCTCCTAGTATCAGTGCCCCTCGAGCAATCCGGTCGCTTGCTCAAGCAACGCCAGTGGTTCTCTGGTTTTATGGATGTCGACCGATAACAGCTGGCGAAACCTTCTGGCGCCTGGAAAACCCTGGCCAAGCCCCAGCACGTGACGGGTAACGTGATGCATCGAGCCACCGCTATCAAGATGATTCTGAATATAAGGGCGCATGCGCCTCAATGCCTCGGCTCGGGTAATGACCGGTTCTTCGCTGCCAAACAATCTGCTATCAACCTGCGCGAGCAAGTAAGGGTTGTGGTAGGCCTCGCGCCCTAGCATCACACCATCGAAATGCTCCAGGTGGGCTTCGCATTGATCCAACGTTTTGATGCCGCCGTTGAGGATAACCTCAAGATCTGGAAAGTCGCGCTTCAATTGTTGCGCAACATCGTAGCGAAGGGGTGGAACCTCTCGGTTCTCCTTTGGTGAAAGCCCCTCCAGAATGGCGATCCGCGCATGGACGGTGAAACTGCGGCAGCCTGCCGCTTGGACCTGCCCCACGAAATCACAAAGTTCGGCATAGCTGTCGCGCCCATTGATGCCGATGCGGTGCTTGACGGTCACTTCAATCCCCACAGCATCACGCATCGCTTTCACGCAATCGGCCACCAGTGCTGGATGGCCCATCAGGCATGCGCCGATCAGGTTGTTCTGCACGCGGTCGCTGGGGCATCCCACATTGAGATTCACCTCATCGTAACCAGCCGCTTCGGCCATCTTTGCGCAGACGGCGAGGTCACTTGGCACACTGCCGCCAAGTTGCAACGCCAAGGGATGCTCGGCCTCATCATGACGCAGGAAACGGTTGGCATCGCCATTGATCAGTGCGCCCGTAGTGACCATCTCGGTGTAGAGCAGGGCATGCCGTGAAAGCAGACGCAGAAAATACCGACAGTGCCGGTCGGTCCAGTCCATCATCGGCGCGACGGAAAACCGGCGCGACAGTTGCGGAGACGTAGTGACAGGGTTGTAGCTGGCGTTCATGCGGCTTTCCGGCGGAGCGTTTAGGGCGCGCTACGATTGCTTCGACACTTTTATGCCCGTTGGCTGTGGCGATATAGCGACTGTCTGAGCGAGTTGAAGGCGACTGGGGCGGTTGCTTAACCGATCGCCTCGGAAAATGGCCGGCAAGTTTATCAGGAGAGCAGGGTCCTGGTGCGTGAGACCGCCGTGCGGCGCCGCACGGCTGCGTGCAAGGGGCAGCCATAACGGCAAGGTTCCGCGCGCTGATTGGGGTCGGATGTATAGCCGCTTGAATGGTCTAGTGATTAAGCGTACCTAGGCGCCCCGAAGAGTTCGGCAGCACAATAAAAAACCGCAGTCGCTCCAAAGCTGACTGCGGTTTTGATCAGGCCGATCTCGACCTGATGACTGCGGTTGTTACCGGTTGAACGCAGCTCCGGTGCCAATGACGCTAGCCGAAGGCAGCAGCTGGCTGATGAAGCGGTTCCAGCGAGTGATACCTGCTGGTCCGACGAACACCACATCCTGCGGTTGCAGAGGGAAGTGTTGAGCCAGGGCAAATGCCGCAGGAGACTCAGCATTCAGCTGAAACACGGTGGCTTTTTCGGTGGCGATGTTTTCTGCGCCACGAATCACGTAGACCGCTTCGCCGTCGGCAGTGTCTTGGCGAATACCGCCTGCGGTGCCGATAGCATCCATCAAGTTGAGGCTGGTGGCCTTGAAGGTCATGGCTTGCGGGTTTACCACTTCGCCCAGAACGTAGATCTTCTTCTGGTCGTTATACGGCAGATGGAGTTGGTCGCCGTCTTTCAGATAAACCTCATGGAGCCAGGAGTCCGGACGGTTCAGGTCGTCGAGATCAAGCATGTATTCGCGGCCGTCACGCTTGAGCATCAGACCGGACAGGTCCGCCGTATCGGTATCGACACCGGCTTGACCAATAGCCTGCATGATGGTCATCGGAGCGGTAGTCACCTCGACCTCGCCAGCAGTATTGAATGCACCGGAGAGCACAATGCGCTGACTACCGAAGCGCAGCAGACTGACGTCTACCTGAGGGCTGTCGATGTAATTGGCCAGCCTTTTGGAAATGTCGGAGCGAAGCTGCTCGATCGTTTTGCCCGCTGCTTCGATATTCCCGATGTAAGGGTAGAACAGGGTGCCGTCGGGGCGAACCAGACGACCATTGGCGTCCAGCTGTTGTTGTGGGCCCGACGGAGCGGTCAGCTCGGGATGGTCCCAGACGGTGATATAGAGGAGGTCATTGGCGCCGATGCGATAAGCCTCTGGCTTGAAGCTCAGCAGCTCTTGCTTGCTGGACGTGCCCTGGTCGGAGGAGAGTTCGCCCTTGAGCATTTCAGGGGTGATGCGCATCAGCTGGACAGTGCCGTCTTCCGTTTCTGCGCCGTCCTTGAACTGATCGGGATCCAGATGCTGACCGGGCGAGAAGACGCATCCCTGTAGCACCAGCACGGAAGAGAAAGCGAGAGCAAATAATGGTTTCATGGTTTCTTCATCCTTGACGGAATAGTTGTTTTTACGAAGTGAAACAGCGCAATTCACCTTTAGCTGAAGGAGCGAGCGAACACTGACTTGTCTATCGACAGTCGCCGAAGTGTTTCGGCGGTGCTACAGACGCATTCAATCTCTGCTGTTCCGGGTGTCGCTACTGCAAGCTCTGAGGGATATACCTCCAGACCTCTGTGAGGCCAGTTCGGATTGAGCCACCGGGCAGGTACCGCTCAATCGTTGTTTGGCGTCCTTCCTTAATAGAAAAACGACGCCGTGTTGCTCACAGTAGCCATAGACCGCTTCGTTTCTCTGCGGTTCACGGCCACGTGCATAAATGAATTGGTAATGCAGAGCTTGCCGGCACGAGGCGAAAGGGAGATCAAAAGCAAGCGAACGCTGAGGTAACCAGCAGCCGTGGCCGGTTAAATGCGGCTGTCAACTTGCTATCAGGCTGACTTGACACCGCGCACGTGAGCCAGCGAAAGCGGCCGTGCGATCACTGAGATCGACGGCCACATTCCTGACGGCAAAGTGGTTGGATCAGGTATTTGTCGCGGAGGAATGCTCGATCATCCAGCGCAGCGTGTCCTTCAATTCGATACGGGACATGTCGCCAATCAGCGAATCCAGTTTGGCTCGGCTACCGAACAGGTTCTTTACGTCTGCGCTGCGCACGAACGCTGGATTGACCCTGACCTCCATGCGGTGGCCGGAAATGGCAGCTGCCTGCTCGAGAACGTACTCGAGTGTATAGGCAGATCCGGAGCAGATATTGACTGTCTGGCCGACCGCGGCGGGTGTTTCAAGCAAGCGTCGATAAGCATGGACAACCTGACGTACATCGCAGAAATCACGGGCAATATCCAGATTACCTAACTCGATTACCGCGGCCCGACGGCGCGTATGTGACACGATTTTCGGGATGAGAAATTGCTCCGCTTGACCAACGCCCGTGTAGTTGAACGGGCGACTGACTATCAGCGGCAAACGATCCTGGTACAGCCGGGCAAGGAACTCCATGGCTGCTTTGCTAACAGCATAGTCATTGGCCGGAGCAAAGGGCGCGGATTCATCCAGTACACCTTCGGTTGCGTTTCCGTAGACGTTTGCACTGCTGGCTAGCAACACGCCTTCAAGCTCGATTGCTGCGGTACGTAACGCTTCCAGCAGGTGGCGAGTGCCGAGCAGGTTGGCTGTGTAAATGGCATCGGCATCGCTGTGTGCGACGAAAGAGACCGCGGCCAGGTGCACGACGTAGGTTGGGCGAATTTCGATCAAAAGCGCGCGTAGCAGCTCAGCATTGTTCAACGAGCAGCAATGGACGGCTGAGACCGCCGCGGGCAGTTCGCCGACGGGTTGGCGGTAGCTGAGGCCATGAACCTCGTAGCCACAGGCCGCGAGTTCCTCTGCCATATAGCGCCCGGTAAAACCGGTAGCGCCGGTAATCAGCACTTTACGCATGATCTTCCCGATAGGATGAATTTCCAGTTTCAAAAGCCGATGCAGGGCCCAGGTATAGGCGAGGGGCATGGCGTTGCGGTTACTGTCGACGTCAGTTGGCGATCAGTGCCGTAACGCCAGCGCTGTCTCGGTGTACCAGTTGCGTCTGTCTCGACTGCTGAAACGACCAACAGACCGCACCGAAATCAAAGCGCCGGCTGACTTTCGACAAGGCTACCCTCTGGGGTGCTCGGATATCAGCAGGCGCCTGAACCAGAACGGCCGTTGCCAGTCGATTGCCCTTAGAATGAAAAGCCCTGCTGATTACGGCGCATGTCGGCGTCCACCATCATGCGGCACAGTTGCTCAAGCGTAGTTTTAGGTTCCCAGCCCAACACGTCCTTGGCTTTTTGAGGGTCGCCGATCAGCAGGTCGACCTCCGCTGGGCGGTAGAACTTAGGATTTACCCGCACAACGACCTTGCCGGTTGCGGCGTCGGTGGCTTGTTCCTGTTCGCCGGAGCCCTCCCACTGGAGCTCGACATCAACCGCCTTGAACGCCAAAGTCACAAAGTCGCGCACGGTTTCGGTGCGGTTGGTCGCCAGCACAAAAACGCCAGGCTCGTCCGCCTGCAGCATGCGCCACATCCCTTCCACATATTCCTTGGCAAAGCCCCAATCACGTTTGGCGTCAATGTTGCCCAGCTCCAGCACGTCGAGCTTGCCCAGTTTAATCTTGGCCACAGAATCGGTGATTTTCCGCGTCACAAACTCACGCCCGCGCAGCGGTGACTCGTGATTGAACAGAATGCCGCTGCAGCCGAATATGCCGTATGACTCGCGGTAATTGATCGTCATCCAGTGCGCATAAAGCTTGGCCACGCCATAGGGGCTGCGGGGGTAAAAGGGTGTGGTTTCGGACTGCGGAATGGCCTGTACCTGACCGAACATTTCTGAAGTCGAGGCTTGGTAGAAGCGAATCTTCGGGTTGACGATACGAATGGCTTCCAGCAGGTTCACGGCGCCTGCACCGGTGATGTCAAGGGTAGTCAGCGGTTGCTCGAAAGAAACACCCACGAAGCTCTGTGCGGCGAGGTTGTAAACCTCAGTCGCGCCGGTGCTTTCAAGCAATCGAATGCTGGAAGACAGGTCCGTCAGGTCGTACTCAACAAGATTTAGATTGGGATGCTTGTCGATGCCCAACTCTTCGATCCGCCAGAAATTGACCGAACTGGTGCGACGGAACGTGCCATAGACGGTATAGCCTTTTTCCAAAAGGAGCTCTGCAAGGTAGGCGCCGTCTTGTCCTGTGATACCCGTGATAATCGCTTTCATGTTCTTCCCTGTTCGAGGATAGGTTTTCTGATGTGCTCTTGCTTCGCTCCTGCCTGGCACGAGGCACTGCAAGGCAGCGAAGTTAATCGGTCAGCTTCACTGACCGCCGATCACCGCGTACCGGTGCTCGGTATGTCCGAAGGGTGGCCTCAATCGTCGATCAAGACTCCTGTTTTGCTGGGCTGCCTTTCTGCCTGGAGTTCTTTTCCCTCAGGAAGGCCGGCACGATATACACCGCGTCCGCCCAGTAGCGTTTGGCTAGCCTGCGGGGCTCCATGCACATGCGATGCAGCCATTCAAGTTTGAATTCGCGCATCCACTTCGGGGCTCGCTTGATGGTTCCCGTTGCAAACGAAATGGAGGCGCCGATGCTGAAGCCCATACCCGTGCGCTCGTAGGGCTGGGTGGCTGCAGCCAGGACTTCACCGCGTGGGGTACCCACGGCGTAAAGAACCAACTCCGATGGATTTTCGCGAACGAACTGCAAGCAACGCTGCACTTCTTCCGGTTTTTTAATGAAGCCCATCGGCGGGTTGTAGTGATAAAGAGAAATGCCTGGATAGAGCGCTCTGAGTTTATCGGCTTCGGATGTCGCTGAACCAATCAGGACAATGCGCAGCCGATCCCGGTCCGCCCATTTGAGCAGGTCGAGTGTCAAATCGCTGCCGGGAATAGCTTCATCCAGATGTATGCCCAAACGGCTCAACAGCGAAAGCAGGATGCGGCTGTCACATACTCTCCAGCGTGCTTTGAAATAAGCGTCACGCAGCTGTTCGTCATGTTCCAACTGAACCAGATGGTCGACATTCGGCGTAACCACAAACGAATAGGGTTGCTTGACGCCCTCGCGTATGCAGGTCAATAAAGTCTTCTTATTGCCGGAATAGAAGTCTATTCCGAACGCATTAGTATCACTCGACACTCATTGCTACTCCCTTGAAGGCGCCCTTGATACCTGACCAGGCGAGGGTGGGATTTTTGTATTCCTTGACAGTTGTAACGGCCGAAAGCAGAAACGCGGAAACGATCGCGAATGCCGGGCCGTAGAAGCGCTTGTTGAAACGGGTGGCTGCACGGTTGCGATAGTAGTGATAGAACGCTGATCGACTACCCAGGCTGAGTGAACCGTAGTGATACAGGCGGCTTTCAGGGATCACTCTCGTTGAAACACCAAAGCTCCTGGCACGGTACTGCCAATCAACCTCTTCGAAATACATGAAGTAATCTTCATCCATCAAACCGATTTCTTCAGTCAATGCGGCCGAAAAGGCTAGGCTGCAGCCCATGATGTAGTCTGGAGCGTGCTGAGGTTGCTGCTTTTGAGACGCTTCGATGCTCTGATCTTTCCCGAGCAATCGGGCTTTGCCTAGGATCGGATAGAGCTTTCCGCCGCCATAGCACTCAAGCCGACCCGTGTCAGCGCTCAATACGAGCGAGCCGACAAACTGACGGTCGTTACGCTGCAATGCCTCCAGTAGCGGTGAGAAGGCATCACTGTCTACATAGGTGTCGTTATTGATGACCCAGAAATACTCCGGCTGCAGATGCTCCATTGCCCAGCGCAACCCGTAGTTGTTGCCGCCCGCATAACCGCTGTTGTCTGGGTTACACAGCAGGGTCACGTTCGTATGGGCTTTGTCATCCAGCCAGTTCTGAAGGGCGATGGCGGAGCCGTCCTGCGAATCATTGTCGATGATGACGATATGGCCAATCGTTGCGCAATGTTCGAGCAGGCTTTCGGCGCAGCTGATCGTTTCAGTAGCAGCTTTGTAGTTGAGAATAAGTGCGACGTTCATGTACTCGTTCCTTGCTGCGAAGATGGCGTGCCCGTAGAGCATGTAATACGAAAAGCATGCAAATAACTGGTTGGGTATATTCGAATAGACCGTTAAGTGGCCATATCACGAAGAAGGCCAGCATCACTGCATAGGTGAACTCCATTTCGGAATTTATACTGCGTGCAATACGGTGGTAGACGAACAGGGTCAGAGGCACTAGCAGGAACGTTAGAAAACCGAAGCGAAACAGTGTGCCAATGATGCCGATGTCTGACAGGAAGAAGTGTTCGCCGAAGTAGGGGATGAAACCGTCCTGCCACATCAGCGAAAGGGACCCGCTAGGCAACCAATTAACTAGGTTCAAGTGACTGAACACGGATGCGATCGTGTGGGGCCTCACACCATCCTCCACGTCACCGTCCAAACTGCTCTCGTAGAACTCCACGTTCAGACCGAGAATTTCAAGTAACTCTGGATAAAAGAACAGCGGGGACAACAGAACGCAAAGCGAGGCAGCCCAAATGATCGCTTTGGCCCGCAACGAGAAAAGCGTGAATGCTAGGCACAGTACAATTAGCTGACGGGTTTGCGTGGCGAAGACCAAGGTCAGCAACAGCACGGCTGCAAGAATGAGATACAGCTTTCGCTGTCGCTGCTCACCATTGATGGGCGATTTGCCTTTTGCCCACACCTGAATGCAATAGAAATAGGCGAAACAGATCAAAAAGGGCCCGATGGATGAGCGGTCCGGACGATCCCATGACGTTTGCTCCTCGCGCAGATCCGGAACCAGCCCGAACTTGAAACACCAGGACAGGACCACTGCAATCAGTGCGGCGTAAATGAATGCATGCTCGAATTGGCGCGTACTGATGTGCTTGGCAAGCAATAGCAGCGGGACGAAGCCGAAAGTAAAAAGAATCCGGCGTTCTTCGATCAGGCCGTATGTGATGGGTTGGCCAAAGGTGTAAAACGAAAAGATTGCGGGTAGTACGGTGAATACGAAAACGCTGTAGAAAGCGTAATACATCAGAATGCGGAACTCTCTCGATGACTCTTCAGTGCTGGCAAGAATCAACAGTAGCGACAATCCCAAGCAGACGGCCAAATAGGCTTCGTTCAGAAACTTGAAGCCGATCGGGTTGTGCGTACTGTCACCAAACACCGAAAAGTGCAAGACGATCGCAAGCACGGTCAACGGCAAAAAGAAAAATTTTGAGCTGATGTTTGTCATCACCTGAGTCCTTAGGTGCATTTCCATTCCAGATTTACTACGTCGCAACAAACTCAAGCTTTAGCATTTCCACATCGATGCCTTCGGTGCGTCGTCACTCTACGTCTGGCTGATAGCTTAAGCGCCTCGGTCAATTCGCCGCCGGCAGTCAGCCAGTAACATCTGGATTCGATAGCCGCAGGAGTGTTTGAGTTCCCCTCGCATTAAGCCGCTCGATGTAAGGTCGAATTTGGACAAGCGGCTGCCGGCAGGGTTGCGTCGATCTTTCAGATTTCATCGAAATCTTTCTGAACGGCTTCACACTGTTTGCCGCGGGCCATGCCGCCATCCACAGTCAGGGCGACAACGCGTCTGTCAAGGCTGCTGCTTAGGGCCGTATTCCGTGCAGCTATTGGAAATGTGTTTTTGCAAAACCTCCATTTGAGGTCTGTCTTTGCCATCGATGGGCTCGACAGCCAACACGTATTTCCCCCAGCCCGGGCCGCCCGCCCAGTACGCGCTAGGCATGCAGTTTTCGTTGAGGTAGCCAAGCAAATTGTCCATGGCAATCAGCATCGATTCGGAATGCCCAGGTACACCGTACTCGCCGAGGAAACCCTTGAGCTTGTTTTCCTTCAGCCACTCGACGAACGGCCGAACGCGTTCCACCCCCAGCATTGGGTCGACCACTTCGTCCTTGGCATAACGCCCGGAAAAATCCTTGTCGAGGTACAGGTGTCCCTCGTAAATGATCTTGTCTGCCGGATCGTTGATCAGAAAGTCCTCGTTGACGTAGCGCCAGTGAAAGGTGCTGGCCCAGCGGTCGCCTTCGACGAATATCAAGGTGTCCATGTCTACCTGGCGGATGGCATCGACTGCTGCCTGGGCAGCCCCAGGCCAAAGACCATCTGTGGAATGGGGCTCGTTCATGATGTCGTAGCCCAGCAACGCGGGGTGGTCTCTGAACTCTTGCGCAAGCTTGCGCCAGACAGTTGCGTAGGCCTCGTAGGGCACCTGTGGCGAACCGATCAGCTTGCCCTTGTACCGCCCATAGTTGTGCATATCCAGAATGACTTTCTGGTTATGTTTGGCCGCGAAGTCCAGCGTCCGCTTTAGCAACCGCATCTGATCAAAGTTGACGCCTTTGTAAAGGTCATGTTGCAGGCGTTCCCATATGAAGGGAAACCGAATCAGGCGGATGTTCTTGCTTGCGTAGTATTCGAAGTACTTTTCTTCCGGATAGAAATAATTGGTGCCGACTTTTCCGGGTGTGATGTGAGGAGCGAAGTTCGCGCCTGACATGTTAATGCCAACCAAGTCGATGCCTGTGTGATCGTCGGGCTGCGCTTGTGCGACCGATATGCACCCGGCAATAGACAAGCCGGCTATTAACCTTGCAGTGCGGAATAAAAGAGAAAGGGGGCGACGTTCCATAATGACCTTTATCTCCAAAGGGCCGCTACCAACTCGACGGCTTTGTAGTGCTCAGTCGATTGCATAATGCGAACCGTTCTCCTTGTGCAAGGCGAACGGTTCGGTTAGTAGCAATGGGGGCAGCGGCGGCAGAGCCTGATAGCTTGCAGGACTCCAAAAGCCAGAAGGGTTACTTGCTCTGGTACTCGTACTGGTAGTAACCGTACTCGCTATAAGTTGATGCCTTGCGCACTACGGCGTTGAATATAACGCCTTTGACCAGGAGACCGTTCTGCTCAAGACGGCGCTTGGCGAACTCGATTTCTTTCACTCCGTTCAGCCCGTAGCGCGTCACCATCAGGGTGGTGCCTGCCTGGCTGCCGACCAGTGCAGCGTCGGTTACGGCCAGAATCGGTGGCGTATCGAAAATGACCAGGTCGTACATGCTGCTGATCTCTTTAACGAAGCGCGAGAAGTTCTCATGCATCAGCAGTTCCGATGGGTTAGGCGGCAGCTGGCCGTGAGTAATCACATGCAGATTGTTCAACTGGGTTTTCTGAATGGCATCGAACAGTGTGATTCGGCCGGACAAAATGTCGGACAGGCCTTTTTCACCCTGGCACCGCATGACTTTGTGCAGATAACCCTTGCGCATGTCGGCGTCGATCAGCAGCACCTTCTTGCCAGACTGCGCGATGACGGCGGCAAGGTTGCTGGTCACGAAGGACTTGCCCACTGCTGGGCTTGGTCCAGTGATCATGAGGATGTTGTTTTTTGCTTCGATCATCGCGAAGTGCAAGCTCGTACGCAGGCTGCGCATCGCTTCGGTCGCCAGGTCGGCTGGATCATTGATCGAAAGCAGATACGAAGCGCTGCTCTTGTCCCGCTTGAAATTGGCCAGGCGTTTTTCCAGCAGTCCTTGTTTCTCGCTGAACGGAATCGCTGCGTACACCGGGATGCCTACACGCTCGATCTCTTCAGGATTTTCGACGCCACGCTTCAGAGCTTCACGAACATAGACGAAGGCGACAGCAAGAATGCCGCCAAGCAGCGTAGCGACGATGACGATCAACGGCTTGTTGGGTTTGATCGGCTCGTCGATGTCTGCCGCAGCGTGGTCGACGATGCGAACGTTGCCCACGGTCCCGGCACGGATGATATCCAGCTCTTGCGTCTTGTTAAGAAGCATCGAGTAGGTCTCGGAGGACACCTCGACATCGCGGTTGAGGCGCAACAATTCCTGCTGTGTAGAGGGCAGGGTGCCTATCTGCTTCTCCAGTTCGGCCTTTTGCGCTTGCAGTTGATTGATCTGGTTCATCAGCGCCTGGAAATTAGGATGCTGACGGGTGAAGCGGCTCTCCATCTCGGTGCGCTTTAGATTCTGCTCGGAAATCTGGTTTTCCAGATCCACAATGCGGTCGAGTACCGACTGGGTTTCGGCAGAGATGTCCACCGAGCGGTTGCCGGTTTGGAATTCGTTCAGCGCTGTTTGTGCGGCATCGAGCTTCTTGCGGACCTCAGGTACCTGCTCGCTCAGGAATTCAAGGCTCTGGGTCGCTTCGGCCGCATTGCGCGCAATATTCTGATCGACGTAGCGCTGGGCTACCGCCTCCAGCACCTTGACCGCTTTTTCCGGATCGGTCCCTTCCAGTGTCACGTTGAGGATGCCCGACTGCTTGCCGCGCTCACCAGCGTTCAAGCGGTTCTGATAGTCCTCGGTAGTGGCGTAGGTGCGGTTCTTGACCACGGTAAAAGTGGTGCCCGGCCGTGCATTAAGCTCCGCCACGGTGATGCCGTAATCCGGGGTCTCGATGGGCTCGCCGACGACGCCTTGAACGACCACCTCGCCGTCGGTGTCGCGCAGGATGAATCCGTTGTTTTCGGCCGCTTCCAGTGTCAGTTCTTCGCCATGCATCTTGTCTGGCACGATCAGCTGGGTGACGCGCAGCGATTCGCCGCCCCAGGCATAGGACTCGAAGCCTTCCGGATACCAGCCCAGCTCACCTTCCTCGGTTGGCTCGAATCTACGGAAGATATAACCGCCGAACACCGGGAAGTGGTGAGGCTCGATGATGATATCGAGGTTCAGATCTTCGACTGCGCTACCCACGACCGAGCGTGATTTGAGCAGGGCGATCTCTGTTTGCGCCGGCGAAACGGCGGGAGCGGTGCCGACCACGTCGGTGAGGCTCGGCAGGCCGCCCTTAGCCTGGATCTGGATCATTGCACTGGCCAGATATACCGGTGTCGAGAGCAGCGCATAGGCAACCCCCAGCGCGGCGAAAAACCCCGTTATGGTAAGAATCAGCGCTCGGTTGTTTAGAAACGTGTCAAAGAGGTGGGCCAGGTCAATGTCCTTGTCCTCTTTTGTTTCATAAATGGGTCGGGGCATGGTGGTCATTGAAGTTCCTTCTTCTATTTCAGGTAAGGAAGCCAGCTTTCGACGGACTGGGTCAGAAGGCTGTGAACATGTTCGAATGCGGGCTTGGACTGGCGGTAGGGATCAGGGATTTCCGTATCGTCCAGCCATTTACCCAGCAGAAAGGTTTTGCCGTGTACTTCGGGTGCGATCTGACGAATGTGTTGGATGTGGCTCTGCTCCATCACAAGGATCAGGTCTGCGCGGTGTAGCATTTCGCTATCGACCTGACGCGCACGGTGAGCCGTGTGTTCCACTCCATGGTCGTTAAGCACCTCATGTGCCGTCTTGTCCATCGGGTTGCCTACTAAGGCACCTATGCCTGCCGAGCTGATCGTCAGGCCTTTGCCCTCGAGTTTGTGGGCTAGCAATGCTTCGGCTGCGGGGCTTCTGCAGATGTTGCCCACACAGACAATCAATATGTTCTGGAACATTTGCTCAGCCTCGTAGCCCTGGTTTAGTGGGCGAACAGGTCTGCCTGTTGCAGAACGCAAATCTGATGTTGGCTCGCTTCATTAGTTCAATCTTCCTGCTGCGCTCGCGCATGTAATGTGGCGTGTTGCCAGTTTGGAGCTGGTCAATGCGTGTGGCAGTCAGTAGACGTCCTTGTTGAGCAGCAGGGCGGGGACGGTCCGGGCAAGGATGTAGATGTCGAACCAGACCGACCAGCGTTCGATGTAATCGAGGTCGTACTCCACGCGCTTCTCGATCTTCTCGACTGTGTCGGTCTCGCCACGGTAGCCATTGATCTGCGCCCAGCCGGTGATGCCGGGTTTGACGCGGTGGCGTGCGGAGTATTCCGATACGGCGTCCTCAAACAGCACGCCTGCGGCCTTGGTCGCGGTCGCATGGGGGCGAGGTCCGACCATGGACATGCTGCCCAGGAACACGTTGAGCAGCTGCGGCAACTCGTCGAGGCTGGTTTTGCGAATAAAGCGACCCACCCGGGTGATGCGGTCATCGTTGCGCGTCGTTTGCCGTTCGGCATTGGCGTCGGACTTGGCGTGGTACATCGAGCGGAACTTGAAGACTTCGATCAGTCGGTTGTTGTAACCGTAGCGCTTCTGCTTGAACAACACCGGACCGGGCGAGTCGAGCTTGATCGCCAGAGCGAGCAGCAGCATGACGGGGGCGGCCGCCAGCAAGGCAAGGCTGGACAGCATGATGTCTTCGATGCGCTTGAACATTGGCGACCAGCCACGCAGTGGCAGATCGGAGGCAATCAGCGTCGGCAATCCACCAACTTCGGTGATGCGCTTGTTGGCATGGCGGAAGGCGACCATGTCCGGTACCAGCAGAACGTTGACCGGAAGTCTGCGCAACTCGTTGATCAGCTGGCCGATGCGGCTGTCGGCAAACCAGGGCAGGGCGACCAGCACTTGAGTCACCTTTTCTTCACGAATCATCTGCTCCAGGTCGCGGGTATTGCCCAGCAGCGGTAGATCAGCCAGCGTGTCCGGAAGACGCTCAAGGCGGTCGTCGATGAAGCCGAGCACGCCTGTGCGGATATCGCGGTGGTGAGCCAGATACTCGGCAACACGCACACCATTGTCGGTGCCGCCCAGAATTACGGCATTCTGCAGATAAACGCCTTTTGCCATCAGCCGGCGAAAAAGAGCGAGCATCATCAGTCGTTCGGCACCGAACAGGATGCCACTGGTGACGAACCAGAAGGTCAGGTGTTTGGCTTCGAGGTAGCCAAACATGCCCAGCCCCTGGTGCATGAAGATCATCAGGCTGAAAGCCGCGGCCCAGGCGACGAGCATGGTGCGGAAGCGCAGCAGCGTGCTGAATACTTCCTCACGGTAGATGCCAACCGATTGGAAGATGACAACGCTGATCACGCCAAAAAACATCAGGAAGGTGCTGAATGTGCCTCCGCCTGCGGGCAGGTCTAGGGGCAGAAATAGCAACAACAGAACGCCCGGCAGCACTGAGGTCAGCCCGTGAATTAGACGAATGCTGGCAAGAAAGTAATCTACGAAGCTGGGGTGGGCGTACTCAAGGGTTCCAACGGACTGTAAGCGCATACAAGGCTCCTTCCTATGGCTATTACTAGCTCAATACTCGTTTTGATCGCCGCGATCCGCGGTTCTGATGGCAGGCCGCTATCGCAACCTTCACCTGGACAACAGCTCCGACCGCCCTGCAGGAAATGAGTTCACCGAAACCATACAAAGAGCCTATCGCTGCGAAAGAATTAAATGCATGGCGCAAATGCTTGATTTACAACGGTTAAATTGATTATTGCGTTGCATCTAAGCGTTTTTTCAGCGCCCTGCGCTGACCGGTGGTCAGCGTTTTGGTAACTCGGCTTAACCCCGTATGCGGTTGCCTTTTCACAACTTTATGCGGTGCAAACAGGTCTATCTGCGCATACCGATACGGATGACTGGAACGATTGGCATGAATGAACCCAAGGCATTGCTCGTCCTCCACGGGAAGCAAGGGCTCAACGAAGAAGTCAGAGAGGCCGTTACCGAATGGCGCAAGTTAGGCAATGAACTGGCGGTGCGGGTGACGTGGGAACCAGGCGACACCGCGCGCTTGGTCAGTGAAGCGCTGGCGGCGGGATATCGGACGCTGGTCTCGGGAGGCGGTGACGGAACACTGCGCGAGATGGCGCAGGCGTTGCTCGACAGTGGTTCTGACGCGAGCTTGGCGGTGTTACCGCTCGGCACCGCTAATGATTTTGCTCATGCGGCGGAAATTCCGCTCGCACCGTTCGATGCACTCACGTTGTTGAATCGAGAGCCAGTTTGGGTAGACGTCGGCGAAATGAACGGCGAACTGTTCATGAATATGGCGACAGGTGGCTTTGGCTCCAAGGTCACCGCCACCACATCGTCGGAGCTCAAGCGGGTTCTCGGCGGCAGTGCGTATCTGCTGACCGGCTTGTCCCGCTTCAGTGAGCTGCGCTCCACCTGGGGCCGCTTCGTGGCGCCTGACTTCACCTGGGAGGGGGAGTTTCTGGCGCTGGGCATCGGTAATGGCCGCCAGTCCGGTGGTGGGCAGCAGCTTTGTCCTCAGGCCTCGATCGATGACGGACTGCTCGACATCTGCATCGTTCCAGCTCCGGCTGATGCGGTCGGGACCCTCGGCACCTTGCTGAGTGGCGGTCTGCTGGGTATAGATACCGTCTCGGTCAAAGCCCGTGCACCCTGGTTCGAGGTAGAAGCGCCAGAAGAAATCAGTATTAATCTTGATGGCGAGCCGATCGCGGCAAAGCAGATGCATTTTTCCGTGAAACGGCGAGCACTGCGTTTGCACCTTCCTGTGGATAGCCCATTGCTGCGGGACGAGCCGCTGATAGAGAACGATCATCCATCCGCCTGACCGTTTGCGGTTCCGTATGCGAGCAGTGCATGCGGGCGGGAGATAAATTCTATTGCCGGTGGATAAAGCCCGGACGTTTGCGGCCGATAGCTCCTTAGTCCCTATTCGCCAAAGGAGCCCGCAATGGCCGGCATTCTGGAGTCAGTCGATCAACGCACCCGATTGGTGGGGCAGAACCGTCTGGAAATTCTCATGTTCCGTCTTTCCGGACGGCAACAGTTCGCGATCAACGTGTTCAAGGTGCAAGAGGTTGTGCAGCTGCCGAAGATGACGCTGATGCCGCACCGCCACGGCTCGGTGTGCGGCGTTGTGAACCTTCGCGGGCAGACCTTGCCGGTCATCGACCTGTCGCGAGCCATAGGCTTGCGGCCGTTGGTACCGGATGAAAGCAGTACCATCATCGTGACCGAATACAACCGCTCGATTCAGGCCTTTCTGGTCGGCGGTGTGGACCGCATCCTCAACCTCAACTGGGAGGAGGTGCTACCGCCGCCGACCACTGCGGGACGGCAGCACTATCTCACTGCAATCACCAAAGTCGAGGATAAGCTGGTCGAAGTGATCGACGTGGAAAAGGTCCTGGCCGAGATCGTTCCGTACAACACCAGCATCGCACCGGAGCGTTTGACCGATCCGGTGCTCGAGCGTGCCAGGGGGCGTGAGGTCCTCTGCGTAGACGACTCGACTGTGGCCCTGGCGCAACTGCGTGAAACCCTGAGCCAGCTGGGTATCACGGTTCATTCCGCCAGCGACGGCATGAAGGGCTTGAACAAACTGAAGGCCTGGGCGGATAGCGGTGAAGTACTCACCGATCGACTGCTCATGGTATTCACCGACGCCGAAATGCCGGAGATGGACGGCTACCGTCTCACCACTGAGATCCGCAACGATCCTCGCCTGCGCGATCTCTACGTGGTGTTGCATACGTCGCTTTCTGGCAGCTTCAACCTGGCAATGGTGCAAAAAGTCGGCTGCGACAACTTCCTTTCCAAGTTTCAGCCGGAGAAACTGGTCGACGTCGTCCGCGAACGTTTGTTGCTGGACGAAAAACACTGACCTGATCGACCAATAGAGGGCCCAGCATGCACCTTGCCGCTCTGTATCGTTTTCCGCTCAAGTCCGGTTCGGCTGAGCTGCTGGAGCATGAACGATGCGACGAGCTTGGCTTGTGCGGTGACCGGCGCTGGATGGTAGTGGACGCTGCAAGCGGGAAATTCCTGACCCAGCGAATGCTGCCACGCATGGCCCTGTTGGATGCCCGCTGGCAGGGCGGCACGGAGCTGCTGTTGACCGCGCCAGGGATGGATGCGTTGCGTGTGGCGGTTCCGGAGCAAGGTGCCGTTGAGCGTGGCGTGCTGATCTGGCGCGAAAGTGTACGGGTGCCCGATGCGGGTGACGCTGCGGCTGGATGGCTGACGGGGCTGCTTGATCATCCCTGTCGTCTGGTGCATTTGCCGACTTCGCGTGGCATCCAGGTCGATCAGGACTACGCACGGCCAGGTGAACGCACAGCGTTCAGTGATGGTTTCCCCTTCCTTCTGATTGGCCAGCGGTCACTCGACGACCTATCGGCGCGAGTCGGACAGTTGCTTGACGCGCGCCGATTTCGGCCGAATCTGGTGATTGCCGGGGCGGCGCCTTACGCAGAAGATGGCTGGCGGCGCATCCGCATCGGTGATCTGACATTCCGCGTGGTCAAGCCCTGCTCGCGCTGCATCATCCCGACCATCGACCCCCTTAGCGGGGAGCGCAACCCTGATCGCGAGCCGCTGGCTACGCTGATGGGCTACCGCAAGGGGGAGGGTGGCGTGTTCTTCGGTCAGAATCTGATCGCCGAAGGCACTGGCTTGTTGCAGGTTGGTATGCCCGTTGAAGTGCTCGAGCAGGCGTAGCCAGAACAACGCTAATCTCTCAAAAATGGCGCTACGGCTAAGACGGGCGATTTGAAGGCTGCGGCGCATGCCGCAGCTCATCAAGTCGGATCCGCAGCCTATCGCTGACTGTCGAAGTAGCGCTCGTGCCATTCAACCAGTGGTTGCGGCGAATTGAGTTTCTGCCCGTAGATGACCGAATAGGTCAGGACGTTTTGCACGTACTGGCGGGTTTCATCGAACGGAATATTTTCGACCCAGACGTCAAACGGCAGATGTTGAGCATTCTTCAGCCACTGTCGAACCCGCCCAGGGCCGGCGTTGTAGGCAGCCGAGGCTAGCACCCGATTCCCGTTGAACTGACCATAGATCTGGCTGAGATAGGCAGCACCTAGCTGGATATTGACGTTGGGGTTGAGCACTTGCTGGGGCGACGCCAACGGAATGCCAAAGCGCCTGGCGGTTTCTTTCGCGGTAGCCGGCATCAGCTGCATCAGGCCCGAGGCACCTACGTGAGAGCGGGCATCGGCCATGAATGCGCTTTCCTGGCGAGTGATCGCAAATACCCAACTCGGGTGAATCTCACGCGCCTTCGCGGCGTTTACCAGACTACTGCGATGTGCCATGGGGAAACGGATGTCCAGGTCGTCCCAATACTTCGCCTGGCTGATGGTGCGGATGGCCGGGAAGTACCATTCCAATTCATAGGCCAGTCGCGCCTGGGCGACCAGTTCGTCGCGGCTGAACAGTCGGCTGACGTGATACCACTCGCGGCGTCCGTCGACGATCTGCCCTCGCGCATGAAATTCCATGGCGCGGCGGATACCAGCGGTATTGCGAACCTTCTGTACCAGTTTCGGGTCGAGCGCGAGCGGTTGATGGTTGAGCTTGTAGGGCGCCTGGATGCGGTCTGCCGAAAGGAAGCCGTAAAAGTCGCGCTCCCCGGCAACCGGCTGGTAGAGCTCGATGGCTTGCTTATCGTTAGGCTTTGCCAGTTCTAGGCTGCGTGCCTTCCAATAACGCCAGCGATTGCTGTTGGCGAGTTCCTCGGGGAACCGCTGAGTCAGCGCATAGACGTCATCCCAGCGGCCCAGGCGCAGCAACAGCCGAGCCCGCCATTCGCTGACGGTGTCATCACGCAGTTCTGGGTCGTACTCGGCCATAATTTTCAGCGCGCGGGGATCGAAACGCTTAGCGAGCGTAAGGCCAATCTGGCGTGCAATGGAGACCTTCTCCTCTGCCGAGAACGACATCCGCCTGGCGTAACTGTCGAGCAGTCCAAGGGCTTGCTCCGGGTTTGCACGGGCCAGCCGGCGCAAGCCTATCGAGACGATATCACCCATGGTTTCGGTGGCCGGTGAAAAGCGCTCGGGCTGGCTGAGCAGCTGTGGCTTCTGCGCGACATCGATCAGCAGTTCTCCCTGCACTTTCAGCGTCGGTAGACTTTTGATCAGGAACTTGGCCAGGCCATAGTTGCCGCTCTCGACCGCCAGTTTGGCGCGCTTCCAGCGCAGCTCCTCGGTCAGCTGACCCGCGTCTTCCCAGCGCTCGAACAAGGCATCGCAGGCGTTGTGCTGGGACTTGCCGACCAGCCAGAGCTTTTCGGCGGTGGCATAGCCCTGTTCTTTCTGCCCGCTGATGAGCTGGTACTGACCATACAGGCAGTCGAGCTCGGTGAAATTCATCTTTGGGTCGTAGTGGGCGACGAAGGGGCGCCAGTCGCCACGTGCAGCCAGCAGTCGCAGCCAGCGAAGCTTCATCCAGCTCGCCTGTGGCAGATCTCCGTGCTCGGCGAGAAATTTTTCCACCTCGTCGTTGCTGGCGGTTTTCAACCGTGCGGTCAGTTCGTCATATGCCAGATAAGGCTCAAGCGGATAATCGCGCAGCGCGTTGGCGTAACGCCGGTAGGGCCCGCTATCGCCCTTGGCCAAAGCCCGCTTGGCTTCGTCGTAGAACTGACGCTCCTGCTGCAGGCTCGCGGCTTGAGTGGTTTCGAGGGTGGCGACGGTGAAGAAAAGGCACAAACAAACACTGGAGAGTCGACCGCGCATGAGACTTCCGAAAACGGGGGTACGGAGGGGGATTTCTTGGGGCTAGCTTAGCTTGGCCGGTCCAGCAGTTAAACGAGGATTAAGCGCTGGAAAGCGTCAAAGCGAAACTTCCGACGAGCGTCATGCCATCGTCCGTTCCAGACTGCCCCGACCCCTTCGGATAGAGGCTGAAAACGTCGGCGATAACCTGTCCTCAAGCAGGTTGATCGGTGTTCGTCAGAGCCCGACGGACCGCTGCCTTCTGTTAGAATGCGCGCCCTGTTTTCCGGAGATAGCCATGACCCTGCTCAAGTTGACCGATGTGTCCCTCGCCTATGGCAACAATCCATTGCTCGATGGAGTGTCCTGGCAGATTGCGCGGGGTGAGCGGGTGTGCATTATCGGCCGTAACGGCACCGGAAAATCCAGCATGCTCAGCTTGGTCAAGGGCAGCCAGCTGCCGGACGACGGCGAGATCTGGCGTGCGCCAGGACTGAAAATCGGCGAGCTGCCTCAGGAGCTGCCGGTCGCCGATGAGCGCACCGTATTCGATGTCGTGGCCGAGGGGCTCGCGGGCGTGGGTCAGCTGCTCGCTGATTATCATCACCTGAGCCAGAACATTCAGAACGAGGCTGACCTCGATAAGCTCATGCACGTCCAGCAGGAGCTCGAAGCCAAAGATGGTTGGCGCCTGCAGCAGCTGGTCGACAGCACCCTGAGCCGCTTGCAGCTGCCGGCCGATAAGACCCTCGCCGAATTGTCCGGTGGGTGGCGCCGGCGCGTGCTGCTGGCACAGGCGCTGGTGTCCGAGCCGGATCTGCTGCTGCTCGACGAGCCGACCAACCACTTGGATATCGGCGCTATCGCCTGGCTGGAAGAGGCGCTCACCGGCTTCAATGGTGCGGTGCTGTTCATCACCCACGACCGGGCATTCCTGCAGAACCTGGCAACCCGAATCCTGGAGCTCGATCGTGGGCACATGATCGACTGGAACGGCGACTACGCGAGCTTTCTGGTACACAAGGAGCAGCAACTGGCAGCTGAAGAAACCGCCAATGCGCTGTTCGACAAGAAGCTTGCCCAGGAAGAAGTCTGGATTCGTCAGGGTATCAAGGCGCGCCGTACCCGCAACGAGGGCCGCGTGCGGGCGCTGAAAGCGCTGCGTGCTGAACGTAGCGAGCGTCGCGAACACCAGGGCAAAGCCAATCTCCAGATTGATGCGGCTGAAAAGTCCGGCAAGCAGGTCATCGTCGTGGAGCATGCGAGTTTTTCCCATCCTGGCGGCGAGCCGCTGATTCGTGATTTCTCCATGGTGCTGCAGCGCGGTGACCGTATTGGCTTGCTCGGCGCAAATGGCACCGGCAAGACTACGTTGCTGAAACTTCTGCTGGGTGATCTGCAGCCAACCAGCGGTACGGTAGAAGCCGGGACCAAGCTGGAAGTGGCATATTTCGACCAACTGCGTCACCAGCTGGAGCTGGAAAAGACCGTGGTCGACAACGTAGCCGAGGGGCGCGATTTCATCACCATCGATGGCCAGAACCGACATGTCCTGAGTTACCTCGGGGATTTCCTGTTCAGCCCTCAGCGCGCTCGCACGCCTGTCAAGGCGCTCTCGGGCGGCGAGCGGGCACGGCTCTTGCTGGCTAAGTTGTTCAGCAAACCCGCCAACCTGCTGGTCCTGGACGAACCCACTAACGATCTCGATGTGGAAACGCTCGAGCTTCTTGAGGAAGTCCTGCTGGGATTCCAGGGCACGGTATTGATGGTCAGCCACGACCGGGCATTCCTCGATAACGTGGTGACCAGCACACTGGTGTTCGAAGGCAACGGCGTGGTTCGTGAGTATGTCGGTGGCTATCAGGATTGGCTGCGCCAGGGCGGCTCGGTAAAGCTGCTCGGCGTCGGTGAGGCGAAAGACGGTAAGGAGAGCAAATCCGAGGCGACCACGGCGGCTGCACCCAGACCTGCCGAACCCGTTCCGGCGAAGAAGAAACTGAGTTACAAGGTTCAGCGCGAACTCGAGGCGCTACCAGGAAAGATCGATGCTGCCGAAAAGAGTATTGCCGGGCTGCAGGAGGAGATGGCGCAGCCGACCTTCTATCAGCAGAGCGCCGAGCGATCCGGCGAAACGATAGCGAAGCTTGAGGCAATGCAACGAGAGCTCGATGAATTGCTAGAGCGTTGGGCTGAGCTGGAAGGCTGAAACGCCGGGCGGCTTCTGCTTCGGCACGCTCGAAAAAAGCCGCGTACAGCCTAGGCGCATGCGGAATGAAACGTCCGGCTGATTGACGGAACCTGATTGAACGGAACATCTGGCAGCATTGGACGGAGCATAGATGGCTATCGAATACCGCATCATTCTCGACGATGAGCACGAATTCAGTTACCGGATCGAGCTGGACCGTGCCTTTGATCACGAGGCCGCGAAACAAGCGCCCAAGTGGACGCGTTTGGATCATCAGCAGTGCAACAACTGTCCGCTGAAGCGCGACCAGCACAGTCATTGCCCGGCTGCGGTCGACCTGCATCAGGTAATCGAAGACTTCCAGGGCCTGCCCGCCATCCGCAAGGCGCATGTGCGCGTTCGCACGCCGGAGCGGGAGTACAACAAACTGGTGGGATTGGAGGAGGGCCTGCGAGCGTTACTTGGCGTCATCATGGCCACCAGCGCCTGCCCGGTGCTCGGCCGGCTCAAACCGATGGCCCATCAGCACTTGCCGTTCGCCAGCAACCAGGAGTTCGTGTTGCGTGCTGTATCACTGTATCTGGCGCAACAGTATTTCAATCTGCGCGAGGGGCGGCATGCCGACTGGGAGCTGCGCGGACTGGTGCGCTCATTTCAGCAGTTGCAGCTGGTCAACCAGGCGTTCTGGCAGCGTATCCATGACACCTGCCATGGTGACTCCAATCTCAAGGCCTTTCTGACCTTTTTTTCAATGGCATCGAGCCTGACCTATTCACTGGAAACCCAGCTGCAAAAGATCCGACCATTGGTGATGAGCGCCAATGAGAACGTCGAAACGGCCTGAATCGACTCTCGGTTCAGGCCGTTTCGAGGGCTCACTCGGGTTTTTTCAGGCGCACGGCAAGCACATCGCAGGGTGCACCGTGAAGGATGTCATTGGAGGTTGAGCCGAGCAGCAAAGCCAGGCCATGGCGGCCATGGCTGCCCACCACGACCAGATCGCAGCCTTGCTCCTTGGCCAGCCGGTGCACCTCCTGGCGGGGCTGGCCGTAAGCCAGGTGGCGTTGGTCGGCGGTAAGGCCAGGGTAGCGATCGGCGAATACGGCCAGGCGCTCGCGGGCTTGATCGAACTGCTGCTGTTGCAGCATGGAAAGATCCATCGGCACATCCCCGCCGAAAGCCATGGCCATGGGCTCGATGACATGGACCAAGGCCAGTTTCGCGCCGCTGGCTGTCGCCAGCGCCTGGGCGCGCGCTACCACCGGGTGACAGTCGTCGTTCAGGTCGGTGGCGACCAGAATATGCTGGTAGATCATGGTGAATCTCCTGAAGTGTCGGTTGCTACAAGTATGGCTTCTAGGCACGCGGTGTGGGCTGCGACGCGTTTTTTTCAGGGTTTATACGGCGTTGGATGCGTAATGGCCAGCGTGCATCGCATCAGGTAGCTAGCCGTGCCGCGGTTCACCACTGTTATCATGTCCGCCGTTAATGCCGGTGCTTCCTCCGGTCTGTACAGAGATCGTTATGTTCCTACTCGCCAATGAATATCTGCTCGCCTGGTCTGCCTACGGAGTCGCCGCGCTGGGCTGTCTGCTGGTCTGGATGCGCATTACTCGCCCTATGTGGCGATGGTTGCGCGAACCGTTGCGGCTGATTGTTGCTGTGCTGCTGCTGACGCCGACCATCGTCGACCCCGCCAAGGAGCTGTTCGCCCCGGCGGTCGCCATCACCATGCTGGATCTGCTTTTCAACGTTGGCAGCAATGCCTGGCGTGCCGTGGCTGACCTCGCGCTCTACGGATTGGTCGCATTCGCGATCTACTCAATATTTGCGGTCATACGCTGGCTGTTCGAACGCCGAATGAAGCAGCAGGGGAGCCAATCGCGCCATGAGGACCCTCGTACTCTGCGCGAGCGACTTGAAGACGATGACGATGACCTCCGCCCGACGAACCGCTATCAGGCGCGTACCGAACCCAGACTCTGACTCTACCTTTCTCGCCCCAGGCGCAGCAGGAACTACCGGGAGATAGCGCATGTGTGAACTGCTCGGCATGAGCGCCAATGTACCGACCGACATCCACTTCAGTTTTACCGGATTGATGCAACGCGGTGGCCGTACTGGGCCACACAAGGACGGTTGGGGCATCGCGTTTTATGAAGGTCGCGGTTTGCGGCTGTTTCAGGATCCGGTGGCGAGCTGCGAGTCGGAAGTAGCGAAGATGGTCCAGCACTATCTGATCAAAAGTCATGTGGTGATCGGCCATATCCGTCACGCCAATGTGGGCAAGGTCGGGCTGGTCAATACGCATCCTTTCGTGCGTGAGCTATGGGGGCAGCACTGGTGTTTTGCCCACAACGGGCAGCTAGCAGATTTCAGCCCAGCACGTGGCTTCTATCAGCCGGTAGGGGATACCGACAGCGAAGCGGCATTTTGCGACCTGCTTAATCAGATACGCGGCGACTTCCCCGAGCGAGTCGCAGCGGAAGATTTGATCCCTCATCTGCTCGATGCCTGCGCCGGTTACCGGACCAAGGGCGTGTTCAACTGTTTGCTCAGCAACGGCGAATGGTTGTTCAGCTTCTGCTCGACCAAGCTGGCGCAGATCACCCGTCGCGCGCCGTTTGGCCCAGCTCAGTTGAAAGATGCCGAATTAACGGTGGATTTCAACGCCGAGACGACGCCCAACGACGTCGTGACCGTGCTGGCGACCGAGCCGCTGACCGACAATGAACAGTGGGACGTCCATCAATCGGGCGAATGGACGCTGTGGCGGTTGGGCGAGTGCGTCGCACGCGGGCAGGTGCAGTGATGCTGCGAAGCTATTTGCGGCTTACCTTGTTCGCCCTCGGGTTGCTCGTCGGCGTTCAGGTACCGGGCTTCATTGAGGCCTATGCTAATCAGGTCGAGGCGCGTCGCCTAGAGGCCCACCAAGGCCTGGCAGGGTTTCAGGACACCGCCGGGAAATTTTTCGAAGGTGACCTTAACGCACTGGTCGAGCATTACCGCGCCAGCGAAGATCCGGTGATCCAGAGCGATGCCAGCAGTGTCTCGGCGTTGGTCGAGCGTGCACGCTTGCTCGACCGCGAATGGCGGATCATGGAGGGGCCTTGGTATGCGCAGGCTTGGCACGTTTTAATAGGCGCAGACCGGGCGATCCGGCAGCAAGTCTGGAGTGGCTATCGGTTCCGGGTGTTACTGGCACCTGAGGCGATCGCGTGGGGTCTGAGCTGTGCGCTATTGCTCGCATGGATCGTTGAAAGTCTCTTCGTACTGCTTCGCCAGGCGCTGTTTCCACAACGTAATCGACGCCGGCGTCGTACGGCTAACCCGCTTCCATCGAAGCAATAGTCCGATTTTTCGACACTGCACTAATCGCACATTTGGTTAGTAATCCCCCGCTACCCCAGGCTGGGCTGGGGAGCGGTTAACCCGGGCGTCAAAACGAAATCGCCCCCTTGGCCCATCGTCTCCCTATGACTGGACCTTGAGGCGGCTGCTTGCGGTTCGTCTATTTCGACAGGAACTTCATCCCTTCTTCCAGCCCGCTCAAGGTCAACGGATACATGCGGTCTTCAACTAAGTCGCGGACGATTCCGGTCGATGAGGTGTAGCCCCAGGTGTCTTTCGGGTAAGGATTGATCCAGATGAGCTTCTTGTATTTCTCCATGAAGCGCTGCATCCAGACGTAGCCCGCTTCCTCGTTCCAGTGTTCGACACTGCCCCCGGCCTGAGTGATCTCGTAAGGCGCCATGGCCGCGTCGCCGACGAACACCACCTTATAATCAGCGCCGTACTTATGCAGCAGATCGAGGGTCGAGGTGCGTTCTGAGGTGCGGCGGAAATTGTTTTTCCAGACCGATTCATAAATAAAGTTGTGGAAGTAGAAGTACTCGAGGTGTTTGAACTCCGTCTTGCAGGCAGAGAACAATTCTTCGCAGACCTTTACATGCGCATCCATCGATCCGCCGATGTCGAACAGAATCAGCAGCTTCACCGCATTGCGACGCTCGGGGCGCATCTGGATATTCAGCAGGCCGCCGTCCTTCGCGGTGTGGTCGATGGTGCCGTCCAGGTCCAGTTCGTCCTGCGCACCTTGGCGGGCGAATTTGCGCAAACGGCGCAGGGCAACCTTGATGTTGCGCGTTCCAAGCTCGACCTGGTCGTCGAGGTTTTTGTACTCGCGCTGATCCCACATCTTGACCGCCTTGCCCTGGCGCTTGCCCGCATCGCCAATGCGGATGCCCTCGGGGTTGTAACCGCCGGAGCCGAAGGGGCTGGTGCCGCCCGTGCCGATCCACTTGTTGCCGCCCGCGTGTTTGCCTTTTTGCTCCTCGAGACGCTTCTTGAACTCCTCGATCAGCTTGTCCAAGCCGCCTAGCGACTCGATCTTGGCCCGCTCTTCATCGCTCAGCGAGCGCTCGAACTCTTTGCGCAGCCACTCTTCCGGAATCAACGCTTCGATGTGTTGATCGAGATTTTCCAGACCTTTGAAGTAGGCGCCGAAGGCGCGATCGAACTTGTCGAAGTGTCGCTCGTCCTTCACCAGAATGGCACGCGACAGATAGTAGAACTCGTCCATGTCGGCGAACACGACGTTGTGTTTAAGCGCATTGATCAGATCGAGCAGTTCGCGCACCGATACCGGAACCTTTGCAGCGCGCATCTCATTGAACAAGCCAAGCAACATGGCAGAACCTCGAACTGCCGGTCGTGGCGGCAGCTTTTCATGATTGATTCAGAGATCTTCGTCGTGAGTCGGCAGGCCGTCTCGGATCTCATACCAGTCCGCCTTGGAGCGCACGAAAATGTGCGTCTGCGGCGGGGCGGGCAATGGCGAGTCGAGCGTGCCGGCTGCGACGCCGAGCTCATGCTCGCGGTTGTCGACGAATTGCAGGTTGGAGCCGCAGCGAATGCAGAACGTCCGCGTCACATGGTCGGACGAGTGATAAACGCCCAGCTGATCCTTGCCGGAGAGAAAGTGAAACGCATCCAGCGGCACGCTCGCATAAGTGGCGAAAGCCGCACCGTGGGCTTTGCGACACATCTTGCAGTGACAATGGGTCAGCTCGTTGATCGGGGCGTCGATGCGATAGCGAACGACGCCACAGAGGCAGCTACCGGTATGCGTTTGCATGGATCTTCCTCCAGTAAGTGAGGCGTCCGGCTCGTGTGAACGCCGTCGGTCAACGGCTGGCGCGACGACTCATGAATGCCAAACGTTCAAGCAACTGCACGTCCTGCTCGTTTTTCACCAGGGCCCCAGCTAGCGGCGGAATGGCCTTGGTCGGATCGCGCTCGCGAAGGACGGCCTCGCCAATGTTGTCCGCCATCAGCAGCTTCAGCCAGTCGACCAGTTCGCTGGTGGACGGCTTCTTCTTCAAGCCTGGCACCTTACGTACATCAAAGAACACATCGAGCGCTTCGGCCACCAGGTCCTTCTTGATATTCGGGTAGTGCACATCGACGATCCGCTGCAGCGTGTCACGATCGGGGAAAGCAATGTAGTGAAAGAAGCAGCGGCGAAGGAAGGCGTCGGGCAGTTCCTTCTCGTTGTTCGAGGTAATGATGATGATGGGCCGCTGCTTGGCCTTGATGGTTTCGTTGGTCTCGTAAACGTAGAACTCCATCTTGTCGAGTTCCTGCAGCAGGTCGTTAGGGAACTCGATGTCGGCCTTGTCGATCTCGTCGATCAGCAGGATAACGCGCTGCTCTGACTCGAATGCCTCCCACAGTTTGCCCTTCTTGATGTAGTTGCGTACATCGTGAACGCGATCGGAGTCCAGCTGCGAGTCACGCAGACGGCTCACCGCGTCGTATTCGTACAAGCCCTGATGCGCCTTGGTGGTGGATTTGATGTGCCAGGTGATCAACTGCGCGCCAAATGACTCGGCCAGTTGCTCGGCCAGCATGGTTTTCCCGGTGCCCGGCTCGCCCTTCACCAGAAGCGGACGCTCCAGTGTGATGGCGGCGTTCACCGCAAGCTTCAGGTCGTCGGTGGCGACGTAGGACTGGGTGCCTTCGAACTTCATCGGAGTTTCCTTGCATCGGGCCTGGCACGCAGGCGCTTACTGTTTAGTTAGACGGCCGACTATAAGTGATGGATGCGCGAGTGTGAACGTGAGCGGATCATTCAGTCACTGAATGGGCAACCGTTCCATAGGTGTTCGCGGTTATCCCTCATCGTCGCCAAGCGAGCGCTCGAAACGAGCTGAGAAGGCCTCGACAAAGGCGTTGCGGAGAATCGCAACGAACGCCTGGAACGGGCTGACATCGGTATCTTTAGTACTTCCATTGAGCTCAACGCGCGTAGCGAATTGCTCCTTGCGCTGGTTCTGCAGCACTTCCTCACCGGCGCCGACAACCGCTTCCCAGATGCCACGTAAGAATCCCTTGTCTTCGTTTTTAACGTCTTGCTTGAAATTGAACACCTCGACATTTCTCAGCAGCGGCTTGATATAGCCGTCCAGCTGAGCGTCCTTGGCCTCGGCTTCTATTACCAGATCGCCGGTACCGCTGGCGAAGTCAAAGCTTCCATAGGCGTTGCTGAAATCATTCAGTTTGGTCAGTTCGACGCCTGTCACACGCAAACTGAACTGGAAGTCTTCCCAGTCCGTGTAGGGATCGAACCTTGCGCTGGCTTCCATCGGGGCCTGGTTGAAGAATTGAGCAGTGCCTTCGAAGCGTGCGACGCGGCCCTGCTGCTGGTTGGCAGTATTGGTTAGGTTGAAGAGGCTGGCATTGATGGCACTGGCATAGACGTGAACGGGCGGGTCTGCCTGAAAGTTGCGAAACGAGACCTGCCCGTTCACAACCTTCAGTTCATTAAGCGTGAACGGCATCAGCTCATTGAGGCGATCACGCCAATCGACCCCATCGCCCGTTTGCGAGCTTTCCTTTTCCTCACCGTCGACGAAGTTCAGGTGCGGCTGTTCAAGAATGATTTCCCCGACCAGCGCTTGATCCCTCCAGAGCGCCGTCCAGCTAAGGCCGATATCGACGGCGTGGGTGGTGAACAAGGGCGCCTGGACCTGTTCGTTCTTTTTCTCTATCAACAGATCGTTCAGGCGATAGGCACCACGCCACCAGGCCAGGTCGACGTCTTCGATGTGGCCGCGATAGTCGCCCATGTCGGCGAGCTTGCCGTTCAGGTAGTTGAGGACAAGGTAGGGCAGCGTTAGATGGACAGCCAGCAACAACAGTGCAATCGCCAGCAAGGTCCATAGCAGGGGTCGGTAACGTGTCTTCATCGGAGGCCTGGTCGGGTGGAAGCATGGGCGGCTCTGCTTCTGGATTGACCGTGCCCAAAGACCCTGAGTTCGGCTGGACGACTCCGTTGACTGCGCTTAGGCTCATCAGTCTGGTTTTTTTATCGCAGGGACACCGTCATGAGCCGCATCTTCGCTGACAACGCGCAAACCATCGGCAACACGCCACTGGTAATGATCAACCGGCTGGGGCCCAAGGGCGTCAGCATCATGGCCAAGATCGAAGGTCGTAATCCCGCCTATTCAGTCAAGTGCCGTATCGGCGCCGCAATGATCTGGGACGCCGAAGATAGCGGGCAATTGAAACCGGGCATGACGCTGGTCGAGCCGACCTCGGGCAACACGGGCATTGGCCTGGCTTTCGTCGCTGCGGCGCGTGGCTACAAGCTGATGTTGACCATGCCTGCGTCGATGAGCCTGGAGCGGCGCAAGGTATTGAAAGCGCTCGGCGCTGAGCTGGTTCTCACCGAGCCCGCAAAAGGTATGAAGGGCGCCATCGAGAAGGCTGCTGAGATTGCTGCTTCAGCGCCAGATACCTATTTCATGCCGCAACAGTTCGAGAACCCGTCGAATCCCGCCATTCACGAAAAAACCACCGGGCCGGAGATCTGGAACGACACCGAAGGCAACATCGACGTGCTGGTGGCTGGTGTGGGAACGGGCGGGACCATCACGGGCGTATCGCGCTATATCAAGAACACCAAGGGCAAGCAGATTCTGAGCGTCGCGGTGGAACCGGTCAGCTCGCCTGTGATCAGCCAGACGCTGGCGGGTGAAGAAGTCAAACCCAGTCCGCACAAGATTCAGGGCATCGGCGCAGGCTTCGTGCCGAAGAATCTGGACTTGTCGATCGTCGATCAGGTCGAGCGTGTCGATGATGATGAGGCGAAAGCGATGGCGCTGCGCCTGATGCGTGAGGAAGGCATCCTGTGCGGTATTTCCTGCGGTGCGGCGATGGCTGCGGCGGTGCGCCTGGCCGAGAAGCCGGAAATGCAGGGCAAGAATATCGTGGTGATCCTGCCTGACTCGGGTGAGCGTTACCTGTCGTCCATGTTGTTTTCCGACATGTTCGGCGAGCAGGAGCTGCAGCAGTAATCGATGCTGTGCGGGGCTATAGCTGCAGTCCCGCAGCAGTCGATGTGTTCAACGATAACGAGTGCCGATTTCGCCTAGCCGCGGCGGGTCCCTGGCGCCGCCAAGGCGTACAGGGCAGGTGCCAAGCACCGGCGCGATAATGCGCAGAAAGAGAAAGTTGGCGCTATAGCCAGTGCAAGGCTGAGGAGGCGCAGCCTGTCGAAGAGTCTTAGTAGCGCTCCGGCGGACAGTCGTCAGTGTTGGTGAGGCGGGCGTGCCTGGCGCTCGGCTCGCGCTTTCAAACACCCGTTGAGCTGACTGGCTTTCATTGAACGGGGTCCGTGGATAAGCTCGACGTTTTGATGCAGCGAGAAAATGATATGGCGCAGCATTCGCCGGACCACGAGATCGCCCGACAGATCCTTCTGGGGTTCGATGACTACCGCGAACATTTCAGGCTCATTACCGAGGGTGCCAGGGCGCGCTTCGAGCAAGCCCAGTGGCAGGATGCGCAGCGTGCATCGGCAGCGCGCATCAACCTGTACGAAGAAAAGGTCAGCGAAACCGCGGCGGCTTTGCGCTCGGCTGTTGATCCGCAGGTTCTGCTCGACGTGAACCGTTGGCCGCAGATCAAGGGCGAGTACATCGGCCTGATCAATCCGCGCTTTGACGATGAGCTTTCGGAAACTTGGTACAACTCGATCTTTTGTACCTTGTTCAGCCATGACTGTATCAATGACAGCACCATGTTCATCCACACCACGCGGCCAGCTAACCGCGCCCAGCGGATGGCTCAGACGCGGCGCTACCAACCCAGCGGTGACCTGCATGGCGTGCTCGAGCAGATCCTCAGCGATTTCGCATTCGATGTACCGTATGGCGATCGGGAGGGGGATCTGCAGCGACTCGAGGCGCAGCTGCAGGTGTCCTTGCCGGATTGGGTGTGCAAGGATCCGGAGCTCGTCGTCGAGCTGTTCACCTCGGTGCTGTATCGCAACAAGGGCGCCTATCTGGTCGGGCGCATCTTTACTTGCGACGAGCAATGGCCGCTGGTTATCCCGCTGCTGCACCGGGAAGGCGACGGATTGGTCGCCGATACCCTGATTACGGATGAAGCGGAAGTGTCGATCATTTTCTCGTTCACCCGTTCGTACTTCATGGTTGAAGTCCCGATCCCGGCGGAGTTCATCGGCTTCCTCAAGCGGATCATGCCAGGCAAGCACATCGCCGAGCTGTACACCTCGATAGGCTTCTACAAGCACGGCAAGTCTGAGTTCTACCGCGCGTTGATCAACCATCTGGCGACCACGGACGACCGTTTCATCATGGCGCCGGGCGTACGCGGGATGGTCATGAGCGTGTTCACGTTGCCGGGCTTCAACACCGTGTTCAAGATCATCAAAGATCGTTTTTCCCATACCAAGAACGTCAACCGCGCGACGGTCGTAGAGAAGTACCGGTTGGTCAAAAGCGTCGACCGGGTAGGGCGCATGGCCGATACCCAGGAATTCGCCGACTTCCGCTTTCCCAAGGACAAATTCGAGCCGGAGTGCCTGGCTGAATTGCTGGAAGTTGCGCCCTCTACGGTCGAGGTTCAGGGCGATACGGTTCTGGTACGGCACTGCTGGACCGAGCGGCGGATGACGCCATTGAACCTGTACGTGGAAAGCGCCAGCGAGCAGCAGGTCCATGAGGCGCTGGAAGATTACGGACTGGCCATCAAGCAACTGGCTGCCGCCAACATCTTCCCTGGGGACATGTTGTTGAAGAACTTTGGAGTGACCCGCCATGGCCGCGTTGTGTTCTACGATTACGACGAGATCTGCTTTCTCACCGAAGTCAATTTCCGCTACATCCCCGAGCCCCGATACCCTGAGGACGAAATGGCCTCCGAGCCGTGGTATTCCGTTGGGCCCAACGATGTATTCCCCGAAGAATTTCCTCGTTTTCTGTTTGCAGATATCCAGCAGCGCCGGCTCTTCGCCAAGCTGCACGGAGAGCTCTACGACGCCAATTACTGGAAGGGCTTGCAGCAGGCGATCAGCGCCGGCAAGGTGATCGACGTTTTTCCATATCGTCGCAAGGAGCAGACTGCCCGCTAGTCGCGCGAAGCGAACACTTCTAGCAGGTATGGGTCGCTATCTATAAGTCTGGACGAACGGCGCGGCTACTGCACACTCTGCAACACCTGCCCACGGGCGATGTTGCGATTGTTGGGTTATGCTGATCTCGAAGTCCCACGGCTCCACCAAGACCCGTATCAAGCAGGAGGGGTTAGACCATGAAAGCATGGCTCAATAGTGTGTGCTGGAATCTGGCAGTGGCGCTTGGGTTTATCGAACCGCCTCGTTTGCAGCCTATCCCGATACGTGCGCAACGAGATAGGGTAGCGGCTACACGTCGCTAGCTCCGGCGAGCCGGGCGCGGTTGTTAGCGCCCGGGCATTGCAGGACCGCCTTTCTCGACCGCGCGCTGATAGGCGCGCCGTTCTCGTATTCGCTGCAAAAATGCAGTCAAGTTCGGGCGACTGGAGTCCAGGCCTGCCCGAGATTGGGCGGCTTCCAAGGGGAAGCTCATCTGAATATCCGCCAAGCTGAAGTTCTCCCCTGCGAACCACTCGGTTTTGGATAGCTCGTTCTCCATATAGTCCAGATGCAATTTTAGCTGCGGGCCGATGAACGCCTGGTTAGCGCCTTTGGCAATCGCCCGCGCTACGGGCCGGATGAAGAATGGCATTGGCCCATTGGCGACACGATCAAAGACTAGCCGTAGCAGCAATGGCGGCATCGCTGACCCTTCCGCGTAGTGCATCCAGTACCGATAGCGGAGGTATTCCGGAGTTCCGGCAGCCGGCGCCAGCCGACCTTCGCCGTAGCGCTCCACCAGATATTCCAGAATGGCTGCGGACTCCGCGAGCGTCAGGTCGCCGTCGGTAATGACTGGGGATTTGCCCAGCGGGTGCACTTGTTTCAGTTCGGGCGGCGCCAGCATAGTCTGCGGGTCCCGGGTGTAGCGCTTGATTTCGTAGGGTAGCTGCAACTCCTCCAGTAGCCACAGCACACGTTGCGAGCGGGAGTGTTCCAAATGGTGGAGCGTGATCATTGGCGCTTGCCTTCTTGGTCTCGGTGGGTGAGACCAGCATAGCCTGCCGTTGCGCGCGATATGGCAGACTTCGCCAATCACAGGAGAAGTCATGTTCCGTCCGCAATGTCCCCGTTGTCAGCGTCCGTCCAGTCACTGCCTGTGTTCGCTGATTCCCTCACTCGACAGCTCCACCCAGGTGCTGATCCTGCAACACCCCAGTGAAACCGCACATGCGCTCAATACGGCTCGATTGGCGGCCTTGGGGTTGCGCAATGCGCAGTTGCGGGTGGGGGAAGTTGTGAAGCTTCCGGTCGATGAGCGTGACAACTGTCTCTTGTTCCCTGGGGTCGATGCCACTCCGCTGGAAAGTTGGGCGAGCGGCGAGCGACCGTTGCGATTGATCGTTCCGGACGGCACCTGGCGGAAGGCGCGCAGGCTGTTGCATCTCAATCCAGAGCTGGCGGCGTTGCCTCGCGTCTCGCTGCCAGCGGGGCTCGTCTCGCGCTATCGGCTACGAAAAGCACCAGTGCCTGGTGCGCTTTCAACGATCGAGGCGATCGTCACAGCGCTGAACATGCTTGAGGGCGGGGGACGGTTTGATCAGTTGCTTCGGCCATTTGAAGCCTTGATCGAGGCTCAGATAGCCGCAATGGGTGTTGAAACCTACCAGCGCAACCATGGCCATGATGGCTGAGAGCAAATCAGCGGGCCGCGAGGGTTTTCATGCGAAGGATATAGATGCTGACCAGTGTCGCGCTGGTCAGCATGCCGATTCGCGCCCAGAACATCGGAACCAGCCAGCAGGAAACACCAATGCTTAGCCACATGGTCGCGATGGCGTAGACCTTGCCCTTCAGGGGGATGCCGTTGCCTTCTAGGTAATCGCGGAACCAGGGGCCGAGCCGCGGATGTGTCACAAGCCAGTCATAGAAGCGACGAGAACTACGAACGAAGCAAGCGGCAGCGAGAAGAAGAAAGGGAGTTGTAGGCAGGACCGGCAGAAAGATCCCGATGATGCCGAGCGTGACGCTAAGCCAGCCGATCACCAGTAGCACGTAACGCGCTACTGGGTTGCGATACGTCGGAATATCGCGGTGAGCCAAGTGGGCTGTCCGACGTCAGTGCTTGCGCGGTTTGAGAAGCGCGGGCTTCTCTTCAGGTGCATGGCAGATCAGATACAGCGCCGTGAGGATCTCTGGTATCTGCTCGACCATCTCGGCTACCAGGTCCTTGTCTGTGGCGATATCACTGAACTCGGGTTGCTCGTCGAACAGCCCTGAGCCGACCATGATCGGTAGAAGCAACTCGCTGACTTCCTCTTCGGAATCTTCGAACCACACCGACTCGCGCATGAAGACGCCTTCCATGAAGCCGATGCACCAGCCGCGCAGATCGGATTCGTCAGGCTCGTCGCCCATGTCGAGCTCGCAGGGAAGGTCCATGTCTTCATCACTGGCCAGCTGCCGCGCGATGTGTGCCTTGAGCTGGATCAGCGTCGCCTCGATGGCTTCGCGCTCGGTGTCGTCCGCGTATTTTGGCGGTTCGGCAAATAGCGCATCAATCCACTCGCGCTCGGACACTTGCTCGGAACAGATGCACAGGGCAGTCAGATAGCCATGGGCGGCGATGTAATCGAGCGCTTCTTCATGCAGATCATCTGCATCCAGAAACACTTGCAGGCGGGCGAGTTGCTCGGCGAAGGACATCGATGGCTACCTTGGAGAGAAAACAGCGCTGATTCTAGACGAGCTGCAGGCCTCCGGCTACCGCACGCTTTGGCCCTGCGGTGGCGGAGGTCGTTTCCAGCCTCTACTGCTTCGACTGATTGAAAAAAACGTGCGGAGTTCCACTGTGCAAAGCATGGGGCATCCGACTATCGCGTCGGGGCAGTGTTCGGCCTGAACCGGGCGGCTGTGTCGCGTATACTCGCGCGTCTTGTTTCGGAGACCGGCATGCTCGATCAGGCACAGCGCATTCTCAAAGATGTATTCGGCTACGACGCGTTTCGTGGCAACCAGGGTGCGATCATCCAGCGCGTGGCCGACGGCGGCGATGCGTTGGTGCTGATGCCGACAGGCGGCGGTAAATCGCTTTGTTATCAGGTGCCGGCGTTGCTTCGCGACGGCCTGGCTGTGGTGGTGTCGCCGCTGATTGCGTTGATGGACGATCAGGTGGCCACGCTTGAAGAGCTGGGTGTTGCGGCAGCGGCTCTCAACTCTACCCTGACGGCCGAACAGCAGCGCGATATCGCAGACCGGTTGCGCCGAAACGAAATCAAGTTGCTCTATCTGGCGCCTGAGCGGCTCGTTCAGCCTCGCATGCTGGCGTTCCTGCAGCGCTTGCAGATCGGCCTGTTCGCCATTGACGAGGCACACTGCGTGTCGCAGTGGGGGCACGATTTTCGACCCGAGTACCTGCAGCTCGGTCAGCTGGCTGAGTTTTTCCCCAATGTCCCACGCCTTGCGCTGACGGCCACGGCTGACAAGCGCACGCGGGAGGAAATCGTCCAGCGCTTGCATCTGGGGAACGCCGAGCGATTCCTGTCGAGTTTCGATCGGCCAAACATCTTTTATCGCATCGTGCCAAAGGAGCAGCCGCGCAAGCAGCTGATGGCATTCCTGGCTGAGCGGCGCGGTGATGCCGGCATCATCTATTGCATGTCGCGCAAGAAGGTCGATGACATTGCCGCCTTCCTCACCGAGCAGGGCTTTCCGGCATTGCCTTACCATGCCGGCTTGCCGAACGATTTACGGGCCTTTCACCAGAAGCGCTTTCTCAATGAGGAAGGCCTGATCATGGTGGCAACCATAGCGTTCGGCATGGGCATCGACAAACCCAACGTGCGTTTCGTTGCGCACCTGGACCTGCCGAAGTCGCTGGAAGCCTACTATCAGGAAACCGGCCGCGCAGGTCGAGATGGTCTGCCTGCAGACGCCTGGATGGCATACGGGCTGCAAGACGTAATTTTCCTCAAGCAGATGCTCAACAACTCCGACGGTGACGAGCGGCATAAGCGTATCGAGCAGCACAAGCTCGACGCGATGCTCTCGCTGTGTGAAGAAACTCGCTGTCGTCGCCAGGTGTTACTGGCCTATTTCGATGAGCAGATGCCGGAGCCTTGCGGCCATTGCGACAATTGTGTCGACGGCGTGCAGACCTGGGATGCCACCGAGCCCGCACGACAAGCCTTGTCGGCGATCTACCGCAGCGGCCAGCGCTACGGTGTGGGCCATCTGGTCGACGTCCTCCTCGGACGGGACAACGAGAAGATCCGCAGTCTCGGTCATCAGCATCTGTCGGTTTTCGGCGTAGGCAAGGCGCTTTCCGAAGGGGAGTGGCGGTCGCTGTTTCGCCAGTTGGTCGCTCGCGGGTTGGCTGACGTCGATCTTGAAGGTTTCGGTGGCCTTCGACTCAGCGACAATTGCCGTAGCTTGCTCAGGGGAGAGGTTACCCTGGAGTTGCGTCGAGAGCTGACGACCAAGGCGCCAAAGTCGGCTGCCAGCGCGGCGAGTCAGTTGGTGCGCAGCGAGGAACGCGAGACCTGGGAAGCGTTGCGGGCATTGCGGCGCAAGCTGGCCGAGGAGCATGGCGTGCCACCTTACGTCATCTTCCCGGATGCGACCCTGCTTGAGATGCTGCGCAGCCAGCCCGGCACGCTCAGCGATATGGCGCGTATCAGCGGCGTGGGTGCACGCAAACTGGAGCGCTATGGCGAAGCGTTTCTCGAAGCCCTGCAGGGTACGGCGCCGGTGGCCAAGTCGCCCGCGGATGTCCGTCATGAGCTGATCACGCTGGCACGTGCCGGAATGACGCCGGCTCAGATTGCGCGGCAACTCGACTGCAGCGAAAAAAACGTCTACGCCATGCTTGCAGAAGCCATAGGCCAACAGCAGCTGAGCCTCGAGCAGGCGCTGGACCTGCCAGAGGATCTGCTCGGTGAGATTCAGGAGGCGTTCCTCGACGGCGAAGGAGAATTGCCTCCGGTTGCGGCAGTCTCCGAGCAGTTCGCCGGTCGTGTCCCGGAAGCGGTGCTGTTCTGCGTGCGTGCCTCGTTGCAAGCGGAGTTCGAGCTCTAGCGCCCGACGGGTGCAGTGCGGCGTATTGCCGCTGCGCTTGTTTGGCGTGTCGGCTAGCGCGGGGCACCGCAACACTGGGTTACGTACCCGAGTCAATGGTAGCCTTGCCAGTCTTCCGGTGCTGTGGTTAGCTCACTAATAATTAGTTTTTCCGGAAAGACCGCTCCATGTATCCCGACCAACACCGCTTCGCCATGCAGTTGGCTCAACTTTCGCGTGGCTGGCGCGCCGAGCTGGACCGTCGTCTGGCAGATCTCGATCTTTCTCAGGCTCGATGGTTGGTGCTGCTGCATCTGGCCCGGTTCGATCACGACCCGACACAACGTGAGCTTGCGCAAAGCGTTGCGGTTGAGGGTCCGACATTGGCGCGGTTGCTGGACAGTCTCGAAGCCCAAGGGCTCGTCCACCGCCAGCCGGCGCCCGGTGATCGTCGCGCCAAACTGATTACGCTTGGTGCTCCGGCGCGTCCTCTTATTCAGAGAATCGAGGCAATTTCCACGCAGGTTCGCCAGGAGCTCTTCGATGGCATTGACGAAGAGGATCTGCGCAAATGCCAGCAAGTGCATGAACGCATCCTGGCTAACCTGGTGAAAGCCAAACGTTAATAGCGCCGCTGGCCAGATTGCCTCGTGCGTGAGGCTGGCAAGCAAAACGCGACGGTTTTGAAGCGAGTACTTGGGCGACCGATTCCAGGCACTGCCTCTCGCTGCCGTTTGTCTTTTGACGTTAGGCTATGGTTTGCAAATGATGGCACAATGCTTTCACGCGCAAGCCGACGAACTGCCTCTACTTTCTGCTGCATCAGTCGATAACCGCGTCACAGTTCAGTAATCGAACCGTGGACCGGCGACGAAGCACGCCGAGCGCCACCAGTGGAGGTTTCATGGCACTCGGTCGTCGAGTCTTGTTCACAGTGGCCTCTGGCTCACTGATCTATTCGGGGATGGTTTCCGCCCTAGGCATGGGCGACATCACGCTCAATTCGGCACTTAATCAGCCGCTGAGCGCCGAAATTGATCTGCTGGACGTGGGCGATCTGAGCGCTGATGACATTCGTGTCGTGTTGGCGTCCAGTGCTGACTTTGCGCGGGTTGGTGTCGAGCGTCCGGCGTTTCTGCAGGATCTGCGCTTCACGCCAGTGATCGACGGTAACCGCAGTCGTATCCGCGTTGCGTCCAACAAGCCCGTCCGCGAGCCATATCTGAATTTTCTGGTCGAGATCACTCGAGCAAAAAGCCGGATGCTCCGTGAGTACACGGTTCTGCTCGACCCGATGCCGAGCTCGCCCGAGACCTCGACCAGCTTAGTCGTGAATAATCCGCAAGCCGTAGCTTCGCCGGCGCCCGTCGAGCCATCGCGTTTCGTGCCGTCTGCAGAGTTGCCGCAAGCGTCTCAGGGCCAGCGCCACAGGGTGGCGAGCGGCGAGAGCCTGTGGACCATCGCCGGCGCCTACACAGATGGCTCACAGACATCACAGGCGCAGTTGATGCGCGACATTCTGGCGCTGAACCCTGATGCGTTCGCCGGTGGTGATGCGGCGCGTCTCAAGGCGGGCGCTGATCTGCTGCTGCCCGATGCAGCCATACAAACCACAGCAGAGCTCGTCGAGCCCGCTACGCCTGCGCCAATGACGGAGACCATCGTGCAGAGCACGCTGGCAGCTGATGCCGAGCCCACTGCGCCCGTGCCTGCCGATCCGGCGCTTGTCGATGATCAGGTAGCGATGTTGCGCCGGCAGTTGTTCGAAGAACTGGCCGCGAGCCGTGAAGAGAATCAGCAGCTCAAGCAACTGCTCATCGACATGCGACTGCAGCTCGAAGCCGTTACTGCTCAACTGGCCGAGCAAAGAACTCCGCAGACAAAAGCTTCGCTAGCTGGCCAACCGTCGGCGCCGGCGGTCATGCCGCAGAGCGAGCCGATGGACCAGCCAGCCGCTGTATCGACCCCAACCGAGCCTGTTTCGTCATTCCGCTGGCAGGACTGGACGTTGCCGGGCGGGGGCGTGTTGATTTCCATGCTGCTGGGCGGCTTGTGGTTCAGTCGCCGTAAAAAACCTGAACCCAAATACCCGGATGCGGCGCCCCTGGCTGCAGCCCAGTCGAAGCGCGTACCACCGGTGGCTGTCGCGGCTGCGCCGGAAATGCCTCGCCAGCCCGCACATGCCTCGGTCAGCGAGACCGACGTGCTCGAAGCGGCAAATATATACATCACCTATGGCCGCCGCGATGAAGCGATCGACGTGCTGTCACGTGGCATCGAGCGAGCGCCGGCACAACTCGATATTCGACTTCGTCATCTCGGGCTTCTTGCTGAGGCCGGTGACACCGAGGGCTATAGCGCCGCAGCTGAAGCTTATCTGCAGGCCGGCGGTGCGCATGCACCGCTCGATCAGCTGCTCGCGTTGCATCCCGCGCTGGCTTCGGCAGTTGCTGTAGCTAAACCGGACTCTGAGGCTTTGCTGGATCCGGACATCACGTTTGTTTTGGACGAATCATTGGCAGCGGACTTTTTGGATGCTGCATCCGCTCCCGCCCTGCAAGGCTCAGCGGCAGAGGTCAGGCAGTCTTATCCCGCACAACCATTGATCGATGGTTTCGATGAAGCGCTGACGCTTGGCGAGCTGACATCGTTGCTCGGCAATGTGGAGCCGGTCGAGTCGAAGCCCACGGCCGAGGAGCTGCGCCAGCTGGAGCCAAACCCTGAACATCTGGTTCGTCTTAACCAGGCCGTTGCGTATATCAAACAGGGTGATATGGAGAGTGCGTGCAGCATTCTCGAAACCCTTGCGACTGAGGGCGATGAAGCGCAGCGGCGGCAGGTCAACGAGTTGCTGGCAATGATCGGCTGATGGCGTTGAAGTATTGAGCGGGCGCAGCAATTAGAAACTGCGTCCTAGATTCAGATACATGGCCCGCTCGGCCTCGTCATTCAGACCGTAGCTGAAGTTCAGCGGGCCCAAAGGTGTTTCGTAGCCAACGAACACACTGCCGGCGTTGATGTAGCCGCTATCGAACGCATTGTCGTTGTTCCAGGCGCGCCCTCGCTCGAGCGATGCGCCCAGGTACAAAGGAAAGTCCAGCGGCAGGAACGAGCGCGGCGTCATTCGGCGGAAATAGATCATCCGCGCCAGGCTGATGTTCTGCCCGGACAGGGCGTCTTGCCGGAAGCCCGACAACTGCCGCGCCCCACCGAGCAGAAAGCTTGATGTGACGATCTCAGCATCATCCAGCGTGCGCCCGTAGCGGCCGCCAAATACCAATGTGTCCAGGCCGAAGCTGACGGCCTTGTCCAGGCGGAATTCCCACTGACGATAGCGCCCATCGGAGCCCAGGCTTGGATCGTACTGGCGAAGGGTGAGCCCAATGTCCTCGCCCTCGCGAGGGAAGTCGACGTCGTCCACCGTGTCGAATGAATATTTCAGCTGGTAGTAACCTTCCTCGAACGAGAAGTCCGGCAGCTGCTGATCGCCGACTCGGACATCGGCCTCACCCCAGGCCTGGCCTACACCGAAGCGGATTTCACCGTTATTGGCGATCTGCCGGCCCAGATTCAGCCCGTAGCCATAACGTTGCAGGCGGTACTCGGCGATCGGGTCGTTATCCAGAATTGCTTCGACGTTTTGTGCTTCGGCAAACAGGTTGGGCGCCACGAACCAGCGCGAGCCGGCGTCCAGCGGCTGGTAGAACTCGCTGAAGAACTCCTGGTGGTCGCCCAGTTGCAGGCGCGTCAGCCACTCGGCACCGAGTTGATTGATGCCGTTCTTACGGAAGCTTGCGCCAATGTTGAAGGCGCTGTCGCCACGGAAATCATCAGAGAGATTGATTCCAAGGCGCAGGTAATCGGTGCCGGAGCGCTTCTCTCGGGTCGTGATGACCAGCGTATTGCCAAGCTTGTCGTGGACCACTCGGTACTCGACCTGCTCGAAGTAATCGAGTCCGTACAGCGTGCCCATGTCCTTCTGCAGTCCCTGCAAGTCCAGGCGCTTACCGGTCTGCTGACGGATGTGTCGGCGTATCACCGCATCGCTGACCTTGGAATCGTTCTCGATGCGCACGGCGCTGATCAGCGGGTTGCGCGGCTCAGCCGAACGGGCAAGGCTCAGCGAAAGGTTGCCGCCGCTTTCGCTGCGCATGGTAGCCAGGCGCGCACCCAAGGCATCGGCGGCCCGATAACCGGCATCAATCAGCTGCTCGGCTCTCGCGAAATCGGTCGCCCCAAACCCTGCCAGCATCGGTTGCACCAGCAGGTCTTCTGGACGCAGGGTGGCCAACTGCGCTTCTGAGTTGCGTCGCGTCATCATGGTGGTCGATTGGTTGAGCACATCGACGACAGTCAGCAGCTGCTCGCGGGGCAGTAGCGGGGTGCCGATGTCCACTACGATCAGCCGGTCTACGCCCATGTCCCGCGCAACGTCCATGGGGATGTTGTCGACCATGCCGCCGTCGACCAGTAGCCGGCCGTCGAGTTCGACCGGGGCGAAAACTGCCGGGATCGACATGCTGGCGCGAATGGCCTGAGGGAGGTGGCCGCTGCGAAAGATCACCTTCTTGTCATTGGCGATATCCGTTGCGACTGCGCGAAATGGGATGGGTAGCCGGTCGAAGTCACGGGTGTCACTGGCGTGAACCAACAGGCGCTCGAGCAGCAGCGACAGGTTCTGCCCCTGAATAACGCCGAGGGGCAGGCCGAGGCTGCCATCGTCGCGAAAACTCAGCTTGCGTTTGACCAGGAAATCTCGGTCGTCCTGCTTGCGTCGGAAAGGGATGTCCTCGCGCGGAGGGTCGTCGGAGAGTACCTGTTGCCAGTCCAGTTCGAGCGCCAGCTTTTCCAGTTCGTCGACACTGTAGCCGGCGGCATACAGGCCACCGATCACGGCACCCATGCTGGTGCCAGCAATCGCATCGACCTGCACGCCTTGTTCTTCCAGCGCCTTCAGCACGCCGATGTGCGCAAGCCCCCTCGCGGCTCCGCCGGAAAGGACCAGGCCCGTGCGTGGCTGGGGTTCGGCATAGCCTGCCAGGGGGAAGAGCAGGATCAGCAGAAAGAGGAGACGAGACATGAAGGCACACCGGACAAACTGACGTGAAATGGCGGCTATTATAGGCGCCCCGTCAGCTACCCGAGCGCCTCGATATGGCCGCTACCAAGCCTGAAATTGTCATCACCTATTGCACCCAGTGCCAGTGGATGTTGCGCGCTACCTGGCTGGCCCAGGAGCTGCTCTCAACCTTTTCGGATGACCTCGGCAAGGTGTCGCTGGTGCCTGCAGCAGGCGGGACCTTTCACATCACCTGCGACGGAGTGCAGATCTGGGAGCGCAAGCTGGACGGCGGGTTTCCGGAAGCCAAGAGCTTGAAACAGCGGGTGCGGGACCAGATCGATCCAGAGCGAAATCTGGGGCATAACGACCGCCCCTGAGCCTGCCGTAGCGCTTGCAGCGACATCTACATTGTTTTAGCGCGGCTCTTGTACTTGTGCTGCTTTTGCCAAGGGCGTGGCGGCGTTGGTGACTACCGGTGTTTTCAATCGACTGGCGATGACCGAGGCGAGGATGATCAAGGCGCCGCCGACGAGCATCCTCGCCGTGGGTTGTTCATTGAACAACCACCAGGCGATGGTGATGCCATATACCGGTTCCAGCGCGAAGATCACCGCAGTGGTCCGGGCCTTCAATACCTTCAGGCTCGCCACGAACAGGCTGTGTGCGAGGCCCGTACAAAACACACCGAGCAAGCTCAGCCACAGCCAGTCCATGGCTGGGACGGCCGGCAGGGACGACCACGTGAAGGGCAGAAGGCACAGGAGGATGGTGCCGTTCTGCCAGAGCGCGGCCTGGACTGGGTCTACGTCGCGGGTGACTGCCCGGTTGAGCAGGGAAAGCAAGGCGAACGTCAACCCGGAGACGATCCCATACAGCAGACCCAGCGTGCTCTGACTACCTAGATCGAACTGCGGGGTCACCAGCAGCAGACCGAAGCAGACCAGCGCGACCAAGCCGAACTCGACGGGGCGTGTACGCTCGCGAAATAGCATGCCCTCGAGCAGGATGGCAAACGCGGGAAAACTGGCGAAGCCCAGCGTAGCGATGCCGACTCCAGCCACCTTTACGGCCAGGAAAAAGGTCAGCCAGTGTCCACCGAGCAGCAGCCCGCCGAGCAGCAGTCCGAACCGCTGGCGTGCGGTTGGCTGCGTGCCTTTGTTGGGGAGCATCTGTGCGGCCAGTAGCAACGCCACGACAGCGAAGCCGGCTCGGCCGAGGGTGATGATCAAAGGCGTACTCGCCGCCAGCTTGCCGAATACACCGGACAACCCGAACATCAGTGCGCCGAGGTGAATCGCCAGCAGGGCGTTGCGATGGGTCATGGTCGGTGGTCCAGCGGAGCAGACCGAAGGTGGGGGGCGGATGAGCTGAAATGATCCATGAAGCCTCGCGATAGCATGCGTTTACGCATCTGCATCAGTGAAGATTCATGGTAGGCCGTGCGAGGCGAATGGTCTGTCGCGTCACGCTTGCGGTTTGTCGAGCGTCTCGCGTCGGACCTCACGTGGGGTGACGCCGAACTGGCGGCTAAGCGCTGCGGTAAAGGCGCTTTGCGAGGCATAACCTACCCGCGCTGCAATCTCGCCTACCGCGAGCGGGGTGCTGAGCAGCAACTCACGGCCCTGATGCAGGCGTCGACGTCGAACGAATGCCTGCGGCGTGAGCCCCGTTTCGCTAACAAAGCGTACGTGGAATCGCTGCACCGAAAGGCCCGCCAACCGTGCAAGATCCTTTACCTCGAGTGGATGTGACAGATGCCGATCGACGAAGTCCTGCAACGCCGCGATCGGCAGCGGGTGTTGCCGAGCAATGGGTTCGCAGCCGGCGGCGAGGCTCGCCAGCAAGAGGGCAGCGCCTTGCTCGCTGATGATCGGGTCGTTGATGGGGCTGGCAGCGAGCCAGCCCACCAGTTGGCTTTGCGTCTGGCTCAGGTGCAGGGCAGCAGGGCGTTCGAGCAGCCGCTGCGCCGAATCGGCGTGGTGGCCGAGCTGTCGCCGTAGCCAGTCACCATCCGGGATGTCGAGGACCAGGCACAGACTGCCCTCGGCGCTGTCGCAGGCATGCCGTGTGTCACTGGGCACGACGGCCAGAAGCTGTTGTTGGATGCGGCTGCCATGGCCATCAACCTCGAAATCCAACCGTCCTCGCAGGCCGAAGACCAGCTGCGTGTGCTCATGGCTATGGGTGATCTGGTCACGGTTGTAATGACGTAAGGAAAGGATGGGCGGCATGGTAGACCTCGACTGCATGCGGAGCGCCGGCCGGTATTGGTGAGTGATGGCGATCGGGCCCGTGCCGGACTTGGTGGTCGCTACATGATGACCTTATCGCGCAACTTTTCAGCGGCCTGGTTGAGCGCCTGGATGACACGCTCCTTGTCGAAATTCTGCACGCCATTGGTGTCCAGGTACATCGAGAAGCCGGGCAACTCGTGCTCGACGAAGCTGTTGGTGGCGCCGAGGTCGCGACGGAAGTCCACCACTTGGTAGATCTGTACCGGGCGGGTAAAGCCCTTAACCGTGATCTGGCCTTTGTCGCGGCACATGATGACGTCTTTGACCAGCGAATAGGTTTCGTGGGAAATGAGGATCTCGCCAGCTTCGGCGGAGCTTTCCAGGCGGCTCGCCAGATTCACTTCGCGACCGATGATGGTGTAGTCCATTCGAGTGTCGGCGCCGAAGTTGCCGACTGTGCAGTAGCCGGTGTTGATGCCCATGCGAATTTCCATCGGCTTTGTAATGCCTTGGCTGCGCCACTGCTGGCGAAGGACCTTCATGTGCTTGCGCATGGCAATAGCCATCGAAACCGCTGCCACGGCGTCCTTTTTCGCGCCCTGGCTGGTGGGGTCGCCAAAAAACACCATCACGCAGTCGCCAACGAACTTGTCGATGGTGCCGCCGTACTTGAGCGTGATTTTCGACATCTCGTTGAGGTAGGTGTTGAGCAGGTCGGTGAGGGCTTCGGCTTCCAGTTCTTCCGAGAGCTCAGTGAAGCCTTTGATGTCCGAGAAGAAGACGGTGAGCTTCTTGCGTTGTGTTTCAAGACGCACGGTGCGCTTGCCGGAGAAGATCGATTCCCATACCTGCGGTGACAGGTATTTGGCCAGGCTTCGGGCCAGTCGCGCCGCTTTAGCCTGTTGGGCCTCCACTTCGCTGCGTGCCTGCGCCAGACGGATGCCCTGCTGGTGGACGTAGTAAGCCGTTACGCACACGTAGAGCGTGGTGAGCAGGATGCTGACTGTGGATACCAAGACCGAGCTGAGGCCTTCGAAGCGCAAAGGCACCAGTAGGCTGGTCAGTCCGGCGCCGATGCAGACCATCAACAGCGTCATCAACAGATGACGCAGGCTACCGACCACCAGCGCGCTGAAACTCAGCGTCAGCATGAACATCAGGCTCGGTACGAGGCTGCCTCCGAGCAGCACGATTCCGGCGCCTGCATTGAGGGCATCGAGGCACAACAGGGTCTGTGAGGTGGTTTCCGGATGGTCGCGTTTGAAGCGGTAGCTGAGGTGATAGGCGAAGTGCGGATACAGGAGTGTGTACGGCACCATCCACAAGAGCTCGAGCCCGAACTGCTGGGTATAAACACCGGCAGCGAGCGTGGCGGCACAGATCAGATAGGCGAAGACTCGTGCGTAGTACTCGCGCAATGGACGAGTCGCGAGGCCGTTACGTCGTTCACCGGTCACGGTTGACATGATGGTTGCTATCCCTGAAAGATGCCGGCGCTCTGGAATGCCCCGTGAGAGGCTGCAGCGCATCGACCGGCGCTGGCTCGCAGATCATAACCAAGTCGCCAGCACTGCGCCAAACCGCCGGTCCATTCCGTGACCGAGCGCCGGTGCAGCGCAGCACCGGCACACGATCCATGGATCAGAATCGAATCTTTCCAGTCAGCATGTCCTTGAGCATTACCCAGTCGCCGAGAAAGCTGTACAGCGGGTACTGAAATGTCGCCGGACGGTTCTTCTCGAAAATGAAATGACCGACCCAGGCAAACCCATAGCCGGCCAATGGCATCGCCAATAGCCATAGCCACTGCTGGGTGATCACTGCGTACGCCAGGATTGCCAGTACCAGCAAGCTGCCAATGTAGTGCAACCGTCTGCAGGTGAGGTTGCTGTGCTCGGCCAGGTAGAACGGGTAGAAATCTGCAAAGCGGGTAAAGCGTTCGGCGGTTTGCGTGCTCATGCCGCACCTCCTGTCATTGTGGTCGTTGGAGTCTAGAACCTCCGGCAATATAGGCCACTGACTCCAGGTGCCAGTTTAGTAGCCTTGTGTGCCATCCCTCGGCGGTTGAAACTGCGTTGGCCGTTGTTATGACGGCGCGCTGAGTAATAGCTGACCATGAGCGAATCGATTAATGACAGAACGCACCACGTCCTCGAGCTGGGCCTTGAGCATTGTCCAGGCGCTTGAACTCGAGGGCCTCGACTGCCAGGCGCTGTTCAGCGAGCTTGGGCTCGACTATTGCGCACTGAGCGATCCCGACGCCCGGTTTGCCCAGGATGGCATGACGCGGCTCTGGCAACGCGCAGTGGAGATGACCGGGAACCCTGCGATCGGCTTGAATCTGGCAAAGGTGATGCGCCCCGGCGCGATGCATGTGGTCGGCTATGCACTGATGTCCAGTAGCACGCTCAGGGACAGCTTCCAGCGTCTGGTGCGGTACCAGCGCATCATTGCCGAAGGTGCGGACCTGCAGTTCAGGCCAACTGATGGCGGCGCTTTGTTGACCTTGGCGATTCATGGTGATCAGTTGCCACCCGCCCGCCAGAGCGCAGACGGTTCCCTGGCCAGTACGCTTGCGTTCTGTCGCTGGCTGACCGGCAAGTCACTGGTTCCGCTAGAAGTCTATTTCCAAGGCCCGCGACCTGCGGATGTCGAACCGTACCAGGCCATGTTTCAAGCACCGCTGCGCTTCAATGCCGACAGCCACGGCTTGCTGATGCGCCACGTTGATATGGATATTCCATTACCTACCGCGAACGCCGAACTGGCTCGGTTGCACGACCGGTTTGCTGGCGACTACCTGGCGCGCTTCTCGGACAACCGGGTGACGCACCAGGCCCGGCAGGTGATCTGCCGTCTGTTGCCTCAGGGCGAACCGCGGCGCGAAACGGTAGCGCAGTCGCTGCAACTGTCCGAGCGTACATTGCAGCGGCGACTGGACGAGGAGGGCACGAGCTTCCAGCAGTTGCTCGACGACACCCGGCGCACGCTTGCCGAGCAATATCTGGCGCGTGCAGATCTCGCCTTGCTGGAAGTGGCTTATCTGCTGGGCTTTGCCGATCCGAGCAATTTCTTCCGCGCCTTCAAGCGCTGGTTCGCGATGACACCTGGCGAATACCGCGCACAGCGTTGAAGCGCCCATGCCGGAACTTGTGCTTTGCTGCCATAGCCTTAGCTTGCGTATACATGACCGCGGCGCACCTGTGCCGCTTTTTGCCGATACCTAAAGGATGACCCGCATTGGCCAGTAGCCTTCTTGCCTTGATCGACGATATCGCTTCGGTCCTGGACGACGTATCCCTGATGACCAAGGTGGCAGCAAAGAAAACCGCCGGCGTGCTCGGCGACGATCTGGCACTCAATGCGCAGCAGGTCACCGGCGTCAATGCGGACCGCGAGCTACCGGTGGTCTGGGCCGTAGCCAAGGGCTCCATGCGCAACAAGCTGATTCTGGTGCCGGCAGCGTTGCTGATCAGTGCGTTTATCCCCTGGGCCATTACGCCGTTGCTGATGCTGGGCGGTGCGTTTCTCTGCTTCGAAGGATTCGAGAAGCTGGCACACCGGTTCTTGCACCGCGATCAGGATCATCATGCAGAGCAGATCAAGGCGTTGGCCGACGAGAACGTCGACATGGTGGCGTTCGAGCGCGACAAAATCAGCGGGGCGGTGCGCACCGATTTCATTTTGTCCGCCGAAATCATCGCCATCACACTGGGTACGGTCGCTGCCGCCACCTTTGTCGAGCAGATCGCCGTGCTGGCGGGCATAGCAATCATCATGACCATCGGCGTCTACGGTTTGGTTGCCGGCATCGTCAAACTCGACGACGCGGGCCTGGCGCTGACCAAACGCACCAGCTCCGCAGCGCAGTCGCTCGGCCGTGCCATCCTCTCGGTCGCGCCCTGGTTGATGAAGTCGCTGTCAGTGATTGGTACGGCCGCCATGTTCATGGTCGGCGGCGGCATTCTGACCCACGGCTTCAAGGCCATTCACCACCTCATCGAGAACAGCGCGGAGCACACCTTGGCGCTGCCCTACATCGGGACTGTTCTGGCCGGGCTGTTGCCGACGCTGCTGGACGCTGCCTTCGGGATACTGGCCGGCGGCCTGGTATTTGCAGTTGTCGAATTAGGCAAGCGGCTGTTCAAGCGTCGATCCGAAACCGCCTGATGGCGAACCCCACTATCCAGCAAGAGCGAAGGAGCACCGTGAATGGATGAATTCATGCAGGCCGCAATCGACGAAGCGCAGAAGGGGCTGTCCGAGGGTGGAATTCCGATTGGTTCGGTGATCGTCCATCGGGGTCGGATCATTGGTCGTGGCCACAACCGGCGGGTTCAGCAAAGCAGCGCGGTGCTGCACGGAGAGATGGACGCATTCGAAAACGCCGGTCGGCAACCGGCCAGCGTCTACGCCGATTCGATCCTCTATACGACGCTGTCGCCCTGTTCCATGTGCAGCGGGGCGATTCTGCTCTATGGCATACCGAAGGTGGTGATCGGCGAGAACCAGACCTTCATGGGCGAGGAACTGCTGCTGCGCGGTCGGGGCGTTGAGGTTGAGGTGCTGCAGGAGCCGGGCTGTGTCGAGATGATGCGTCGCTTCATCGCCGACAGCCCCGAACTGTGGAACGAGGATATCGGCGAGACATGAGCCCGTCAGTGGCGCCAGAAAGAAGGGGTCAACATCACCAGCACGGTGATGATTTCCAATCGGCCAAGCAGCATACCGACGGATAACAACCACTTCGCGGCATCGGGTAGCGTTGAGAAATTGCCCGCCGGGCCGATGATCGGCCCGAGCCCCGGGCCTACGTTACACACCGCTGACGCGGCACCTGTGAGCGCTGTGATCGGGTCCAGCCCAAGCAGTGCCAGACACAGGGCCAGCACACCAATGGTCATGGTGAAGAAGAATGAAAATGTCAGGATCGAACGGACAATTTCTTCGTCCAGATTATGCCCGTTGTACTGTTGGCGGATGACTGCCCTTGGGTGAACCAGTTGCTTGAGGTTCGAGCGCAGCAGGGTGTAAGCGACCTGAAAACGAAACATCTTCAAGCCGCCGGACGTAGACCCGGAACAACCACCGAGGAAGGTGAGATAGAAGAACACCATGACCGCGAAACCACCCCATTGGGTGTAATCGCTGACGGCATAGCCTGTGGTCGTGATGACCGATACAACGCTGAATGTCACGATGCGCAGCGAGTCGAGAAGGCTGTCTTCATGGTTGAACCAATACCACAAGCTGAATAACAGGCTTGTTGCGGTGAGCATCACCAGAAACCCGCGAACCTGCTGATCCCCAAAAAGTGCCCGACGGTCGCCGCGAGCGGTGGCTACGTACAGGGTGAACGGCAAGCTGCCTAAAATCATGAAGAAGATCGCAACCCAATGCGTGGCTGGACCGAACTTGCCGAGCGATGCGTCGGAGGTCGAATAGCCGCCAGTCGCCACGGTGGACATCGCATGGTTGATCGCATCGAATCCGCTCATTCCTGCCAGCCAGAACGCGATGAACGCTGCCAGAGTAAAGACCAGATAGATAACGATCAGGTATTTGCCGGCCATGTGTGAACGCGGCATGACTTTTTCTGACCAGTCAGATGATTCGGTCTGGAACAGTCGCATACCACCAACGCGTAGCAGCGGCAGAATGGCGACTGCCATGCCGATGAAGCCGATACCGCCGAGCCAATGCAGCAGTGATCGCCACATAAGCAGGCCTGGTGATGCGCTATCGAGTCCTGAGAGTATCGTCGCACCGGTGGTGGTGATACCGGACATGGTTTCAAAGAACGCATCGGTATAGCTGATGTGTTGGATGAGCATGAGCGGCAGGGCGGCGAAGCAGCACACGATCACCCAGCTGACCGTGGTCAGGAAGTACATGTCGCGCGGGCGTAGGTTGGTATTGGCCGGTCGACCTGGTGCAACAAGCGCAAAACCGCAGCCGAAAGTAATCAGGCTGGACCACAGAAACGCTTGAAGATCGTCAGTTCGGTCAAACGCGAACAGCGTGACCATCGGAATGACCATGCTGACTGCGAGTGTGATCAGGAAAATGCCGAGAATGAAACCGATGATGCGCAGGGTCGGCAAGGCCATGTGTGATTGCTGCTCGGCTCGAAAAATGAGGCCGCCATTCTACGCCTGTCGCTGTGGCAGTAAACCGGCTATCGGCCTGTTGAAAAATCTTTTGTAACCCCCCTGGCGGGCCTCTTCCCAAGTTCGTTGCGATGAATAGAATAGCCGCCCGGTGCCGGCCCTTTGCCGGTTTCTGAGTGTTCACCTTCCATGTCCATCGACAATCCCTGCCTCACGTGCGGCGCCTGCTGCGCGTATTTTCGTGTGTCTTTCTTTTGGGGCGAGTGTGCCTCGTCCGGCGGTGCAGTTCCTGACAGCGCAACCGTGCAGGTCAGCCCATTTCACGTCGCTATGCTCGGGACGGAAAGCAAGCCTGCGCGTTGCGTCGGATTGATGGGCGATGTCGGCTGCGGCGTCCGTTGCACCATGTACGAGCAACGTTCCAGTACCTGTCGCGAGTTCGAGGCGTCTTGGGTAGACGGTCAGCATAACGCGCATTGCGACACGGCTCGCGCGGCCCACGGTCTTCCACCGCTGATGCCCCCGCTGGAACCGCAGCTTGCGCCTGATCGGGTCGCCTGACAGCGTTGGCATTCGGGGCGCTGATCGTCAAATTGGTCAGCCGATACGACGCTTGCTACAACCTGTGCTGCCAAACGAACGGCTCTGGGCTCTAGAATGTCCGATTCGTTTTCGGAGGTAGTCGGATGGAAGCTCTCGACCTGTTGCTCAACCGCGTGTCTGTCACGCGGCTTACCGATCCTGCGCCAACACCGGCTCAGCTGGACGTGATGTTTCGTGCTGCCCTGCGCGCGCCGGATCATGGCCAGCTGCGTCCGTGGCGTTTCCTGACCGTCCAAGGCGAAGCCCGCGAGCAGCTGGGCAAGTTGATGGCTGAATCGCTGCGTGTGCGCTCGCCTGAGGCGAGCGATGATGCCGTACTGAAAGCCCGCAAGATGCCGTTGCGCGCGCCGCTGCTGGTGGTGGTCATTGCACGCGTGCAGCCGCACCCGAAGGTGCCTGGTTCCGAGCAGGTGCTTGCGGTGTCCTGCGCTGCGCACGGTTTGTTACTGGCTGCGCACGCTCAGGGCCTTGGCGCCGTATGGCGGACTGGCGACTTTGCTTACGATCCGTACCTGGCGAAGGCGCTGGGGTTGACCGGTGACGAGCAAATCCTGGGGTTCATCTACGTCGGCACCCCGGAGGGCACGCTGCGAACCCCGCCGGAACTGGAGCCGCAGCAGTTCGTCACTGAGTGGTCCGGTGCACGCTAGCTCACTACGCGTGCTGCGGAGCGTCGATAGCCAGTTTCAGCGGCAGCTTCAGCGTAGCTATGAAGCCACCGTCCGGGTGATTGCTCAGCAGTAGCTCGCCGTTATGGCGTTCGGCGGCTCGGCGAGCGATTGCCAACCCCAATCCGTGTCCCGCTGTGGTCTGCCCGGGTGCTCGAAAGAAGGGTTCGCTCAGTTGCTCGAGGTGGGCTCCGTCTACGCCAGGTCCATGGTCACGGACACTCAGCAGCAGGTGTTGAGTGTCGCTGCTGGCTCGCAGTTCGATGGGCTTGCCTTCGGGATTGAAACGCAAGGCATTGCGTAACAGATTGTCGAGGGCGCGCTCGAGCATGTCCGGCCAGCCTTGCAACTGGGCTTCGGTTTCAACCTGACAGTCAATGCGTTGATTCGGCGAGACAATGCGGGCGTTTTCCTCAAGCTGGTCGAACATCGATTGCAAGTTGATGGGGTTCGGCGCGCCAGGGTCGGCGTCGAGTCGGGCGAGCTCCAGGATCTCGCTGATCAGCGCCTCCAGGCGATCACATTCCTTGGCCAGCCGTGGCCAGATGACTTCGCGTTCGACCGGCGTGGCGCGTTCTGCCAGTGCCAGTGCGATGCGCAGGCGGGCCAGCGGCGAACGCAGTTCGTGGGAAACGTCACGCAGCAATTGCCGCTGGCTGCCGATCAAGCTTTGCAGTCGGGCTCCCATGCGGTTGAAGTCCTTGGCAAGCACGCCCAGCTCGTCGCGTCGATTGGCCAGGCGCGCCAGCGAATTCTGCTGATAGGTGGTCTGCCCCAGGTCGTGCACGGCGCCGCGAAGCCGGTCGAGCGGACGCGTGATTGAAAGGGTCAGCAGCAGACTGAACCCGGTCAGAACGACCAAAGCGATGGCGAGCGCACTCAGGGGCCAGAACAGGCTGCCTCGGTGCCAGGCTTGCAGCTCCTGATTCGGAATACGGTAGATAAACAGGTAGGTATTGCCGGTTTCGGGACTGGTGTAATCAGCAGTCAGCCGCCGCCAGGGCAGACGACCGTCGCGGTGCTCCTGACGCGCCTCGAAAGCGGCCGCGCGAGCCGGAAAGGTACCGCGGATGATTGGCTGGCCGTTCTCAGCGAGAACCTGCACATCGACGCCGTAGCGGTTGCGATGCCGTTCGAGAAGAAACTGTGCAGTGATGGGCCCCTGGCGCTCGTAGACCTTGGTCCACACTTCGGCCAGGCCATTCACGCCGGGGTGACGGTTGAGAATCCAGGTGTCCTGGTTGAGCGCATGACCGAGGAGCATGGCCAAGCCTGCTACCAGCGCAATGGCTAGCCAGAACGTCGCAAGGATGCGCCAGAACAGTGATCGCACCGGTCATGTACTCCAGAGAAAAGCCCGGCGCGCTTGGCTCAAGGTGGGGGCGCGCCGGGCGTTTTGCGAATTTGTGGATCAGTTCTTTTGATCGCGTTCGGCTTTCCACTGTTCGAATTCATCGCGGTCGGCGCGCTTGGCTGCCATCTTTTCGTGCAGCTCGTCGAACTTCTTCTGCTGTTCAGGCTTGAGCAGGTCACGCACCTGTTTTTGGGTTTTTTCCTGGTTGGCCTTTAATTCTTCCTGCATGGCTTTGCGATCGGCTTCGGGCAGCTTGTTCAGGTACCGTTGAGTGATTTCGCGATGACTTTTCATCTGCTGCCCCATCAGCTGGCGCATCTCTTTCCGCTGCTCTTTGGTCAGGTCGAGCTGCTCGAAAGGCGAGTGGTTGCCACCATGATGGCGCTGGCCATCGTCTGGCATTGCCATGGCAATGGTGGGCAGGGTGGAGGCGAAAAGTACCGCAATCAGAGTCTTGCGCATCATGAGTTTCTCCTTGATATGGAAACCGGTCACCGAGTGGGCGCCTTTCGAGGGCGCCTCAGCAGGCTTCGACCGGATGAGCTCAGTCTAGGACGCGCAAGGTCAACGGCAGTCAGTGCAGGGTAAAGGCTGGGTAAAGGCCGGTCAGGATGCGTAAAGGTAACCGCGGCTGCGCAAGGCGACGATCCGCTGGCGGCCGTCTGGATGGGGGCCCAGTTTGCGGCGCAGATTGCTGACGTGCATGTCCAGGCTGCGGTCGTACAGGGTGAGCTTGCGACCTAGGGCCAGCTGCGCCAACGCCTGCTTTTCCATAGGTTCGCCGGGCTGGCCCAGGAGTGCTTCGAGGATGCGCCCTTCGGAAAGGGTGAGCGTGACCTCATGATCGCCAACGCTGGCGACGCCGCGTGCGGGGCTGTACCAGAGATCACCCAGCTCGAGTTGGGTCGGCGTGCTGGCCGGTTGGCTACGGCGCAAGACGGCCTTCAGGCGGGCGGTGAGTTCGCGTGGATCACAGGGTTTGGCGAGGTAGTCGTCGGCACCCAGCTCCAGGCCCAGGATGCGGTCAAGTGGCTCGCCTCGCCCGGAAAGCATCAATACTGGCAGGTCGGGATATTCGCTACGCAGCTGCTTGAGCAATTCCAACCCACTGCCGTCAGGCAGCATCACGTCGAGCACGACTGCCGAGGGTTGGTGTTCGGCCAGCGCAGCACGGGCGCTCTGACCGTCATGGCAGGCACGGGCGACGAAGCCTTCCTGGGCCAGCCAGCTGACCAATAGCTCGCAGAGCTCCTGGTCATCGTCTATCAGCAGCAATTCGCTCATGGTTCGCTCGCGTCGAGTCAGTTCAGCCATTGACGGCGGCGGCGGCCGCGGGTTGTCAGGACACCAAGCAGAAAGCCCAGCACGCCGACGCCGCCCCCAACGGCGAACCACAGTTGCTGGTCGTTGAGCAGTGGCGGCTGCACCTGCGTCTGCGCTTGTTCTTGTTCAAGCTGCAGGCGCAATCGCTGGTTTTCCTGGCGCAGTCTTAAAAGCTGGGCCTGGCTCACTGCACTGACGGCGACGTCGAGGTTTTCCTTGATCGCCTCCCGTTGCTGTTGATTGTCGCTTAGGCGGTGCTCCAGCTCGACATGCTGTTCGGCGGGCGGCTCGATGGTGGCTTCTTCGGCCTGCAGCAAGGGTGTAGCGAGACCTAGGGCAATCAGCAGAAACAGCGGACCTTGGCGCATCGGAACTCCTTTTTCCTCAACGGTTGTTTCTCTGCAGGGCCGTGGCGAAGCGACGGCTCTGCAGCAGGGTGGCGGCGTCAGCCGATCGACTTAGGGGTAAACCTGCTTGAAAGGTTTGACGATGACATCGCCATAAACGCCTGCGGCTTTGTAGGGGTCGGCCGCAGCCCACTGTTCGGCTGCCTGCAGCGAGTCGAATTCGGCGACAACCAGGCTGCCAGTAAAGCCGGCTGCGCCTGGGTCATTGCTGTCCACTGCCGGATGTGGGCCAGCCAACACGAGCCGCCCCTCGCTTTTGAGTTGGTCGAGACGCGCCAGGTGAGCGGGGCGCGAGGCCAGACGGTCCTGCAGGGAGTTGGGTACATCGCTGGCGATGATGGCGTAGAGCATGATGGATTCCTATGATTGTTCAGGTTCGGGTTGCATGTGGCGCACCAGATATAGGGCCTGGCCAGCCATGAACAGCAGCGTCAGGCCGAGGCTGCCAAAGACTTTGAAGTCTACCCAGATCGTGGGATATACGAAGGCAACGAAGAGATTGGCGAAGCCGCAGACGAGAAAGAACAGAATCCAGGCGACATTGAGCTGGGCCCATTGGGCTGCCGGCAAGCTGACGGCATGACCCATCATCCGCTGAATAAGCGGTTTGTCGCCGATGAAGTGGCTACCGGTGAAGGCCAGCGCGAACAGCCAGTTCAGTACGGGCGCTTTCCACTTGAGGATCGCTTCGCTGTGCAGCGCCAAGGTCAGTCCGCCGAATAACAAGCAAGCCGCCAATGTCAGCCACTGGCTTTTTTCGAGTCGCCGCTGATGGATGAATATAACGCCGTAGATGATAACGGAGCTGACGACCAGCACCGCTGTTGCGCTGAATATGCCGCCGATGCCCAGGCTGAAACCTCCGATGTCGACGGTTGTAGGCTCGATTTTGTAGGCGATGAAGAACAGCAGCAGCGGAACGAAGTCGATGATTTGTTTCACGAGGCAAGCCAGAGGGCAGATGTGCCCGGCATAATAACAAACCGCGCTTTTAGCGGAACGCTGTCCGCTTGCCGTTTCCAAGACATTGCGCAAGCTTTGGCAAACTGGACGACGGCACGAGCGCTGGCGCTGGCGGTCACACGCTGTGAGCTGCCAAGCCCCCTGGAGAATCTGTCCCGAATGATTGTTGATCTGCATTGCCATAGCACCGCCTCTGACGGCGTGCTTGCGCCGGACGTGCTGGTGCAGCGAGCACATGCGCGTGGAATCGAACTGCTTGCGCTGACTGATCACGACACCCTCGAAGGGCTCGATGATGCTCGCGCCGCTGCTGATTTGCTGGGTGTCCGGCTGGTCAATGGCATCGAGCTGTCCTGTGTCTGGAATGGCGCCACCATCCATGTGCTGGGTTACGCGTTTCGTCGTGATGCCATTGCGCTGCAACAGGCTATTGGCGAGTTGCACGCCGGCCGCTGGCAGCGTGCCGAGACGATTGCTCAGCGCCTGGAGGCCAAGGGAATGCCTGGTGCCCTGGAGGGTGCGCGGGCAATTCAGCAGGAGCTGGGGGATAGCGGCAACGCGCCGGCTCGCCCTCATTTCGCGGATTACCTTGTGCGTGCAGGGCATGTGCGCGACCGCGCCGAGGCATTCCGCAAGTGGCTCGGTTCCGGCAAGCTGGGGGACGTCAAGCAGCATTGGCCGACGCTTGAGCGAACCGTGAGTACCTTGCGCGACGCCGGCGCCTGGATCAGTTTGGCGCATCCCTGGCAGTACGATTTCACCCGCAGCAAACGACGCCGACTGGTGAGCGAATTCGCCCAGGCTGGCGGTCATGCGCTGGAAGTGGTCAATGGTATGCAACCACTGGAACAGGTGGGTGGCTTGTCGATACTGGCGCGGGAGTTCGGGCTGATGGCCAGCATCGGCAGTGATTTCCATGCGCCAGGCGACTGGTCGGAGCTGGGTATGTATAGAACCCTCCCTGACGACTTGCGACCGCTGTGGAAGTCTTTTGATCATGAACCCGGCGAGTCTGTTGGCCGCTGAACAGGGAGTTCCCATGAGCCAGTTCTTTCAGATACACCCAGACAACCCTCAGGCCAGGTTGATCAAGCAGGCCGTAGAGATCATTCGCAGCGGCGGCGTGGTGGTTTACCCCACCGACTCTTCCTATGCTGTGGGTTGCTCGATGGGAAACAAAACCGGCATCGAGCGCATTCGCCGCCTGCGCCAGTTGGACGATAAACATAATTTCACCCTGGTCTGTCGCGACTTGTCCCAGCTGGGATTGTTCGCGAAAGTGGATACCGCCGCTTTCCGCCTGCTCAAGACGCATCTGCCAGGGCCTTACACCATCATTCTCAGCGCCACTCGGGAGGTGCCGCGAATGCTGTTGCATCCGAAGCGTCGTACCATTGGCCTGCGCGTGCCTGCTCAACCGATTGCGCAGGCGTTGCTCGCCGAGCTGGGTGAGCCATTGATGAGCGTCAGCCTGATCCTGCCTGGTCAAACCGAACCGATGAGCGACCCTTACGAAATGCGGGATGCGCTGGAGCATCAGGTAGACCTGATCATCGACGGCGGTTACGGTGGCGTCGAAGCGTCGACCGTCATCAGCCTGGTTGATGGCGATCCGGAAGTGGTACGGGTCGGCTGCGGCGATCCCGCGCCGTTCGCCGGCTGAACCGTTCGCTTTTTTCAAATCTACGAAGGAAACCCTTTTGAGCGCCATGGATTCGCAGCGACGTGTAGTCTCAGGAATGCGGCCTAATGGCCGTCTCCACCTCGGCCACTATCACGGCGTGCTGAAGAGTTGGGTCAGAATGCAGCATGAGTACCAATGCTTTTTCTGCATCGTTGACTGGCATGCACTGACCACCGACTACGCTGCAGGCGCAGATGTCGCACGCAATGTGCAGGAGATGGCAGTCGATTGGCTGGCAGCCGGTGTCAGCCCGAGCTCTGCCACGTTGTTCATTCAGTCCCAGGTGCCAGAACACGCCGAGCTACACCTGCTGCTTTCGATGATTTGCCCGTTGGCGTGGCTTGAGCGCGTGCCGTCCTACAAGGAGCTGCAGCTCGATTCGCAGAACAAAGATCTCGGCACCTACGGTTTTCTCGGTTATCCCTTGTTGCAAGCCGCGGACATCCTCGCCTATCGCGCAGGTGTCGTGCCTGTTGGCGCCGATCAGTTGCCGCATATCGAGTTTGCTCGCGATGTCGCCAGACGCTTCAACCATCTGTACGGCAGCGAAGAGGATTTCGAGGTCAAGGCCGAAGCGGCGGTGCGCAAGCTCGGCAAGAAAAGCTCCAAGCTATACGCCAGTCTTCGCAAGAGCTATCAGGAGCAAGGCGATCTCGAAGCGCTGAATACCGCCCGTGCGCTGCTCAAGGATCAGCAGACCATTACCATTGGCGACCAGGAACGCCTGTTTGGGTATCTCGAGGGGAGCGGCAGGTTGTTGTTGCCCGAACCGCAGGCGTTGCTCAGCGATATCCCCAAGGTGTCTGGGCTGGACGGCGGAAAAATGGCCAAGTCGGCCAGTAATTCCATCTTTCTGCGCGACACGCCGTCTGAGATCGAGGAAAAGATCAAGCGCATGCCAACCGATCCGGCACGCGTTCATCGCCACGACCCGGGTGAGCCGACACGTTGTCCGGTGTGGCAAATGCACCAGGCCCATTCGGTAGAAGAGGTTTGCAGTTGGGCGGAGCAGGGCTGCCGCACCGCGGGCATCGGCTGCCTGGAATGCAAAGCGCCACTTATCGATGCGATCAAGCTCGAGCTGGCACCGCTGCAAGAGCGGGCTCAGGACTACGAGGCGAATGCGGATCTGGTGCGCAGCATTCTCGCTGAAGGCGCTGAGCAGGCCCGCGACGAAGCACGCGAGACCCTGGTGGTCGTGCGTCAGGCCATGGGTCTGAATTATCGCTAGAGCCTATTCGGGCGCCGGCATAAGCTGTCGCCGCTTCCAGTACTCGTTCGTTCCGGAGAGATAATGCAGGACACCCAGGCCGAGGCGACCCTCAAGGCGCCCGGCGAGCAGCTGCGGTTGGCGCTTGTCTACGGCGAGGCTTTCAATAACCTGCCGCAGGATCTCTATATCCCCCCAGATGCGCTCGAGGTCTTCCTTGAGGCATTCGAGGGACCGCTGGATTTGCTGCTCTATCTGATCCGCAAGCAGAACATCGATATTCTCGATATCCCTGTCGCGGAAATCACTCGTCAGTACATGGGCTATGTCGAGTTGATGAAGGCCGTGCGCCTGGAGCTTGCGGCCGAGTACCTGGTAATGGCGGCCATGTTGGCTGAGATCAAGTCGCGCATGCTGCTGCCTCGCTCGGCCGAGGTGGAGGAGGACGAACTCGACCCGCGTGCCGAGTTGATCCGTAGGCTTCAGGAGTACGAGCGGTTCAAGGCGGCGTCGGAAGATATCGACCAGCTGCCGCGGGTAGGTCGCGACCTTCACGTGCCGAAACTCGACGCACCTGACGCTCGCGCACGCAAGCTGCTGCCTCAGGTCAGTCTGGAGGAGCTGTTGATCTCCATGGCTGAGGTGTTGCGTCGTGCTGACATGTTCGAAAGCCATCAGGTCACGCGTGAGACGCTGTCGACCCGCGAGCGCATGAGCGACGTACTCGAACGGCTCAAGGGCGGCGGCTTTGTACCTTTTGTTGCGCTGTTTACCGCCGAGGAAGGGCGGCTCGGTGTGGTGGTGACCTTCATGGCAGTGCTTGAGCTGATAAAGGAATCGCTGGTCGAGCTGGTGCAGAACGAGCCCTTCGCACCAATTCATGTCAGGGCCCGCAGCGATGAGTCCTCATTGCCACTGGAAGAGTCAATGGAGCCGAGCCTGTGAATCTGTCCGATCCCAAGGATCTTGCCTCGCTGCTTGAAGCCTTTTTGCTGGCCTCAGGCAAGTCGATGTCGGTTGAGCGAATGGCCGAGCTGTTCGACGAAATCGAGCGGCCAACCCCCAGCTTGTTGCGCAAGGCGCTAGAGGTGCTGGACAAGTCATGCAAGGGACGAGCGTTCGAGCTGAAAGAAGTGGCCAGTGGTTACCGCCTGCAGGTGCGCGAGCGTTTTTCTCCCTGGGTTGGCCGGCTATGGGAGGAGCGGCCACAGCGTTATTCGCGGGCCCTGTTGGAGACGCTGGTACTGATCGCGTACCGGCAGCCAATCACCCGTGGCGAGATCGAGGATATCCGCGGAGTGGCGGTCAACAGCCAGATCGTGAAGACGCTACTGGAGCGTGAGTGGGTGCGGGTGGTCGGTCATCGCGATGTGCCAGGGCGACCGGCCATGTTCGCCACTACCAAGCAATTCCTCGATCATTTCAACCTGAAGAACCTCGACGAGCTGCCCCCGCTGGCCGTGTTGCGCGAGATGGAGCCCGAACCCCAGCTGGTCGACGTCGAAGAGGCTCCGGTGCCGGCGGCGCTGCAGGCGCGCGCCGATCTCGAAGGGGAGCCGGAGACGCCGCGTGAACAAACCAGCTTCCGCAGTCTTCTGGCCGAGCTGGACAGTATGGAAACCGGATTGAAGACCGATTTTGATGACCTGCGCGGCGAGACTGACCCCGAGGAAAGTCAGTCCACCCCAGAAGAGGACCGTCGCGACTATTGATCGGTTACCTGGCGGCCGGCCAGGTAGTGTGCATAGTTCGGGATGCTCAGTGAATGTTCCTGGTCCAGCAGCGGGCTGGAAAGCAGGTAATCGGCACTGCTTTCGTTGGCCGCCAGTGGGATGTTCCACACTGCGGCGACTCTTAGCAGCGCCTTCACGTCAGGGTCATGGGGCTGTGGCTCGAAGGGGTCCCAGAAGAACACCAGCATGTCGATCCTGCGCTCGGCAATGCGTGCGCCGATCTGCTGATCTCCTCCGAGGGGGCCGCTGATCATGCACTCCACCGGCAACTTCAAGCGCCGCTCGAGTAGCAACCCCGTGGTCCCGGTGGCCAGCAACTCATGTGGCTCCAGTTTTGATTTCTGCCGCTCAGCCCAGTCCAACAGGCGCTCCTTGCAGTGGTCGTGCGCGACCAGTGCGATACGTTTGCGGGCGGGGAGTGTTGCGCTCACAAAATCGATGCGGTTCATGTTCTTCCTTGAGGCCAGGAATGGGCTGCTGATCTTATGACGCTTCGTGAAGAGCGCGGCAAGTGTCTAGCATCCGGTTGGAAAAACCCCACTCGTTGTCATACCAGGCCATCACTTTCAGCAAGCGTCCGCTAACCTTGGTGTGGTTGGTGTCGAAAATCGACGACATCGGGTTGTGGTTGAAGTCGCAGGAAACCAGCGGCAGCGAGTTGCACGCCAGAATCGGCGAGTGCTGACTGGCGTCGAGCATCAAAGCGTTGACCTCCTCGGCGGTTGTCTCGCGACCCAGTTCGAGGGTCAGGTCGACCAGCGAGACGTTGATCACCGGAACGCGTACGGCCATGCCGGTCAGCTTGCCGGCCAGCTCTGGCAGTACCAGGCCCACCGCTTCGGCGGCGCCGGTCTTGGTCGGGATCATCGACTGGGTGGCCGAGCGCGCTCGGAACGGGTCGCTGTGATAGACATCCGACAGATTCTGGTCATTGGTGTAGGCATGGATGGTGGTCATCAGGCCGTGTTCGATGCCGTATTCGCGTGACAGGACCTGCGCTACGGGCGCCAGGCAGTTGGTCGTGCAGGATGCGTTGGAAATGATCTGGTGCGACTGACGCAATGTATCGTGATTGACGCCATAGACGATGGTGGCGTCAACGCCGGAGGCCGGGGCTGAAATGATGACTTTGCCGGCACCGGCCTGCAGGTGTGCGCTGGCTTTTTCACGGGAGGTGAACAGGCCGGTACACTCGAAGAGCACATCGACGTTGTGCTGGCGCCACGGCAGCTCTGCAGGATTACGAATAGCTGTCACGGCAATCGGGTCACCGTTGACCCACAGCTGGTCGTCTGACACTTCGACTTTTGCGTCGAAATGGCCGTGGACGCTGTCGAATTGCAACAGGTGGGCGTTCATCGCCGGGCTGCCGAGGTCGTTGATGGCCACGACCTGCAAATGCTCGCGATAGCTCTGGCTGTACAGGGCACGAAGGACGTTGCGTCCGATACGACCGAAGCCGTTAATGGCGATCCGAATAGTCATAAGAGGTCCTGGGCGGAATTTGTTGTAGGAATTACAAGATTATTCCTGTCAAAATAGAAATCAAGCCCAAATACATGTTGTTTTGTTGATAAAACCAAAGATTCATGAGCAGGAGTGATGGCATGCACCCGCGGATTCAAGAAGTGACTGAGCGATTGATCGAACGCAGCCGGCCGACCCGACAGCGCTATCTGGCGCAGATGGCCGGCGCGGCGAGTGATGGGCCTCAGCGCGGCAAGCTGCAGTGCGCCAACTTCGCTCACGGCGTTGCCGGTTGTGGATCGGCCGATGACAAGCAGCGTTTGCGACTGATGGACGAGGCGAATGTAGCCATCGTCTCGGCCTACAACGACATGCTCTCGGCGCATCAGCCGTATCAGTACTTTCCCGACCTGATAAAGGAAGCTCTGCGCGAAGTGGGGTCGATCGGGCAATTCGCTGGTGGTGTGCCGGCAATGTGTGACGGCGTGACCCAGGGCGAGGCGGGTATGGAACTGAGCCTGGCCAGTCGCGAAGTAATCGCCATGGCCACGGCCGTCGCGCTGTCTCACAACATGTTCGACGGGGCCCTTTACCTCGGTATCTGCGACAAGATCATTCCGGGCCTGATGATCGGCGCGCTGCGCTTCGGCCACCTGCCGTCAGTGTTCGTGCCCGGTGGCCCGATGACCTCTGGCATTCCCAACAAGCAGAAAGCGGAAGTGCGACAGCGCTACGCAGAAGGTAAGGCCAGCCGTGAGGAGTTGCTGGAATCGGAGATGGCGTCTTATCACAGCCCTGGTACCTGCACGTTCTATGGCACCGCCAACACCAACCAGGTGGTGATGGAGATCATGGGCCTGCACCTGCCGGGTTCGTCCTTCGTCAATCCCTATACGCCACTGCGTGACGAGCTCACACGTGAGGCGGCGCGGCAGATCACTCGCCTTACGCCGCAGTCGGGTAACTACGTGCCGCTGTGCAAGATCGTCGATGAAAAATCGATTATCAACTCGGTCGTAGCGCTGAATGCCACGGGCGGCTCGACCAACCACACCCTGCATATCCCGGCGTTCGCCCAGGCGGCAGGCATCCAGTTGACCTGGCAGGACATGGCCGATATTTCGGCCGTCACACCGACGCTCGCCAAGGTCTACCCAAACGGCCAGGCGGACGTTAACCATTTCCACGCCTGCGGTGGCGTTCCGTTCATGGTGCGTACGTTGCTCGAGGCCGGCTTGCTGCACGAGGACGTATACACGGTCCTGGGCAAGGGACTCAGCCAATACACCAAGGAACCCTTCCTCGAAGACGGCAAGCTCGTCTGGCGCGAAGGGCCGGAAAACAGTCTGGACGAGGCGATCCTGCGCCCGGTCGAGCGCGCATTCTCGCCTGAGGGCGGGCTGCGTGTCCTCGAAGGGAATCTTGGGCGTGGCGTCACGAAGATCTCCGCGGTAGCGCCGGAACACCGCGTGGTGGAGGCACCGGCGCGCGTGTTCAGTGACCAGAGCGAGCTCGCACTGGCATTCAAGAACGGTGAACTGGAAAAGGATTTCGTCGCCGTGGTGCGTTTCCAGGGGCCGAAAGCCAATGGCATGCCTGAACTGCACAAGCTGACCCCATTCCTCGGCGTGCTGCAGGATCGTGGCTACAAGGTGGCGCTGGTCACTGACGGCCGCATGTCCGGCGCTTCCGGAAAGGTACCGGCGGCTATCCACGTCTGTCCGGAAGCGCTCGACGGCGGTCCGCTGTGCCGTGTGCGCGACGGCGATGTCATTCGTGTCGATGGCGAAACGGGTGAGCTTCGAGTACTGGTTGATCAAGCCGAGTTCGATAGCCGCGACGCCATCTCGGCTCCGAGCGATCTGGGGATTGGCTGCGGACGCGAGCTGTTCGGCTTTCTGCGCGCTTCGTTCAGCCCGGCGGAAAAGGGCGCTAGCGTCTTCACCGAGGCGTTGGAGGCGCTCAAGTGACGGCGCTCGTAGGGGATATCGGCGGCACCAACGCGCGCTTTGCCCTGTGGCGAGACCAGCAGATCGAGTCGGTGCGGGTATTGCCGACGGTTGATTATCCACGCCCGGAAGATGCGATTCGTGCCTACCTGCAAGGCGTCGGACTGGCTGTCGACGCGCTGCAGGCCGTGTGTCTGGCCTGTGCCGGGCCGGTTTCAGGCGATGAGTTCACTTTCACCAACAACCATTGGCGCCTCAGCCGCAAGGCGTTCAGCCAGGACTTGGGATTGAGCAACCTGTTGCTGATCAATGACTTCACCGCCATGGCGCTGGGCATGACCCGGCTGCGCGAAGGTGAACTGGTCGAAGTATGTTCGGGTCAGTCTGAATCCGGCGCAGCACGCCTGGTGATCGGCCCCGGGACCGGCCTCGGCGTCGCTACACTGCTGCCGCTCAAGGACGGCAGTTGGCGGGCGCTGCCAGGGGAGGGGGGGCATGTCTGCCTGCCAATCGGCAGCGCGCGAGAGGCTGCACTGTGGACGCGGTTGCACGATAAGTTAGGGCACGTGAATGCTGAAGCGATTCTGAGTGGCGGCGGTTTGCTGGAACTCTATCGGACCAGCTGCGCGCTGGATAACGAGCCGGTAAAACTGGCCAGCCCAGCTGAGGTGACCGCGGCGGCGCTGACCGGTGATGCCTATGCGGCAGCGGTGCTGGAACAATTCTGCGTCTGGCTGGGTCGGATCGCCGGCGATAACGTGTTGACCACGGGTGCGCGAGGCGGCGTTTATATCGCGGGTGGTATCGTTCCGCGCTTCGTCGAATTCTTCAGGCGCAGCGGTTTCAGCCAGAGTTTTCGCGACAAGGGCAATATGAGTCGGTATTTTGACAATATTCCGGTCTGGGTAGTGACTGCCAAGTATCCTGGCCTGGAAGGCGCCGGCGTGGCATTGCAGCAGTTGCTGGAGGGCCTGCCCAGCGGGGACTGACCCGTTTCGAAACACCCTATAAGAAGAGAAAGGACGCCAGTGAGCCAGGTTGGAAGATCGATTCTGCTGGTCGACGATGACCAGGAAATCCGCGAGCTGCTAGACACCTACCTCAGCCGATCAGGCTTTCGGGTGCGCACCGTTGCCGACGGTGCGCAGTTTCGTGAAGCCATGAGCCACGACCCTGCAGACCTCGTCATCCTCGATGTGATGTTGCCCGACGAGGACGGTTTCAGCCTTTGCCGTTGGGTGAGAGGGCATCAGCGGCTGGCACAGATGCCGATCATCATGCTGACCGCCAGTTCAGATGAGGCTGACCGAGTGATTGGTCTGGAGCTGGGTGCCGACGATTACCTCGGCAAGCCTTTCAGTCCGCGCGAGCTGCTGGCGCGGATCAAAGCGCTGTTGCGTCGGGTCAACTTTGGCCAGGAGCGCGGCAGTGACGTACAGGCCTTCGATGAATGGCGGCTGGATATGGTCAGTCACCGGTTGTTTCACCAAGACGGTGAAGAGGTGCTGCTGTCCGGCGCCGACTTTGCGTTGCTCAAGCTGTTTCTGGACCATCCGCAACAGATCCTCGACCGTGACACCATTGCCAACGCCACCCGCGGCCGCGAGGTCATGCCGCTTGAGCGGATCGTCGACATGGCGGTCAGTCGCCTGCGTCAGCGGCTGCGCGACACCGGAAAGTGCCCAAGATTGATCCGAACCGTACGGGGCAGTGGATACATGCTCGCCGCGCAGGTCGCACCGCATCATGACGCGCTCGGTTAAGCGCCGCTGGTTGCCTGTTCCACGCTCACTGCTCGGCCGCATGCTGTTCCTGACGCTGCTGGTGGTGCTGATGGCGCAGGCGCTGTCCAGCTTTATCTGGGTCTCGCAGCTTCGCGCAAGCCAGATGGAGGGGCTGCTGACCAGTGCACGCAGCCTGGCGCATTCGATGGCTGCCAGCGTCAGCTATTTCCGTTCGTTGCCGTTGGGGTATCGGCCCCTGGTGCTCGACCAGTTGCGCAGCATGGGTGGTACGCGCTTTTTCGTATCGCTGAATGACAAGCCGCTTGAGATGCGAATCCTGCCGCCAACCGAGCGCAAGCAGGCGGTGCTGGCGCAGGTGGATGAGGTGCTGCGTGAACGTCTCGGCAGGAATGTCGACATGTCGGTCAGCTTCGTCAGCCCTGACGATCTGCGGATTTTCAACGGTGGCCTGAAGCTGGACGAGTTGCCGCGGTCGTGGGCGCATTACGCACTGAGCCTGGAGCCGCTGAATCCACCGGTGCTGGTCACTCAGATTCAGATTGCGCCGAACGAGTGGCTGTATCTCGCCTCGCTGATGCCGGCACCCTATGTCAGCCTCGAGAACGAAGGCGTCCCCACTCAGCAACTCTGGTTCATCTTTCTGACCAGCAGTTTTCTGCTGCTGTTCATCGGTATTCTGGTGCACTGGCAGAGCCGACCGCTCAAGCAGCTGGCCCAGGCGGCGCGCGAGATGTCGCTGGGCAGCGAAGTGGAATTGTTGCCCGAGGCAGGGGGGAGCGAGGTGGTAGAAGTCAGTCGCGCATTCAACAGCATGCGTGGGCGCATCGGGCGTTATCTCACCGAACGTAGCCAGTTGTTCAGTGCGATCTCGCATGATCTGCGTACACCCATCACGCGGTTGCGGTTGCGAGTGGAGCTGCTGGAAGATGAAGCCTTGCAGCGCAAATTCAGCCTTGACCTGGATGAGCTGGAGCTGTTGGTCAAAGGCGCACTGCAGTGCGTCAAGGACACCGATATCCACGAAAACATCGAACCGCTGGATCTCAATCTGCTGCTCGATTGCGTCACCGAGCCGTATCTGGCGACTGGAGGCAACGGTCGCGTCACGGTTCAGGGCAGGGCGTGCGCACCCTATGCCGGCAAGCCGCTGGCGCTCAAGCGCTGCATCGGCAACCTGCTGGACAACGCGTTGAAGTATGGCGAACGTGCCCATCTGCTTATCGAAGACGGTAACGGAACCTTCGTTCTGCATGTTGATGATGAAGGGCCTGGGGTGCCTGAAGCCTGGCTCAAGCAGGTATTCGAACCCAACTTCCGCCTCGCCGCCAAGCAACCCGGTTACGGACTTGGTCTCGGCATCGCGCGCAACATCGCGCATGCCCATGGCGGTGAGGTCAGCCTGCGCAATCTGCCTGCCGGGGGGCTGCGGGTGACCTTGAGCCTTCCGCGGACGACCGATTGAGCCCCTCCGCAGGCGTGGCACCTCAACGCGTTACAAAGTCCCGAGCTTTGTAACGAAACGGTGACCAATCACTATCCCTTCGTTACCCGGCGCGATGATTCGCGCGCCTAGAATCGGTGCAGCGCAAGCAAAGACTTGCATCGATAACAACAAGAAAAGGAACCCCAATGAACGCGATTCATCGTCTGGTTACTGCTGTTTCCCTTGTTTCCCTCGTTCCTTTCGCCCACGCCGGGGAAGTTGAAGTGCTGCATTGGTGGACCTCCGGAGGCGAAAAGCGCGCTGCTGACACCCTGCAGCGACTGGTCGAGGAAGAGGGCCACACCTGGAAGGATTTCGCCGTTGCCGGTGGCGGTGGCGAAGCGGCCATGACCGTTCTCAAGACCCGCGCCGTTTCTGGCAACGCACCCGCAGCCGCTCAAATCAAAGGCCCTGACATTCAGGAGTGGGGTGAGTTGGGCCTGCTGACTGACCTCAACGAGGTGGCGGAAAAAGCCAATTGGGATGAACTGCTGCCCAAACAGGTATCGGCTGCGATGAAGTACGACGGTGACTACGTCGCCGTGCCGGTCAACGTACACCGTGTGAACTGGCTGTGGATCAACCCGGACGTGTTCGAGAAAGCCGGCGTTGAACCGCCGAAAACACTCGACGAATTTTTCGCAGTGGCTGAGAAGCTGAAAGAAGCAGGCTTCATGCCACTGGCTCACGGTGGCCAGCCCTGGCAGGACGGAACCGTCTTCGAGGATCTGGCCCTGGCCATCCTTGGCCCGGAGGACTTCCGAAAGGCATTCGTCGAGCTCGATCGTGACGTGCTGACTGGCGACAAGATGGTCAAGACCTTCGAGGCCCTGAAGAAGCTGCGCGGCTACGTCGACAACAATGCTGCAGGCCGCGACTGGAACAGCGCGACGGCCATGGTCATGAACGGCAAGGCTGGCATGCAGATCATGGGCGACTGGGCCAAGAGCGAGTGGAGCGCAGCCAAGAAAATCGCTGGCGACGACTACAAGTGCGTGCCGTTCCCGGGCACTCAGGGCAGCTTCGCCTACAACATCGACTCACTGGCGATGTTCAAGCTGAACAACGATGACAATCGCAAGGCCCAGCAGGATCTGGCCCGGATCGTCCTGGAACCTGAGTTCCAGCAGTTCTTCAACCAGAACAAGGGCTCGATCCCGGTTCGTCTGGATCAGGACATGAGTGAGTTCGATGCCTGCGCCCAGCGATCAATGACGGACTTCAAGCAAGCGGCTCAGGGGCCGGGTTTGGTGCCCAGCCTGGCGCATGGCATGGCGGCGTCGAGCTACGTTCAGGGTGCTGTATTCGATGTCGTGACGAACTTCTTCAACGACTCGTCCGCCGACCCGAAAAAGGCTGCCCAGCAATTGGCAGCTGCGATTCAGGCGGTCCAGTAGCGCAACGGGGCGCGGACCCTCGCGCCCCATTTCAACACCGATCAAGCATTGACTCCCCCGCGGCCGAGCTGTCAGCCGGCCGCGACGGGAACGGCTTGTTCGAAATTCGTAACGGGCCTCGATATCAGCGCGCTCTGATCACGACCGTAACGGAACCTGTAAACAATCGGAGCCAACCATGAGCTCAACAGCCGTTTTCACCAAGGCTTCGCCGCTGGATGCGCTGCAGAACTGGCTACCCAAGTTGGTACTGGCGCCCAGCATGCTGATCGTTCTGGTCGGCTTCTACGGCTACATCCTGTGGACCTTCCTGCTTTCGTTCACCAATTCAAGCTTCATGCCGAGCTACAAGTGGGTCGGGCTGCTGCAGTACGAGCGACTCTGGAACAACGATCGCTGGTGGGTGGCAAGCAAGAACCTGCTGGTATTCGGCGGGCTGTTCATCACGATCAGTCTCGCGATTGGCGTGTTGCTGGCGGTGCTGCTGGACCAGCGCATCCGCCGCGAGGGCTTCATTCGTACCGTCTACCTCTACCCGATGGCGCTGTCGATGATTGTCACCGGCACGGCCTGGAAGTGGCTGCTGAACCCCGGCCTGGGGATCGACAAGATGCTGCGCGACTGGGGCTGGGAAGGCTTTCGTTTCGACTGGCTGGTGGACCCGGACCGCGTGGTCTATTGCCTGGTGATTGCAGCCGTATGGCAGGCCTCGGGTTTTGTCATGGCGCTGTTCCTCGCCGGCTTGCGCGGCGTCGACCAGTCCATCGTGCGCGCCGCGCAGATTGATGGCGCCAGCCTGCCGAGCATCTACCTGCGCATCATCCTGCCCAGCCTGCGTCCGGTGTTTTTCAGCGCGCTGATGATCCTTGCGCATATCGCCATCAAGGCTTTCGACCTGGTGGCGGCCATGACCGCAGGCGGCCCGGGCTACGCCTCCGACTTGCCGGCCATGTTCATGTACACGCACACCTTCACCCGTGGGCAGATGGGGCTTGGCGCAGCGAGCGCGATCCTCATGCTGGGCGCGGTGATGGCGATCGTCGTGCCTTATCTGTATTCGGAATTGAGGAACAAGCGCCATGACTAGCCATCCAGGGCAAAAGCGCCTGACGTTGAGTCGTGTAGCGATCTACACAACGCTGCTGGTCGCCGTTGCGGTTTATCTCATACCGCTGGTGGTCATGCTGCTGACCAGCCTGAAGACGCCCGCAGACATCCGCACCGGCAATCTGCTGTCGTGGCCGGAGGTCACGACTGTGATCGGCTGGGTCAAGGCGTGGGATGCCGTCGGCGGTTACTTCTGGAACTCGGTCAAGATCACCGTTCCGGCCGTCATCATCTCGACACTGCTCGGCGCCTTGAACGGCTACGTGCTGGCCATGTGGCGTTTTCGCGGCTCGCAGCTGTTCTTCGGTCTGTTGTTGTTCGGCTGCTTTCTGCCGTTTCAAGTGATTCTGTTGCCAGCGTCCTTCACCCTCGGGCAACTCGGGCTGGCCAATACCACGCCGGGCCTGGTGCTGGTGCATCTGGTCTATGGCCTGGCCTTCACCACGCTGTTCTTCCGCAATTTCTATGTGAGTGTGCCGGACGCGTTGATTCGCGCAGCACGCCTGGACGGTGCGGGATTCTTCACCATCTTTGCGCGGATCCTGCTGCCGATGTCGATCCCCACGATCATGGTCTGCCTGATCTGGCAGTTCACCCAGATCTGGAATGACTTCCTCTTCGGTGTGGTGTTCGCCAGTGGCGATACGCAGCCGATCACCGTGGCGCTGAACAACCTGGTGAACACCAGCACGGGCGTCAAGGAATACAACGTCGATATGGCTGCGGCGATGATCGCCGGGCTGCCAACGCTGCTGGTGTACATCCTTGCCGGCAAGTATTTCCTGCGCGGACTCACTGCCGGCGCAGTCAAGGGATAGGAGAACAATCATGGCCGCACTCGAACTTTGCAATGTCCGCAAGAGCTATCCCGGAAGCAACCACGACACTCTGAAAGACATCGATCTGAAAATCGACGATGGCGAATTCCTGATCCTTGTCGGGCCCTCCGGTTGCGGCAAATCGACCTTGATGAACTGCATTGCTGGGCTGGAAGAGATCACGGGTGGAGAGATCCGCCTGGACGGAGGAGACATCAGCGGCGCCAGCCCAAAGGATCGCGACATCGCCATGGTGTTTCAGTCCTACGCCCTGTACCCGACCATGACGGTGCAGGAGAACATCGCCTTCGGCCTGAAGATGCGCAAAGTGCCGGCATCGAAGATCGACGAAGAGGTTTCTCGTGTCGCCAAGCTGCTGCAGATCGAACATCTGCTCGGTCGCAAGCCGGCTCAGCTTTCCGGTGGTCAGCAGCAACGCGTCGCCATGGGCCGGGCATTGGCGCGCCGGCCGAAGATCTATCTGTTCGATGAGCCGCTTTCCAACCTCGATGCCAAATTGCGGGTGGAGATGCGCACCGAAATCAAGCTGATGCATCAGCGCCTGAAGACCACGACGGTCTATGTCACCCATGACCAGATCGAAGCCATGACTCTGGGCGATAAAGTTGCCGTGATGAAGGATGGCATCGTCCAGCAGTTCGGGACACCCAAGGAGATCTACAACGATCCCGCCAATCTCTTCGTCGCAAGCTTTATCGGATCACCGCCGATGAACTTCATCCCGCTGCGCCTGAGCCGGCACGCCGGTGGCTGGCGCGCTTTGCTGGAAAGCGGCCAGGACCGTTGCGAGTTGCCGTTGAACCTGGCGGATGGGCAATCGCTGGAAGGCCGGGAGGTGATCCTCGGCATACGTCCAGAGCAGATCAGCGTAGGTGCCGAGGTAGATCTGCCTTCGCTGCGCGCCGAAGTGCAGGTCATCGAGCCGACAGGGCCCGACACCATGATCTTCGTCAGCCTCAACCAGACCAAGGTTTGCTGTCGGCTGAGCCCGGACGCCGCGCCGAATCCCGGCGAGAGCCTGACGTTGCAATTCGAGCCGGACAAGGTGCTGCTGTTCGATGCGCAGACGGGAGAGCGGCTGGGCGTTACGCCTGGCAACGGATCTTCCGGTCGCAATAGCACCATCACCCGGCTGGTCGCGCGGTAAGTCGCTGATCCCAAGCGAAGTGGGAAAAAGGCGGGGTCGTCGTGTATTTGCGTACCGGCACCCGGCGCTTTGAGATGTTATTGATATTTCAGTCTTTTTTAGCAGGCAGTGCCATGGTCGCTGCTGGCGAAAACTCGAGCCGCGACAGGCAGCGACGCTGATGCGGATCGAAAGGAGAGCCATACCGGCTCAATCCAAAAGCAGTAACAACAATAAGAGCTAATTGGAGTGGATATGAAGAAAACGACACGCATAGGCCTCGCAGTCTCGCTGGCCAGTCTCGCTATGCCGTTTACTGCGCAGGCATTGGACTTCAACGGCTATGTGCGCAGTGGTGTTGGCGAATCGACGGCAAGCGAATCGCAGGCCTGCTTCCAGCTGCCGGGCGCAGCGTCCAAGTTCCGACTGGGGAACGAGTGCGAGCAGTACGCCGAGCTGGGGTTGCGTCAGAACCTGTTCACCATGGACGACGGGTCGGTCCTGAGCGTTGAGGGCATGGCTGCGCTGTACAACGAATACGATCACACACCCAAGTTCACCGGCGACCATGGCTTTGCGCGCTTGGTGCAGGCGTACGCCGAATGGAGCAACATCGCGGCGCTTAACAACGGCTCGTTGTGGGCCGGTAGGCGCTTCTACAAGCGGAATGACATCCACATTTCCGACTTCTATTACTGGAACCAGAGTGCTACGGGTGCCGGTATTGAAAACGTTGAAATTGGCGGCCTGCAATACAGCTACGCCTTTTCGCGCAAGGACAGCGTCTTCCAGGAAAACTACACCAATCGCCACGATTTCAACGTTGGCGGGTTTGACACTAACCCTGACGGTGAGCTGCAGTTCGGCGTCAGCTACATCGCCGATCCGGACCGTGGCGACTCCAACAGTGGCTGGTCGGTGACGGCTCAGCATGAGCAGATTGGGTTTCTGGGGGGCAGCAATACTTTCGCTGTTCAATATGGTGAAGGCCCGGGTACCGGGCTTGGCTACACCGGAGACGTGACGCTGGAAGAAAGCGCCAAGAGCTGGCGGGTGGTGGAGTTCTTTGATTGGCAGGTTACGCCGCGCTTCGGTGGGCAGTTCCAGGTGGTCTATCAGAAGGACAAGCGCCAGGGTGGCGGCGATCAGGATTGGATCTCGGTAGGGGTGCGCCCGGTTTATGCCTTGACCGAGGAGTTCAAGCTGGTGGCCGAGGTGGGGCACGATCAGATCGATGCAGAAGCCGGGACCCGCAAGCTGACCAAATTCACCATCGCTCCGACCTGGTCACCCGCAGGCCCTGGGTTCTGGGCGCGTCCCGAATTCCGTCTGTATTACACCTATGCCCAGTGGAACGACGCTGCGCAGGAGGCCGCCAATCTGATGGCCGCTGGTAGCGCCTTGTCGGAGACCGGTGCCTTTGGCACCGCGCAGCACGGTTCCAACTTTGGCGTGCAGGTCGAGTACTGGTGGGATTGATCGACGCCATAGCCGAATTCGCTTAGAACCTCCTGCCCGCCGTGGCCTCTACTGATCGTAGGCGTCATGGCTGATCAGGAGGTGGTTTTGGGCGACAAGGCGAAGAACCCTTGCATCAGTATCTGCAAGCTCAAGGACGACATCTGCATCGGCTGCGGTCGCAGCCGGGAGGAGATGAAGGCCTGGAAGGGCATGAAGAACAAGGAGCGCAAGGCGGTCAATGAGGTGGCCGTCCAGCGGCTCAAACAGCTGGGCAAGGCAAAGAAGAAAAAGAAATGATCAGTGCTCCTCGCTTGGATAGCGGGTCGCCATCAGGCTTTCTTTGATCTTGCGCAGGTGTGGCTGGAAATCCACACCTCGCTTCAATGTCACGCCGGCAGCCAGTGCGTCGAGTACCGTCAGCTGAATGATTCGAGACGTCATCGGCATGTAGATATCAGTATCTTCTGGCAGCGGAATATCCAGGCTCAACGTGGAGACCTTTGCCAACGGGGAGTCTGCTGCCGTTAAACCTAGAACAGAGGCACCGTTGTCCCGTGCGATGGTCGCGGCTTCCACCAGCTCACGGGTGCGTCCGGTGTAGGAGATGATCACGAATAGATCGCCGGTATGCGCGACCGAAGCCAGCATCCGTTGCATCAGCACGTCACTGTGTGCGGTTACCGGCAGGTTGAACCGGAAGAATTTGTGCTGAGCGTCCAGCGCCACCGATGCTGACGCCCCAAGCCCGAAGAAGTGAATCTGCCGCGCCTGAATCATCAAATCGACGGCTTGGCTGATCGCCTGAGGGTCTATCGCCTGGCAGGCGCTGTCCAGGGACGCTATGGCGCTGCCAAATATCTTCCTCGTGTACGCCTCCGGTCCATCGTTCGCTTCCACGGCCCGGCTGACATAGGCCGCGCCGCTGGCCAGGCTCTGTGCCAGCTGGATTTTCAAGGCTGGATAGCCGGCCGCACCAAATGAGCGGCAGAAGCGATTCACCGTTGGCTCGCTGACCTTCGCTGCTTGCGCCAGCGCGGCGATGCTATAGCGCGTTGCTTCTTGTGGGTCGCGAAGAATGACCTCGGCCACCTTGCGCTCTGCCTTGTTCAGCTCATCGAGCCGATTCTTTATCTGTTCCAAGAGATTTTTCATGCGATCCATGTCTCTTCCTTCAGGGACTCATGCCCAAGGCTACGGATAGTAGCGAAATCGGCGTTCGAAAAAATCGGTGTATGTTGTTTTAATAACAACATATTGTGCTTAAACTGCGCATCTGAACCTCTCGCGCAGACTAATTTGGTTAATATAAAAATCATGCCTGCTATAACTGTTGACGCAACTACCTTCGCCTTGTTTGGCGCCCTCGGGGATTTGGCGCTGCGTAAGCTGTTCCCGGCACTTTATCAGCTCGATAGAGCGGGGCTGCTGAACAACGACACGCGCATCCTGGCCCTGTCACGTGATCCGGGCGAGCCGGCGGCTCATCTCGAGCGTATCGACCAGGCGCTGCGTCGCTATGTGCCGGCTGCTCAGCTGGACGAAAGCGTTCTCAGCCGATTCCAAGGCCGGCTGGGCTATCTGACCATGGACTTTCGCAATGCGAAAGACTACGCGGCCCTGGCCGAAATGGTCGCGCCCGAGATGCCGCTGATTGCTTATTTCGCCACACCTGCAGCTGTGTATGGCTCGATTTGCGAAAACCTGGCAGCGGCCGGATTGGCCGAGCAGACGCGAGTCGTTCTGGAGAAGCCGATCGGGCACGATCTCGACTCGTCGCGACTGGTCAACGATGCCGTTGCGCAGTACTTCCCCGAGACGCGCATCTATCGGATCGACCACTACCTCGGCAAGGAAACGGTCCAGAACCTGATCGCGCTGCGCTTTGCCAACAGCCTGTTCGAGACCCAGTGGAATCAGCACCACATCTCCCATGTCGAGATCACGGTCGCCGAAACGGTTGGTATTGAAGGACGCTGGGGCTATTTCGATCAGGCCGGCCAGCTGCGCGACATGATTCAGAATCACCTTTTGCAGTTGCTGTGTCTGATTGCCATGGACCCGCCGAGCGACCTGACTGCCGACAGCATCCGTGACGAAAAGGTAAAGGTACTCAAGGCGCTGGCGCCGATCACACCCGAGCGTTTGTCTCGGCACGTTGTGCGGGGCCAGTACGTTGGGGGTTCGGTCGGCGGCAAGCAGGTGCCGGGCTATCTTGAGGAAGAGAACTCGAACGCCGAAAGCAGCACCGAGACCTTCGTTGCGCTACGGGCCGATATCTGCAACTGGCGCTGGTCCGGAGTGCCGTTCTATCTGCGTACAGGCAAGCGGATGGGTGAAAAGGTCTCGCAGATCGTCATCCATTTCAAAGAGCCGCCTTTCTATATCTTCGCGCCCGAGCAACGGTCGCTGATCAGCAATCGCCTGATCATCCGCCTGCAGCCGGACGAAGGCATTTCCTTGCAGGTGATGACCAAAGAGCAGGGGCTGGACAAGGGCATGCATTTGCGTAGCGGCCCACTCCAGCTGAATTTCTCCGAAACCTACAAAAGCTCGCGCATTCCGGATGCTTATGAGCGCTTGCTGCTCGAGGTGATGCAGGGCAACCAGAACCTGTTCGTCCGCAAGGATGAAATTGAATATGCCTGGAAATGGTGCGATCAGCTGATCGACGGTTGGTCGCGCATAGGTGATGCCCCCAAGCCCTATCCGGCGGGTTCATGGGGGCCTGTTGCTTCTATTGCATTGATTACGCGTGACGGGAGGTCTTGGTATGGCGATCTCTGAACTCGATCTACCCTCCGACGTAGTGGCACACAGTCTGCCTGGGCCGGAACAGCTGGCGCAGGCGCTGGCCGATCGGGTTGCGGGGGCGTTGCAGTACGCCGTCGCCAATCATGGCCGAGCAAGCCTGGTGGTATCGGGCGGCCGGAGCCCAATAGCGTTTCTCGAAGCGCTGTCCGTGCGCGAGTTGCCGTGGGCCAAGGTGCAGGTCAGCTTGGCTGACGAGCGCTGGGTTGAACCAGAAGACCCGGACAGTAATGAAGGCTTGCTCCGTCGACATCTTCTACGAAACGCAGCGGCTGACGCACAGCTTGTGGGTTTGTATCAAGCCGCTGAGACCCTGGAGCAAGCGGCAGCGCTCGCCAGCGAGAAGCTGGTGGGCTTCGCTCAGCCGATCGATGTGCTGGTGCTTGGGATGGGTAACGATGGACACACCGCATCACTGTTCCCGAACAGCCCGCTGCTGGCAAACGGGTTGGATGAAAGCGGTAGTGACCTTTGCCTGCCAATGCTGGCGCCCGTCAGTCCCGAGCAGCGCATCAGCATGACCTTCCCGCTGCTGGCGTCGGCACGCGTTCAATGCCTGGCGATTCAAGGCTCCGCCAAGCTGGAAACGCTGCGCCAAGCGATGCGGCTCGAACCTTCGCAGATGCCGATTCGCGCATTTCTGCATTCACCTCTAGAGATCTACTGGTGCCCGTGAGGCCCGAGGACTTTTCCATGACCATGGACCAGAAAAACGCGCTGATCGAGAAGATCTGTACCGAAGCTCGCATCCTGCCGGTGATCACCATTGGCAGCGAAGAGCAAATCCTGCCGTTGGCTGACGCTCTCGCCGCTGGTGGGTTGACGGCGCTTGAGATAACCCTGCGTTCGGCACATGGGCTGACTGCTATTCGCCGCCTGCGCCAGGAACGGCCCAACCTGTGCGTCGGTGCCGGTACGGTGCTGGACAAGCGCATGATGGACGAGGTCGAGGCTGCGGGTGCTCAGTTCATCGTCTCGCCGGGTTGCACCGATGAACTGTTGCAAGCAGGCGTCAATTGCTCCGTGCCCCTGCTGGCCGGCATCAGCAATGCCTCCGACATCATGCGTGGCTACGCGCTCGGGTATCGGCGCTTCAAGCTCTTCCCGGCCGAAGTGTGTGGTGGGGTCGCTGCGATCAAGGCACTTGGAGGACCGTTCGCTGACGTTCGTTTCTGTCCCACCGGTGGCGTCAATGCAGGCAATGCCGCTCAGTATTTGTCGCTTCCTAATGTCATGTGCGTCGGCGGAACCTGGATGATTGATGGCGCCGCGTTGAAGAACGGGGATTGGGCTGCGATACAGCAAGCCACGGCTGAAGCTCTGGCCTCCTTGGCGAAACGCTGACGGCAGATCGAGGCGCGCCAGGCGCGCCTCCTTTCTGGCTGCTAACCTTCTCGTGCTTCGGTAAACCGTTGCGCGTATAGTGCGCGGCCTTTCAATCGGAATTGCCACACCGGGAGGTGCCCAGATGACCGAACACGAAGAAACAACCCCTCACATTGCCCACGGCGAAAAACTGCAGAAGGTGCTGGCCCGTCTTGGCCTTGCCTCGCGGCGAGACGTGGAAAACTGGATCGCGGCTGGCCGAGTCAAGGTCAACGGATCCGTAGCGACGCTCGGCCAGCGTGTCGATCTGCACGATGCGATTGCCGTCGATGGCCGCTTGCTCAAGCGTGAAGAAGCCGCCGAAACGGTCCGTCGCGTGCTCATCTACAACAAGCCCGATGGCGAGATTTGCACCCGTGACGATCCAGAAGGTCGTCCGACGGTATTCGACCGGCTGCCACGTCCAAAAGAGGGACGCTGGATCAACATTGGTCGCCTCGACATCAACACGACAGGCTTGCTGCTGTTCACCACCGATGGCGAACTGGCGAACCGTCTGATGCATCCCTCGTATGAAATGGACCGTGAGTACGCGGTGCGTGTGCGTGGCGAAGTCGACGAGGAAATGATCGAGCGCCTGAAGACGGGCGTCATGCTCGAAGACGGTCCGGCCCGTTTCACCGACATTCAGGAAGCGCCTGGCGGTGAGGGCTTCAACCATTGGTATCACTGCGTGGTGATGGAAGGGCGTAACCGCGAAGTCCGGCGCCTCTGGGAGTCGCAGGGTTTGGTGGTCAGTCGTCTGAAGCGCGTGCGTTTTGGTCCTGTGTTCATGACCTCAGACCTTCCAATGGGTCGCTGGCGTGAAATGTCGCAAAGCGAAGTCGATATCCTCAGTGAAGAGGTTGGCCTCAAGTCAGTGGCGTTGCCAGGCATGAAAGCCAAAGCCAAGGACAAGCTTGATCGCATGCAGCGTAAAGTGGCCAAGCCTATCGGTCGCGGTGACCGTCGCCCCCGGGTGCTGCGCTCTTCACATGAAGCTGATGTGCCTGGAGATGCGGGGCGCGGCCGAGGCGCACGCGGTGATAAACCAGCACGCAAGCCGCGCGATACTGATGAGCGCAGCAAACCCAGCCGCGGCACACCCGTGGCGGAGCGGCCAAGTGCTGTTGGCCGCGAGCGTGGCAAGCCGGCGCCTGCCAAGCGTAATGGCCCGGCAGCAACCGAAGGGCAACGTCCGGGGTTCGGGCGTGGTGATCGCTCCAAGCGGCCTTGACGGTGTAGCGAGAAGCTAAATAGAAAGGGCGAGGCCATTACGGTCTCGCCCTTTTTGTTGGCTGGCCTACAAAGGCTTTGTTGCTAAGCCGAGGCCACGCGGATCAGATTGCGTCCATCTCTTTTGGCTTGGTACAGGGCCTGGTCAGCGCGACGCAGCAAATCATCCTGAGACTCGCAGGGCTGGTAGGTAGCGCAGCCGAGGCTGGCTGATAGCCGGACCTGTTTGTCCCCGACCAGCAAGCAGAGGTTCTGGATGGCGGCTCTGATCCGTTCGGCCACAACAGCCGCAGCCTCCGGCCCCGTGTTTGACAACACCAGAACGAACTCCTCGCCGCCAAAGCGGAACACCATGTCGACGTTGCGTAGCTGTTCTCTAAGCAGCAGCGCGGTAGCTTTCAGGGCGGCGTCTCCCGCCTGGTGTCCGTAGGTATCGTTGAGGTGTTTGAAATGGTCCATGTCCAGCATGATGATTGACACGGCTTGGCAATGGCGGCGCGACAATTCGGTTTCGCGCGTCAAAGACTGGACCATGGCTGCGCGATTGCCAGCACCGGTCAACGGATCCCTGAGCGAGGCTTGAACGGCTTGCCGGTAAAGCAACGCGTTGCGCAACGGGAACAGCAGGCAGTCGAGGGCATTTTCGAGCTGATCCAGAAGCGGATCGGCCACATACTTCGGGCTGAACAGGCGCAGCTCGCCGAGGCAATCCCCGCTATGGGAGAGCGAATAACTGACATCGAAGCCATTGGTCTCGCCAATTTGAAGCTGGAAGTCAGTGCCCGAATGGCGGTACGAAAGGGCTCGCAGGGGAACCAGATGGCGGACCTCCTCGAAGAAGAACTCCAGTAGCCGGTCGAGCTCAAGGCTGGTTTGCAAGCGCAACGTCAGATGTCTCAGTCGTTCGGAAAGGCCATATTGGCCTGTCGACAGCGTCTTGCTGCAACTGATGTCCATGCGTCGAATTCGGGCGCTGCCGATGTCGACTGTTGAAGGGGTCTGCTTGTCTGCCAGCATGGGAGTGAACCTCAGAACGCTGCCTGCGTTGATAGAGGTTCTATAGCGAATATGATGCCAACTTAATAATTCAAACAAGAACAAGCACTTAGCTCGTCGCTTCAGTTCTTGTGGCAAGAGGTTGCCAGCGAAACGGCAGCCTGATGCCAAATTGACATGTATGCCGCTGCCGTTGCGCCGGAAAACAGGCGCCCTGCTGAGTGCTTACTGAGCGTTGAGTGACTGTCCGTTGACGTCTCGACTGTCCGGACCCATCAGATACAAGTAGGCAGGCATGATTTCAGCAGGCAAAGGGTTGACTGCAGGATTCTCGCCTGGATACGCCTTGGCGCGCATGTCTGTCCGCGTAGCGCCAGGATTGATGCTATTGCTGCGCACGGAGCTGGTGCCATCCAGCTCGTCAGCCAGTACCTGCATCAAGCCTTCGGTGGCGAACTTGGAGACGGCATATCCACCCCAGTAGGCTCGACCTTTCCGGCCGACGCTGCTCGACGTGAAAATCACCGAAGCGCCATCCGCCAGTTTCAGCAGTGGCAGTAAGGTGCTGGCGAGCATGAAGGTAGCGTTCACGTTCACCTGCATTACGCGCATGAAGTTATCGCCTGACAACTGTTCGATCGGAGAGCGGGGGCCCACGATACTGGCGTTGAGCAGAAGCCCGTCCAGCCGCCCAAACTCGCGCTCGACGGTCGCGGCCAGTTCATCGTATTGATGTGGCAGTGCGGTTTCGAGGTTGAGCGGTATTACCACTGGTTGCGGCCACCCGGCTGCTTCAATCTCATCGTAGACCCGGTTGAGGTTGTCCTCGTTTTTGCCTAGCAGGAGCACGGTCGCCCCATGTGCTGCGTAGGCTTTTGCGGCGGCTTCGCCAATTCCGCGGCCTGCTCCGGTGACCATGATGATCCGATCCTTGAGCAGGTCGGGGCGGGCTGAGTACTCGAACATCTGAAGCCTCGTAGAAAACAGAGTAGGGCGATCGCCCATTGGTAATTATCGTGAAAGTGGTGATGGCCGTTGTCGGTCAGTCGAGCCTTGGCGACCCGAGAAACCTGCGCAGCTCAAGCGGGTGATTTACCACCACATCCGCGCCCCAGGTATCTGGATTGTCATCGGGATGGATATAGCCGTAACGCACAGCAGCCGTGCGGCTTCCTGCAGCACGCCCGGACTCGATATCCCGAAGATCGTCTCCAACGAACAAGACTGTTGCAGGATCGAGGTCCAACTGGCTGCAGGCCAACAGCATCGGCTCAGGATCGGGTTTGCTCTTGCTAACGTGATCAGGGCAGACCAGAACGGCGGAGCGAGAAGAAAGCCCCAGTTGCTGCATGATCGGCTCGGCGAAACGCACTGGCTTGTTGGTAACCACGCCCCAGATCAGATCGGCTTGTTCGATCTCGGTGAGCAACGCTGCCATTCCTTCGTATAGCTGGCTCTCGACTGCACAATGCTGTTGGTAGCGCTCCAGAAACTCCAATCGTAATAACTCGAACTCGTCGGAAAGCGGGTCGACATCAAAAGCGCTGAGTACCATTGCCCGGGCACCACCGGAAACGACGTCACGCACATGCTGGTCAGGTACGCGCTCGAGGCCGCGCGCCAGACGCATGGCCTGCGCCACGGCAATAAAGTCCGGCGCGGTGTCGAGCAGCGTACCGTCCATATCAAATAAAACCGCACGCAGACGCATCACGCCTCCCGCAGTGTCTGGATCATGTAGTTCACGTCCACGTCAGGTGACAGCTTGTAGTGTTTTGTCAGGGGGTTGTAGGTCAGGCCGATGATGTCCTTTACCAGTAGCCCGACTTCGCGGCTCCAGGCCCCAAGCTCCGAGGGGCGAATGAATTTCCGATAATCATGCGTACCGCGCGGCAACAGCTGCAGCACATATTCAGCGCCGACAATGGCGAATGCATAGGCCTTCGGGTTGCGGTTGATCGTCGAAAAGAATACCTGTCCGCCGGGCTTCACCATCTTGTAGCAAGCCCGAATGACCGAAGCGGGATCCGGCACATGTTCGAGCATCTCGAGGCAGGTCACCACATCGAACTGCGCAGGCATTTCCTCGGCCAGCGCCTCGGCAGTGATTTGCCGGTAATCTATCTCCAGTTCTGACTCAAGCAAATGCAAGCGGGCAACGGACAGAGGCGCCTCGCCCATGTCGATCCCTGTCACGGTAGCGCCACGCTGAGCCATTGCTTCGCTGAGAATTCCGCCACCGCAGCCGACGTCCAAGACCTTTTTGCCGGCCAGCGAAACGTGCTCATCAATCCAGTTGACCCTGAGCGGATTGATTTCGTGGAGCGGTTTGAACTCGCTTTCGCGATCCCACCACCGATGGGCGAGGGCTTCGAATTTGGCGATTTCGGCGTGGTCGACGTTGCTCATGGTCTGTTCCATTTAGAAGCTTGAAGGGGAAGCTTGAGCTGCAAATGCCCATGTTGCCAGCTTTGGTCGGATGCAGGACATCTAATAGAAGGCTTCGTGTAAGTCAGTTTGTCGCGGAGTTTCGGTTGAGGGTAGCCTCGCCTCAGTGTTTAGAGCCGATCTTGTTTCCCCACTCCTGGGCTGTGGCGATGAGCTGTTCCTCGTCCATACGGGTCAGTTGACCGTCGTCGAGCAGGTGCTTGCCAGCGACCCACACATGTCGCACGCAATCCCGGCTACAGGAATAGATCAGTTGAGACACGGGATCATAGACAGGCTGCTGCGCTAGGCGCGACAGATCGAAGGCTACCAGGTCTGCAAATTTGCCGACTTCGATGGAGCCGGTATGGTCGTCCAGCCCGAGCGCCCGTGCACCGTTGAGCGTCGCCATACGCAATGCACGATGGGCATTGAGCGCGGTCGCTGAGCCCGATACGGCTTTTGCAAGCAGCGCCGCGGTGCGGGTTTCTCCTAGTAGATCAAGGTCGTTGTTGCTGGCCGCCCCATCGGTACCGATGGCCACATTGACGCCCGCTTCCCACAAACGCTCCACAGGACAAAAGCCGCTGGCCAACTTGAGGTTGGACTCAGGGCAATGGATTACGCTGCAGTTGTGCTCCACCAGCAGAGCGATGTCGTCGTCGTTTACCTGGGTCATGTGCACTGCTTGAAAGCGCGGCCCTAGTAGCTGCAGGCGGGCCAAGCGAGCGAGCGGGCGCTCGCCATACTCGCGAATCGCTTCTTCTACTTCATTTGCAGTTTCGTGGACGTGCATATGAATCCCGATGTCCATCTCCGCGACCAGCGTGCGGATGCTTTCCAGCTTATCGTCGCTAACCGAATAGGGAGCATGGGGGCCAAAGGCAATACTCAAGCGCGGGTGGTGTTTGAGGTCGTCGAACAGCGCGACGCCTTTACGAAGAGCCTCATCGGCGTCGCGGGCACCCGGTATGGGGAAGTTCAGCACCGGAATCGATATTTGCGCGCGAATCCCGTGCTTGTGAGCGAGTTGGCTGACAACCTCTGGAAAGAAGTACATGTCAGAGAAACAGGTGATGCCACTTTGCAGCTGCTCCGCGATAGCCAGCTCGGTGCCTGCTTTGATGAACGCCTCATCGACCCACCGGCTTTCTGCTGGCCAAACATGCTCGCGTAGCCAGGTCATCAGCGGCAGATCATCGGCCAGTCCCCGGAAAAGGGTCATCGCTGCATGGCCATGAGCATTTACAAGCCCTGGCGCAAGAAGCATTCCGGAAAGGTCACGCGTTTCATTAGCGAGGTACTGATCGGCCTCTTCACGGGGAGCTATCAGCACAATGCGCCCGTCACGGATTCCCAGCGCATGGTTCTTCAGCACAACACCAGCTGGTTCGACTGGGACTAGCCAGGTCGGAAGTAACAGCAGGTCGAGCGGCTCTACAGGTATGCGCGGCATATCGATCTTCGGATGATGAGGATGAGGATGAGGATGAGGATATGAGTGTAAGGCCTGTAGAACTCAGTTTGAAGGAATCCAAGGTAGGTCCGATGTTGGTACATATATAGGCAGCGTAGACGGCCTCAGTTCCTTAATTCAATCAAAGCTAAAACAATCGTTGACGTGAGAATCTGAGTGCCTATAATGCGCACCTTCTCCGGCGCAGGCCTTTGGCGAAACCTCTTGTAAATCAAGAAGTTAGAGAAAAATAAGGCTTGCACGGATGGCGAATTCGAGTAGAATGCGCCGGGCTGACAGGGTGGTGGGTTGGCTCTGTTAGTGGCTTCGGTCAGGTTGATCGGAAGCGGTTGAAAGAGGTGGTTGACAGCGGGTTTGAACGCTGTATGCTTCGCCTCCCGCTGACGAGAGACGCTAGGTTGATCGGAGGCGCAAGCGGTTGAGAAGAAAGAAAAACTTCTTCAAAAACAGCTTGACGAGAAACAAGGCTGCTGTAGAATGCGCGG
>NZ_JBPVWS010000007.1:0-243481 GCF_053470365.1 Stutzerimonas tianxiuensis | reverse complement strand
CATGGTCGACCCTTACGATGAAATCCTCGAAATCATAGCAAGGGTTTGATCAGACGTTTTTACACACTCTGGGCCGGGAGCAGCCCTCCATCAGAGCCCCATGCTCTACTCGATCAGCATCGCTAAATTGGCAGCTGCTGCGGGAGAAGCTGAATCAATCCTGGCAGAGTAAACCTGATGCATTGCTGGCAGTCTTACAGACGCTACGCGCCAACTTATCCACTCTCGCCTGCCCTGGCATCGCCGCAATCATCCGCTGCGCGACACGGGGTAGTTACTTCTTCCTAATGCCTCTTTTCACTTCTACGGTACAGGCTGGTGCGTAGCGTCCAGAGGTAGAAAAATCCGTTCCCTTTAATATCTCTAAGGATGAAGGTCGCGCTTTTTTGCACACTACGCAAACTAGGCCGGCGTGCGTAGTAGCATGGCAATGCGCTGGAGGCCCCGTGGCTTCTGGGCCTCACAGCTTCTACCCTTGTTTTGAGCACCTCTGCGTAGAGGTTGGCTGCGTAGCTGACCATAAATTACTACGCATGAGGATCATGGCACTACGCAGCAGGTTTAACCGGTGCGTAATGGGTCGCGGGGTGTTGGTGTGAACCGTAAGACTGCGTTTAGGCGAGTTCTTGGCTGCGGCTAACCAGATTAGTCAGCGGCTTGAGGTCGCGTAGTCCTTGCGCCTCCACGTCCGCGAGCACCTGCCGGCATCGTTCTATCGAGGTCGTGCATTCAGCCAACGCCTTTGCTCCACGCTCCAGGCAATAAAACTCTGCTTTTTTCATGGCGCGATTGTCTTTGGCTGCACGGCGCAATTTCGCCAACAATCCCTCGTAGTAGATGGCGATATCTCGCACCTCTATTGGCAGAGCCTTGAAGGTGGAATTCGGATAACGGTCCCCATTACCCTTGGGCAGCTCCCGGGTGACGTAGCGCCCTGAGGGTATCCGCGCGTTCTTTCGCAGCCCTTCTACGGTGCGTTTCGACTGGGGAGTGTCCATCACCGGCACTTTTTTGCACCAGCTCGCGGACCATGAACCTGGGGAATGAACTCGTACGCTGATCAACAGATGTGTATACAGCTCTCGCTCAGTGATCGGACTGCGGATCACTGCGCTGATGCTAGCCAGATACGCCTTGGCGATTTCCATGCTTGCACCGTACATTTGATAGTTGAGCTGATCTAGTTCTGTTTCGGACAACAACTGAATGCTTGGCATGGCACCTCCTATTAGTGGAGGCATCAGGATGGCAACCGCCGGTGCTCATTTGGCTCGGTATTCGACCACATTCTTGTCAGATAAGAAATCTGTCCCAGTATTCCCCGCCACGCCCTCCCGTTGCCGCACTCCCTCCGTTTTGGCAACAGCGTCGTTACTCGACGAAAAGATCTGCTGTGTTGCTAGGCACCGTCCATATTGGCAGTACCAAAAACGGTCGTTTATGTAACAGCGCACCAGCGCCCGTTGTGGGCTTGGGTTTTCGTCTTCCCGTGTCAAGTTTCCCGTACCGATATCTATGCAGGAAATTCGTATGGGAAAGCGGATTGGTTATGCCCGAGTGTCAACCGACGACCAAAACCTCGACCTTCAACGTGATGCTATTTCCTTGGCTGGGTGCAGCGATGTCTATGAGGAAACTGTTAGCGGCAGGTCATCACATCGTCCGGAACTTACTCATTGCCTGAAGGCATTGCGCCCTGCCGATACCCTTGTGGTATGGCGGCTCGATAGATTGGGGCGGTCACTGGCGGACCTCGTGCGCATCATTGGCCAGCTGGACGCCGTTGGGGTTGGCTTCGAATCCATCACGGAGCGAATTGAGACCAGCAGTGCCGCTGGCAGGCTGATCTTCCACGTGTTTGCCGCTCTAGCCGAGTTCGAGCGCAACTTGATTCGTGAACGCACCAGGGCGGGTCTAGCTGCCGCCCGAGCCCGGGGGCGCAAAGGAGGCCGCCGACCGTCTTTGGATCCCCAGCAGATACGGGAAATTCGAGCCCTGCTACGCGACCCGGATATTCGGGTTATGGATGTCGCTGCCCGTTACGGGGTTTCACGCACAACCCTCTACCGGCATGTCGATGTCAACAGCCTTGAATCTTCGAAACTTACAAAGAAGTGGCGAGATAACGCCAAAAAAACAGAGCTCGGTGACATTAAATGGGTGTCGGCAACTGAACAGGAGACACGCCATGCCGACAGCTAAACCCAATGGCCCCCAGTCGCTACAACCGGGCCTCGTTGGCTTTGAAGCCCTTAGAGCGATCACCGGCTATGAGCGGCGCTCTGACATTGAACGCTCGTTACAGGCGCAGGGCATCAGGTTTTTCTATGGCCGGCACGGGCTATGGACGACGCTTGCGCTGATCAACTACGCCGGTGGAGCAGGTGCTGGCCACTCAGAGCTATACGACGCGGAGATCCTCTAATGAAGAGAGGCCGCCAGCGTAAGCCCAACCCGAACATACCAAAGCACATTGACCAGAGCTCCCTGCCACGTGGCATTTACTATGATGCGCGTGGTTCGGGTGTCTGGTACACGCTGTATCCAGATGAAGGAGGTAAACAGCGCCGCAAGAATTTAGCCGGCCCAAAGACCACGCTATCAGAACTGCATCGCCTGATGGAGGAACGATCGGGTGTAGACCGAGACAGTTTGGCCTATCTCGCCGAGCAGTATCATCAGAGCCAGAAATTCAGAAGCCTGGCCAAGAAAACACAGGAGAGCTACTGCTACTCACGCGATGTTCTGATCGCCATACCGACCAAGCTAGGCAAACCTCTAGGCGAGCTGGCTGTTCGTAAGTTCACTCCATCGCTAGTCCAGCGCGTGATTGACCGAATCGCCGAGGAAGGTAAACCATCTAAAGCGGCGCATGCGCTTCGATACCTCCGGCTTCTCATGCAATGGGGCCGCAACCGCGGGTACGTGGAAACAAACCCAGCCCAGGGCATTGAGGCGCCCAAGGAACGTAAACAGCGAAGGCTTCCTGAGCCAACCGTAATGGCAAATATAATTAAGTTTGCGCAGCAACAAGGCAGACTTGCGCGAGGGGAAAAGGGCGCCTGCGCTCCCTACCTTTGGTACGTCATGGAGATTACATATCTGTGCCGTCTACGTGGAATCGAGACGATAACCTTGACTGACGCGAATGAGACCCCCGTGGGCGTACTCACGAACCGACGCAAGAACAGCCGCGACAATATAGTGCGCTGGACGCCACGCCTACGAGCAGCGTGGAATGCTGCCAAGGAAGTAAGGGCCTCGATCTGGTCAAGAAAGAAGATGCCAGTCTCACTCCGACCTGATCAGCGCAGAATCATCGTGGCTGCTCATGGCGGAGCACTGAAAAAAACGAGTTTGGATACTGCATGGCAGCGACTGGTGAAACAGGCCATCGATAAGGGCATCATGACGGCCGAGCAACGCTTTGGCCTTCACGATTTTAAACGCAGGGGGATCACCGACACCTTGGGCAACAGGGCTGACAAGCAAGAAGCGAGCGGTCATCGCGATGCTTCGATGCTCGATGTCTACGATCTAAGCGTGCCGATTGTGGATCCGGCGGGGATAGACTGAGTCTTCGCGGGTTCGATAGCAGCTCATCGGCTTCACCTACCGTACCGTACCCGAACCGAGACGGCCGTTGCAGTCCAGTGGCGTTCGGTGCATTGGAGCAGGTATAGCCTTTTTAGTGCGTCCGGTTGCTTTGAGCCAGTCCGGGGAAAAGCAACCTTGATGCACCTTAACAACCAGGTAAGTGATGCTCCAAGTTTCACGGCAACACTGAACTAATGCACCATTTCGATACTGCGCCGCCTCAGGCATAGATCAAGCTGCATCAGTTTCTAAGTTTCCTACTTCTTCCTGCGCCATTCACCGGTTCAGTGGTTACCGTCAGCGTTGTTCGTCTGGCATCATCATCCTGATATCAGACCGAATCCGGGATAGCCGGGAACGCTTTCAAAGGACGGAACATGGCCGAAAGCAGTAACTTCGCCTTTCTCAACGAGCACGACCCGGTCTTCTTGCAGCTCGCCAACACGGCCGAGCGCGTGTTTGCCAGCGACCCAAACACCACGCTGATCAAGCTGCGTCAGCTTGGAGAGGCGTTGGCGCAGGATCTGGCAGTGCGGGCCGGCATCGAGTTCGATGCCACCACCTCCCAATCCGATCTGCTTTTCCGCCTGGGTCGGGAAATTCAGCTCGACGGCAACATCCGCAACCTGTTCCACACCCTGCGCATTGAGGGCAACAAGGCCACCCACGAATTTCGTACCCAGCACCGCGAGGCGCTAGACGGTCTCAAGGTCGCGCGCGCGTTAGCTATCTGGTATCACCAGTCTTTCGGCAACGCCGGCAGCGGCTTCAAGTCTGGCCCGTTCATTACCCCCTCTGACCCAAGTGCTCCGCTGCGAGAGCTGCAGGAGCAGATCGAGAAGCTGCGCGCCGAGCTTGGCGACAGTCGGCAGCAACTAGAAAGTAACCATCAGCTAGCTGAGCTGCTTGCACAAGAAAAGGAAGAGCAAGCCAGCCTCGCCGGACAGATGCACGACGAAGCGCGCGTCTATGAGCAGATTGCCCTGGAGCACGACGCAGCTCTGGAAAGGACCCGTGCCGACTTCGAAGCGCGCCTTCACACGCTGCACAAACAGCTGGAGGACCAGCCGCAGGCCGCACAGCAGGTTGCCCGCAAGACTCAGCAGGCCAGCAGTCAGTTCGACCTCAACGAAGACCTCACCCGCATCCTCATTGACCAGCAGTTGAACGATGCCGGATGGGAAGCCGACTCTCTCGATCTTACCTATGGCAAGGGGGCGCGCCCGGAAAAAGGTAAGAACAAAGCCATTGCCGAGTGGCCGACGAGCAAGCCGAAACAAAACGCTGACTACGTGCTGTTCGCTGGCCTCACCCCGGTCGCCATCGTTGAAGCCAAACGCAAGCGCATCAACATTGCCGACCGCATCCCTCAGGCCGAGCGCTATGCCCGCCAACTGATCATCACCAATGATCTGCAGCCAGCCGGACCAGCAACCGGCTGGGCTGACGGTCAGGACAGCCACTTCCATGTCCCGTTCGCCTTCGCCTGCAACGGCCGACCCTTCATCAAGCAGCTCGCCGAACAGTCCGGAATCTGGTTCCGTGACCTACGCAGCCCGGCCAACCTGCGGCGGCCGCTACAGGACTTCCACACGCCTGACGGTCTGCGCGACCTGCTCAAACGCAGCCGCGAGGAGGCCGAGGCGAAACTCCAGCAGGAAGGCTTCGCCTACCTCAAGCTCCGTGACTATCAGGAAAACGCTATTAAGGCCGTCGAGCAGGCGCTGGCTAATAACCGCCGCCAGTGCCTGCTGGCCATGGCCACGGGCACCGGCAAGACGCGCACCATCATCGGCCTGATGTACCGCCTGCTGAAAGCCGAGCGCTTTCGACGCATCCTCTTTCTTGTCGACCGCAGCGCTCTCGGTCAGCAGGCCATCGAGGCCTTCAACGAAGCAACACTTGAACAGAACCACACGCTGGCACAAATCTACGACATCAAAGAACTGGGCGACATGGCCGCCGAGGCTGAAACACGCGTCCAGGTTGCAACTGTGCAGGCCATGGTCCGGCGCATCTTCCAGTCGGACAACCCGCCGCCCATCGACGCCTTCGACTGCATCATCGTCGATGAAGCCCACCGTGGTTACACACTCGACCAGGAGATGACCGAAGGCGAGCTGGCGGTGCGTGACTTCAGCCAATACCTCTCGCAGTACCGTCGCGTGCTTGACTATTTCGACGCCTGCCGCATCGGCCTCACCGCCACGCCGGCCAAGCACACCAGCGAAGTCTTCGGCGCCCCGATATTCACCTACAGCTACCGCGAGGCTGTGGCCGACGACTGGCTGATCGACCATGAACCGCCGATCCGCTACCAGACCCTGCTCAGCCAGAACGGCATTCACTTCGCAAAAGGCGAGAGCGTCAGCGTCATCGATACAAGCACCGGCGAGGTCGACGTAGCCGAGCTGGAGGACGAACTCGACTTCGAGATCGAATCTTTCAACCGCCGCGTAATTACACCCGGCTTCGACAAGGTGATTTGCGAGCAGCTAGCCCAAGAACTCGACCCTTTAGGCGACGAAAAGGCGATGATCTTCTGCGTCAACCAAGCTCACGCCGAGCGCGTGAAGAATTTGCTCGACGAAGCCTTCAAGGAGTTCCACGGAGAGGATTACAACCAGGCCGCCGTGCAGATCATCACCGGGCAGAGTGACAAGGTTGTACAGCTGATCCGCCAGTACAAGAACGAGCGCTACCCGAGCATCGCCATCACTGTAGACCTGCTCACTACCGGCATCGACGTGCCGCGCATCTGCCATATCGTCTTCATGCGCCGGGTGCGCTCACGCATCCTCTATGAACAGATGAAGGGCCGCGCCACCCGCCGCTGCGACGAGATCGGCAAAACCGTATTCCAGATCTACGACCCGGTTGATCTCTACGCCAGCCTTGAGCCAGTGGACACCATGAAGCCCCTGGTGAAAGATCCGAGCATCAGCCTAGAGCAGCTGGTCAACGAGTTGACCAACCCGGCCAGCCTCGACGCGCCCGGCAGCCAACCAGACAGCAGCCATGCGCACGATGTGCTCGACCAGCTCAGCCAGCGGGTCATGCGCATCCTGCGCAAGGCCAGCCACAAGGCCGAGAGCAAGCCGACCCTGAAAGACAAGCTCGCCGAACTGGAAGAGACTTGGGGGGTGGCGCCGGACAAACTCCACCAGCACCTGCACGGGCTCGGCCCGCAGCAGGCCGCGCAGTTCGTTCGCCAGCACAGCCAGCTACTTGAGCAGCTCGCTACGGTCAATGCCCTGCTCGGATCGGAAAATTACCCGGTGATCTCCACCCATACGGACGAGTTGATGGTCCGCGAGCAGAACTACGGCGCCAACCAGAAGCCCGCCGACTACCTGGAAAGCTTCAACGACTTCATCAAGAACCAGCTCAACCAGTCAGTAGCGCTCGGCGTGGTGGTCAACCGCCCGCAGGACCTGACCCGCGAACAACTGCGCGAAGTGCGCCTGCTGCTCGACGGGCACGGCTACAGCGAGGTGAACCTGCAGAGCGCCTGGCGCAACCAGACCAACCAGGAGATCGCTGCCAGCATCGTGGGCTTCATTCGCCGCGCCGCTCTTGGCGAAGCCCTGCTGCCGTTCGAGCAACGCGTTGCCAAAGCCATGCAGAAGATTTACACCCTGCAACCGTGGACACCGGTCCAGCGCAAATGGCTGGACCGCCTAGCCAAGCAGCTGGTGCACGAAGTGGTGATCGACGAGAAACAGATTGGCGAAGCCTTCAGAAATGACGGCGGCAGCACTCGGCTGGACAAGATGCTCGGCGGTCATCTCGCGGTGGTTTTGGAAGAGATCAACGGCCACCTATGGACGCAAGCAAGTTGAAACCGGTGATCGCTTTCAACCCTGGCTCTTGCAAAAACTGACCGTAATGAATAGTCTTGCGCGCAATACACCCGCCATGCCTATGGCTGCCTCGGCAGTTACGCACAAATTGAGCGGGTTTTTTATGCCTGTAGGTTTTGTCGCATGAGAACCTTCGACAAACCCGCTATCGATATTGACGAGCAGATCGCGCTGCTCAAGGCGCGCGGCTTGCAGATCCAAGACGAAGCGCGCGCCCGGCACTTCCTGGAAGCGGTCAGCTTCTTCCGCTTGACGCCGTACATGCGCCCCTTTCAGCTCGTCGACGACCCACAGCATGGCTTCCGTTCCGGTACAGGCTTTCGCAACCTGACCCGTCTCTACGATTTTGACCGTCGCCTACGCCTGTTAACGATGGACGCTGTCGAGCGTGTGGAAGTCGCAGCCCGAGCGGTCATTAGTAACCACATGGGCCCTAGCCGAGGTGTTCACTGGTATTTGAACGCTAGGGTTTTTAAGCACAAGTATGATCATCAGCGCCTGCTCAATACCGTGCGTGAAAAGCAGGAGCGCGCTTTGCGCGATTATGAGCGCGAATGCGAAAACATCGACCGACTCTCCAACGACGATCGCAAGGCTCATCTGAAGCGGCAACGCGCCCACGAAAGCTATGCCCGCCACTATCCACTGACCTACAGAGAGCCGGAGTTGATGCCTGGCTGGGCAATGGTGGAAGAGCTAACGCTCGGGGACCTATCTCATCTCTATGCCGGTCTTGCACACGACTCTGATCGTAAAGCCATTGCACGGCGCCTGAATTTGGTAGCACCGCTGATGGAGTCGTGGTTGCACACCCTGACAACCATCCGAAACATCTGCGCCCACCATGCTCGCCTGTGGAATCGCGAACTAGGCATTCGACCCAAGCTGCCAGAAAAGCCCGGGTTTGCGTGGCCTGAGCACCTGAAAACAGGTACGCACAAACGCATGTATCCAGTCCTATCCATCCTCAATCACTTAATGCGCCAGACGAGCCCACATACCAGCTGGGACCGGCGCCTGCATGAGCTGCTGGCCGAGTTTCCCGAAGTTGACCTCCGTGCCATGGGCTTTCCGCTGGACTGGCAAGACGACACCTTCTGGCAGGCGCCCCACTGACGCCTGCTACCTAAATACTTGTTTGAGCGAGTACCCAATGACCAATTCCGACATCGTCCAGAAGCTCTGGAACCTCTGCGACGTCCTGCGCGACGACGGCATCAACTACAGCGACTATGTCACCGAGCTGGTGCTACTGCTGTTCATCAAGATGGAATACGAGCAGGTCCAGAACAACGAAAGCTTTGGCCACAAGCTGCCCGAAGGCGCGCGCTGGCCGGATCTCGCCGGCAAGTCCGGGCTCAACCTGCTCGACCACTACCGGCAGATGCTGCTGGACCTGGGCAAGAACCCAGACCCGCTGATCGCCGCCATCTATGCCGATGCCCAGACCCGCCTCAAGGAGCCGCGCCACCTCGAGCAGCTGATCAAGAGCCTCGACGGCATCGACTGGTTCAGCGCCCGCGAGGACGGCCTCGGCGATCTCTACGAAGGTCTGCTGGAAAAGAACGCCAGCGAGACCAAATCCGGCGCCGGCCAGTACTTCACCCCGCGCCCGCTGATCGACAGCATCATCCGCTGCATCAAGCCGCAGCCAGGCGAAACTATCCAGGACCCGGCCGCCGGCACCGCAGGCTTTCTTATCGCTGCCGATGCCTACATCAAGCAGCACACCGACGACCTCTACGAGCTGAACGAAAAAGACCGACGCTTCCAGCGTACCGACGCCTACGTGGGCGTCGAACTGGTGTCTGGCACGCGCCGGCTGGCGCTGATGAACTGCCTGCTGCACGGCATGGAAGGCGACGCAGAAGGCGTGGTGCACCTGGGCAACGCCCTCGGCCAGACCGGCGCCAGCCTGCCCAAGGTGGACGTGATCCTCTCCAATCCGCCATTCGGCACCGCCAAGGGCGGCGGCGGGCCTACCCGCGACGACCTCACCTACCGCACCGGCAACAAGCAGCTGGCCTTTCTCCAGCACATCTACCGCGGCCTCAAGCCCGGCGGGCGGGCCGCCGTGGTGCTGCCGGACAACGTCTTGTTCGAGGCCGGCGTCGGCACCGACGTGCGCCGCGACCTGATGGACAAGTGCAACCTGCACACCATCCTGCGCCTGCCCACCGGCATCTTCTACGCCCAGGGCGTGAAGACCAACGTGCTGTTCTTCCAGAAAGGCACGGCCGACAATCCACGCCAGGAAGAGCGCTGCACCAGCCGCGTATGGATCTATGACCTGCGCAGCAACATGCCCAGCTTCGGCAAGCGCACCCCTTTTGGCGCGCAGCACCTAAAACCTTTTGAGGATGCCTACGGGAATGACTCGTCCGGCCATAGCCCGCGTTCTGAAAACGTTGAAGGCATTGGCGAGCTGAGCCGCTTCCGTGTGTTTACCCGCGAGCAGATCCGCGAGCGCGGCGACTCGCTGGATATCAGCTGGCTGAAGGGTGCCGATAGCTTGAATGCAGCTGACCTGCCCGCCCCGGAAGTACTGGCCGGTGAGGCCATGGCCGAGCTAACCGAAGCCCTGCATGAGCTGGAAGAGTTGATGAAAGCATTGGGAGCTGGGGATGAAGTGGCGGCGCAGAAGCAGTTGGTGGCGGAGGTAATGGGGCTTTCGGTGGCTCAGGAGGCAGGTGATGAGTGAGCTTCCCGAGGGATGGATCATAGCCTCTCTAGAGGATATATCTTTGAAGGTCACCGATGGAACACACAAAACTCCAAACTACCTCGAATCTGGAGTGCGCTTCATCTCTATCAAAAATATACGTCCATACAAACCAATTGATTGGAATGTATACGAGCGCTATATCGCAAAAGAAGAGCACGCAGAACTTATAAAACGCTGCCACCCAGAGAAAGGAGACATAGTTTTCCCTCGAATTGGGACTCTTGGCTTCGCCAAAATCGTAGACTGGGATGATGAGTTCAGCATTTTCGTTGGTTTAGGGCTAGTAAAGCCTAATAGAAATATAGTCCAGTCAAAATACCTTGAGCATTATATGAATTCCCCATTTGTAGCTGAATACTCTCGGAGTAAGGCTACAGGTACTGGGAGAATGACTTTGGCGCTTGGGGACAGCAAGAAGCTACCTGTTTTCTTAGCTCCGCTAGCTGAACAAACCCGAATCGCTGCAAAGCTCGATAAACTGCTGGCCCAGGTCGATACCTTCAAAACCCGCATCGACGGCATACCTGCGCTGCTCAAACGCTTCCGCCAATCCGTCCTCGCCGCCGCCGTTTCCGGGCGGTTGACAGAGGAGTGGCGAGGTGGAGCCGCCAGTTCCCCCTTGTCGCAGCCGCCGCTAGTTTTCTTTGAGCGGGACCAAGGGGTTGCTCCCAACGGTTGGGACTGGGGAAAACTGGTGAGTCTCGCCGAGCTTGAATCCGGCCACACGCCCAGGAAGAGTGTCCCTGGTTACTGGGAAAACGGCGACGTTCCTTGGATTAGCCTGCAAGATATCCGTGCAGCCGACGGAAAGGAAATACTCGAAACTAAGTACATGCCGACGATGCTCGGCATTGAAAACTCTAGCGCACGCCTCCTGCCAAAGGGAACGGTCTGTTTTTCCCGAGATATCTCCGTGGGCTTTGTCACCATCATGGGACGACCAATGGCAACAACGCAGCATTTCGCCAATTGGGTATGCAAGGACCAGCTTCTTCCAAAGTACTTGATGTATTCCTTCATGGCTGGTCGGGATCACCTCTTGCAATCGGGCCAGGGCTCTACAGTAAAGACGATCTACATGCCTGCTTTGAAAGAGCTGCGGCTTCTGCTTCCTCCAATCGCGGAACAAACCGAAATCGTCCACCGCGTCGAACAACTCTTCGTCTTCGCCGACCAGCTTGAAGCCCGCGTCAAAACCGCCCGGGCGCGCATCGACCGTCTGACCCAGAGCATCCTAGCCAAGGCTTTCCGTGGTGAACTGGTGCCGCAGGACCCAGACGACGAGCCGGCCAGCGTGCTGCTGGAACGCATCAAGGCACAACGCACCGCTGCGCCCAAGGCCAAGCGCGGTCGCCGGGCCGCTACATCGGGCTAAGCCATCTCATCAGGAAGAGAACGAACATGTCCGTGCCGACCTATGATCAGTTCATCGAGCCCATCCTGCGTTTTCTCGCCGCGCGCCCCGAGGGCGCTACGGCGGGCGAGGCCCACGAGGCGGCCGCCCAGGCGCTCGGCCTGAGTGAGGCGCAGCGACAGGAGACCACCAACAGCGGCCAGGCCACCTACAAGACCCGTGCAGGCTGGGCGCATGACCGGCTCAAGCGCGCCGGTTTTTCCAGCAGCGCCAAGCATGGCTACTGGAAACTGACGGGCGACGGACTTGCTTTCGCCCAAAGCAACCAGGCACCGCTGGGCCCTGAGCAGGTCAAGCATCTGGCGATGAACTACATGAGCGTGAAGCTGAAGCCGGCGCCGGACGCCGCCTCGCTGGATGAGAGCAGCGACACACAAGCGCTGATCACCCAAGCTGAAATCGCCACCAGCAGCCCACAGGAGCGGCTGGATCAGGCGCTGCTCGAGCTGCGCACCAGCGTCGCCGGTGATCTGCTGGACAGCCTGCTGCAAGCCAGCCCAACGCGCTTCGAGCATATCGTGCTCGACGTGCTGCACAGCTTGGGCTATGGCGCGAACCGCCAGGCATTGCAGCAGGTCGGCGGCAGCGGCGATGGTGGCATCGACGGGATGATATCGCTGGATGCGCTCGGGCTGGAAAAGGTCTATGTGCAGGCCAAACGCTGGCAAAGCACTGTCGGCCGTCCGGAACTGCAGGCCTTCTACGGCGCGCTGGCCGGGCAGAAGGCCCGGCGCGGCGTGTTCATGACCACATCGGGCTTCACCGCCCAGGCGGTGGAGTTCGCGCGCTCGGTCGAAGGGCTGGTGCTGGTCGACGGCAAACGCCTGGTCAACCTGATGCTCGACCATGAGGTCGGCGTCAGCTCGCAGCTCTTCAAGGTGCCAAGGCTCGACAGCGACTATTTTGACGAATCGCTCGGCTGAGGCGACTCCACGCCCTCGCCTCTCCGACATTCACTGGCTCGACGGACTCCAGCCGCAAGGAACGCTTATGGAATGGCTGCAAACTGCAAACTCGCTGTTGGGGCCTTTTGGCCAACTCGTCAGCTGGCTACAGAACCGCGCCAACCCGGCTCGCCGCCAAGCCGCTCGCGTCCTGGAGGCATTCGAGGCCCACGGTTTCGAGCGAACGCAGATCAACCGCCTGCTGCCTTCCGATCTGCAACTGACGCAGTTCGAGCTGTCGACCGCCGACGAGCTCAAGAAGGTCATCAAGCAGCCCCACATAGATTGGGTGGCCGGTTTCTTCGCTCTGAATCCGGACTGGTTGGATGGAGCATCCGAGCAGGCGCATACGCCGATTGACAGCTACAAGCGGCCTGGCGAACTGCAGGCGTGGTTTAGAGAACATGCCCAACACGCTGATGACGGAGCCATCTATAAGCTCCACCTACTCACCAGCGACACCTCGCCCATAACGCCCGCCTCGTCCAGCTACTACGCCGTGGTACTTGAAGAGCTTTCCGAGCTCGGCGACGATTATCTAAGCCGCTATTACCACCTGACCGAGGGTGCGCACTTCGACCACTATCCTTGCCTCCTTCATCTGATGCAGATCCTGGCCGTGGCACATTCCCACGGAGCAATCATGCGCCGCGCGGTCTTGCCGCAAGTAAATCTACGCAGGCTTAGTCTCTGCCAAGGGCTGATACCCCAGTTGCTGTGGAAAGCCAAGCCACACCCGCTTGATGCAGACCATGAGTTCTGGGGCCATTTCTCCGGCGACTCGCCCTGGCTGGCACAGCTAAGGGAAGACACCGAGACCAGCCTGCTGCATGCCGGTCTGCATGAGGTAGTGGCCAGCATCCATCATGATCGGCAACGCTTCGCCGACCCTCAACGAAACGCAACGTGAGCTGGATATCCCGTACGGCCGCTAGGTCCGCATCAACGCGTATCTTCGCCGCGCACGCTTCAATGCCGAGGATCCTCATTTCCAAGCCATAGGCTAAGTAATCCATGAATCAGATCGTGCAAGACTTCGTGACGCTTTTTAACTGCCTCTGGTACCGCGACTTTCCCGTCACCGAAACGCATGACACAGCGGGCCGCGCGGACTGGACCATCCACCTGGGCGTGATTGTCCGCCAAAGTGCGACCCTACTTGGTGCGCGGGCATTATTCGAGCAAGGCGGTAGAACCGATGCGGTGCTGCGCTTTAGCGACGACTCCATCCTTAGCTTTGTCGAATGGGAATGGGAGGATGCGAACACCGACATCAACGAAATCCACAAGCTACTCCAGCGTTCTCAGGACGCTCGGTTCTGCACTTTCGTTGGCTACTGCAGCGAAGCCCAACTGGATACGGCGCTCGAGCGTACGCGGGCTATCTGGGAGGATGCTCATGCTCCCTTGTTATTCTTCGTGGTCACCTATCAACCGAGAGGCAACGTGCGACGGTTCCGTAAGTTGCAGACGTATCTCTTTCAGGAGGGGAGACTGAAATTGGTCCGTACGCGCCCCGCTTTGCCCTGGGAAGCAGACGCAACGCTTGACTCGACCGAATTCGCCTGCTGAGGCCAATCGCGCGGGAACGCGACATCGCTATACCTGGCCAAGCAGAAGCAGCATCGGCTGCTGTAACGGCCGATGGATCATACCGGCCTTGAAGGGCGCGCCCTCCGGCAGGCGAGCCTGTAAGCCAACCGCAACAGCCAAATACTCGTCATACGCCATTTCGGCTGGAGCAAAGACAACCGCCATCAGCCGCTTGTAAGGCAAGGCGCTTCGAACGCTCCAGCCAAGCGGCTGTATCTCCACTGTCAGTTGCCCACTGGCTACACCGTCGAACACCTGCACGTAGTCGTCGACCAGCAGCGGCACCGGCCCGCTGCCGATCAGGCTGGCCTCAAGCAACTGGTGCGCTGCAAGAAGCTGGCCGGCAGCCAGGTGATCGGTTGAAACGATAGGCAGCTGCCGGATCACGTTTTCGCCGTCGGGCCAGGGCTGTCGCGCCGACATCTCGATGAGCAGTCTGAAGCCGCTTGGCCCATCGGGCTCGAGCCGCAGCTCGACCCACACGGCGCACTCTCTGCGTTTCTGCCCAAAGCGGTGAGTAGTGAAGCGCGGACTACTATCCGTCAGGTCAACGACGTTCAGCATAAGCCGTCAGCACCCAGCATAAGCAGCCGCTGAGCGAGCACGCCTGCATCGTCCGGCCAGCAGGCCATTGGTCGCGGGCGCAGCGACTGCGGATGTGCCCGACAGGATAGCAACGGCCCTAGCTGGGCCCAGTCGAGGCGCACGATACCGTCGGCAGCGCCTATCAGAGCCCCTGCGATGCAGGCATTCGTGTCGGTGTCGCCGCCTTGCCGGATCGTTTCGTTCAGTGCATGACCGACAGTGTTGTCGGCCAGCAGATGGTAAAAGGCATTCTGCAGCGCTATCAGCACCCAGCCCATCTGTCGCTGATAATCGTCGGGGCGCTCGCCGGCTGCGGCGGCCACCAGTACTTGCTTTACAACGTCGCCCTCCGTGCTCGGCAGGAGAACAGCTAATGCCGCATCAAGCATTGCCTGGCGATCCGCACCCGAGACGCCAACTGCGATCGCTGCTGCGTAGGCCGCGTTCGCTTCTTGGCAGACGCCATGCGGATGGGTGAGTAACGCATCCTGCCTGGCCCAATGCGCTGCCAGCGACGGATGGCCATGAGCAGCTATTCCGATTGGCGCGACGCGCATCAAAGCCCCATTGGCCTGGCTGCTGGTGGAAGCATGCGCGCGGCAGGCCTCGTCTACCGCCAATGCCGGCTGGCGAAGCGGCCCAAGCAATGCCTGACGGGTAGTGTTGCCAACATCGAAGGGCTCCGACCGCAGCCAATCCACATAGCGCTGCGCAGTGTCCGAAGGGTTGAGGCCACCCTGCTGGATCAACGATCTCGCCAGCGCTAGCGCCAGCTCCCCATCGTCAGTGGGTTGCCCAGCCTGAATATTCCAGGTGCCGCCGTCGTGCATCGTCAGAGAGCTGGACGCGTAACGCTCGGCAATCTCTGTCGCGCTCATGAATTCCACCTGTGCGCCCAGGTTGTCGCCGATAATCAGCGCCGCCAAGCAGCCAAACGCGCGTTGAAGCTTCAAAACCGGAGGGAACACTGCCGGCGCCGGGATATTGCGCTGTTCATCGTTGCGCTCATTGAGGGCCTGGCTCCAGGGGCGGCCCGCAAGTGCGGCGCAAGCCGCCGGCCCGCCGCCGAAACAGCGGGTGCATACCAGTTCCATGTTTCGGTAACCCAACGGCCGTCCGCTCTGGTTAAGCAACACACCGCCCGCCCCAATCAGCAGCGCATGCCCGGCAGCGACGTCATGTGCCGACAGGCTGGTCAAAGATACCGCCGCCACGCCATCGCCGGCGGCCGCTCGGGCCAGCCGATAGGCGATGCTCGGCATGGCCACGAAACGAGCCGGTTCGCACAAGCGGATGTTGGCGTCTGGTTTACGGGAGGCAGCCGCGCTCAACCAGACGATCTTTCCCGCCTCGAGTCGCGCGTTGGAAAGATCAACCGGATGAGCAGCACCGTTGCGCAGTAGATGCGGTAGTCCTTCGGCCCAGGCTATGCAGTCTCTGCCCCGATCTGGACTGATTGGCGCGTAGACAACTCCGAGCACCGGTTGCCCGTCGCGCAACAGGGCCACGGAGATGGCGCTGCCCTGCAAGCCGAGCAGGAAATCCCGGGTTCCATCGTGCGGGTCCACCACCCAGCAAAATCGCTGGCCAGTGAGCCTTTGGCAAGTCTCCTCACCCCAGAAGTCGGCATCCAGCAGCCCGATCAGCTGATCATAGAGCAGCCGTTCAATTTCCTCGTCGACCGCTGCCTTGTCACCACTGCCGCGCGGCCCACCCTCACGCTCCCATTCGCGGATTATCAGCTCACCCGCTGCCTCAACCGCGGCCTGCACGGGCCGCAACAGACCGGCAATATCGATCGCATCCATCATGATTCCTTCTCCATTTCGTCGTTCACCAGCCCATCGCGGCGCGTGCGGTAGTTGCGCCAGAAATTTCCCATCAAGTTGCCGGGGTCCGGCATTTCCAAGCGAGGCTCGTCGAGGTAGAAACGCGCCAGCCGGTCAGCTGCCAGGGGGTGGCCGTGACCAGCCGCACACATCAACCAGTACAGGCCGCTGGCTTCGTCTCTCTCACTGAAATCGGTATCCAGCAGCAGGTCGCCTAAGGAGTACATTGCTTCAACGTGACCATCACCAGCTGCGGATTGAAAGTGCCGATATGCGCGCAGCAGACCCGCTGCAACCTTGCGCGGCGCTGGAAGACGCTCGTCATCCGAACCTAAGAATATCTGCCCAATCTCGTACCTGGCGTCGATCGAGCCTCTCGCTGCCGCCTGGTAGTAGCAGGCAAGCGCCCTGCGTTCGTTCACCGCCACGCCCTTGCCATACCAATGGACGTAGCCAAGGTTAAGCAGCGCCTCTAGCGAACCGTATCGCGCCGCTGCAATGAACAAGCCGCGAGCCAGCCGCTCGTCCCGCTGGCCGGCCAGCCAGAAACAACCCAGTTCATTGAGCGCCTCGGCTGGTGCGTCAGGCACAGCAGCGCGTTCGTGCAACGCGGCATAACGCAGCTGTTCGGCAGGCGTTGCGCTTTGCCGGCGCCAATGGGCCTGGGCTAACGATAGGATCGGCAACATGAAACCTCCAGCCGTTAGATTGACAAGCAAATCGTCAACGCGGCGACCGACACCTCCTGTCGCACCCCGCCGTGTGCGGGCCCCCGAAACCGTAGGGCATCGCGACATAACCCGTCGCAGGGGTTTTGCACAGTGGGCAGGACTTCACCGATGAGGGCTCCGTATGAAGACCTACCAAGTATCGATGCGCCGGGTCGTATCGTCCGCAGGCCCGCGTGCCAGCTTTATCATGACAGTCCAGGCAACTAGCTCGGCGATGGCGAAGATAACCGCTGAAGCGCAGTACCCGGGCTACCAGTGCATGAACGGCCCCGTACCGGTTCGCTAGCGGCTACGAGAAACTGCCGGGCCCTAAGCCAGTGCCATATAGACGCTGGCTCAGGGGCACGGCAGCCTAATAGCCGTCGTTTAGAGTGCCTCAGCCAAATCCACTGCGTCCTGCAGCACCGGTCCGATATCGATCGCCCCTGCTGTCAGACATTCAGCCGAAAGGACCCAGCTCCTGCGCGGCTGCCGCAGCAAAACGCCCAGCTCGACAAGCACGGCCGCCAGCGCACTGGTATGCGGCGGACTGCCCTTGCCAAACGTTGCTGTGAAATAAGCCACTCCAATCCCTGCCGGCGATGCGCCGGTCGGAACATATTGGGCGGAATTAGCGAGTGGAAAAGGATTGCTGCCGAAGTGTTCCTTGAGCCACTCGAGCGTGGCGTTGACGTGCTCGCGTAGAAATATTCGTCCGTCCTTGAGAACGATTCGATCAGGCTCGATCCGGTAATGGAACTGCTTGCCTCGGGCTGCGGTGTAGCATTCGTTCCAGGCCGAAGTCGACGCCTCGGCGGAGCTGGCCTCTGTTAGCGGCGCCTGAACCATAGCTTGCCGAGCGAGCGGCTGCGGGGGCAGGTCATAACCCAGCATGAAAAGCGCCGCTTCGAGCCGCCGCAGGCTATCAACTGGGCCCGGCTGAGCGAAACGGCTGCTGTGGTCACGACTCAACGTTTCGACTAGCATCCAGCTGGCCTTCAGATTCCACTCGGCGTGCATCGGGCCGGACTGCAGCTTTGGAAAGCGCAGGCCTTCTATCGCGGGGTTGCGATTTTTTGGGTTAGCTGCGCCCAAGCCCTCCTTAGCAGGCGCCCAGGGAAATGCGAGTGGCGCAGGCACTGCGGCTAACGCTTGGGCTCGACAATACGTTGCGACCAGCCAGCCCAGCGCAGCGGCGACGCGGCTGTCATAGATGATCAGGTCCTTGGCCAGTAGCGAGTAGACCTTGGTCATTCCGGCATTGAAGCGCAGCTGCGTATCCAGCAGCACACCTGCCAGCTCGCCTGCGTCCAAGGCCGCAGTCACAGCCTCGAGTGTCTCGGCGAGAGACTCGGCATTCTCCTCCAGCCATCGGATATTGCCATTCTGCACGCCTCCCCAGACCATCACATGACAGGCCGCGCTGCAGGTCGCCTGTGCATCGCCGCAGGCGAGGGCTTTGCGCAGGGCGTCCCGCAAAGTCCGGAGCACCTGATCGTTGTCGGTCAGCGTCTCGCCTGCCGGTATGCCAAACGCGCCCCGGGATGGCCAGCGATACTGCTCGCAGGCATCTTCAAGGCCTGCGAACTGCCATTGCCGGCCCGAACGCCGGTCCACAAAACCATGACTGAGGCTCCCCTCATCAGTCAGATGGGGAACGAGCCATTCGATGAACTGTTGCACGTCGCGCTGAGCCAGGTACTGACTGCGATTCATAGGGTTCCTTATAAAAGAGGCGTCTGGGTGATTTTCCATATCCGCACGACAACTCATGTCGCTCGGCCTTGTAACGCGTTAGGGCGAGGACTAGTCGTCAGGTCGGCTTCTTCGTCGAGGTAAAGGCTGGCCATGCCTCGCACGACTTCTCGCACCTGAGCCTTCAGGCTTGCCGGTTCAAGCACCTCGACTGTGGCGCCATGACTGAGAATCCACCATAGGAGACCCTGGGTGTAGGCGATGCGGCATTCGAGCAGGTGCCAGCCATCGTCTAGAGGGGTAAATATCTGGTCGTGCGTTAGCGGAGTTTCACTTTCATCCAGCCGCTGACGCAATCGGTCATTGATGCGCACTTTGAGTGCTATTGGTTCAGGTTCGACCAGGATGCGTTGCACGTGATTTCGGAGCTGAAAGTCCCGTGGCACTTTGGTCAAACGGCTTTCCAGTGGCCGAACCTTGCGAAACCGATGCAACGGTAAACAGCGAATTTGATCGGCATTGCCGGAGTGGCATACCAGATAAATGCTCGAGTCTTGGTAGGAAAGACCCAGGGGATGCAGCTCGTAGTTACGCTCTTCTTGCCGAGTGCTTGCGAAGTAACGTACCGCCAGCTGATAGCCTCCGAGCAAGGCAAGCTGGACCTGCTCAAGTATCTGCGGATCGATCGCCGCCTGATGCAGTTGAACGTGCTGAGTGCCGGTTACCAGTTTGCCGAGCCAGCGGCCATCGTGAGGTGCATGCCGGGTAAGCAGCAGCTTGGATCGTTCGTAGTGCTCACGCAGATCATTAAGCGCCGCCAGTGGAAGCAAATGGCTGGCCTGCTCGTACAGCATGACGATACCCAGCGCGACCCGTGCGGACTTAAGATCAGCGCTGGAAAGCTTGGTGTCGCTCGAGCGGACGGGTGTCAACGCCTCCGCGTTATGGACGAACTGCCATCGCGGCGCTGCGTGTTCCGGATCTTTCTGCGGCTCAGCGCGCTTGCACTTAAGCAAGAAATTCAGATCACGCTGCACCGTTTTTATCGTCAGCTCAGTGTCCAGCTCGTCAAGCAGGCGAGCATGGATCTGAGGGGCCGTCAGCCCTTTTTTTCCTGCGTCGCGAATCCACCCAGCAATGGTATCGCGGCGTTCGGAAATCTTTGCCGGGCGCGGCCTGCCCTCGTCATCGTCATCGTCATCGTCATCGTACATGATCGTCTCCCTTCCAGCAGGACCGCCATCATAATTACATCACCACCGGAAAACGTAGCGTAAAATGGACTGAGCAAGGCATTTCCCAGCAGCGTTTCAGTGGACGAGGCACGTAAGAAACGTTTGGCTAAGTAGCTGATTTTTAGATTAAAGCTAAATACCTTGTAATCAGTAGGTCCCGAGTTCGACTCTTGGTGCCGGCACCATACGAAACAACAGAAAAGGCTCACCGCATGGTGGGCCTTTTTTGTTTCATGCAGCGCTCGGGACGAAATGACCTCATCGGCGGCGTGCCGGGGCTTTGCGCGAGAGCCCGTAATCGGTCGCTGCGATTGTTTTAATTGAAGAATCCAGACCCGAGGCCGACATAGCGGCGTGTTACGCCGGGCAGATGATGGCGTTTTGACTTATTTCTCACGGTTGCGCTTGATGCTTAACTCTCCTCTACGCAGCTTGCGGGCTCGTTTCGCAATCGTTGTCGCCTCGGTTGTCCTTGTACTCAGCTGCATCTTCGGCGCCGCCATTGGTGAATCTTCCATTTCGCGTCTGGAGGAATGGACAGGCTTGCAGCTTGGAGAAGCTGCATTTTCCATGGTTGATCGCCTTGACCGGGACATGAGCGGGCGCTCCCAGGAACTGGCTGTGCTCAGTGAGCTACAGGCGCTTCGCAATCCGGAGAATGTTGGCGAAGCCCGCGCGCTTCTTAATGATCTGAGCGATCACTTTCCGAGCTACTCCTGGATTGGTCTCACCAATGCCAGTGGCAAGGTCGTAGCGTCGACCGACGGCCTGCTGGAGGGCGTGGATATTTCGGCCAGACCCGTGTTCACCAACGGGCTGGAAACTACCTTTATCGGCGATGTCCACGAAGCGGTGCTCCTGGCCCAGCTGCTCCCGAACCTGTCGGGAGAGGCGATGAAGTTTGTCGACATCAGCATGCCGGTGCGCGACGCCGCCGGGGCACTGGTAGGCGTGCTGGCGACCCATCTGTCCTGGGAGTGGGCTGACGAGGTGGGCCGGTCACTGTTTGAACCGTTGCAGAAGCGTTTGCCCGGGCTGGAGTTTCTCGTCGTCAGCAAAGACCGGACGGTGCTGCTCGGCCCCAGGGAGATGATCGGCAAGCCCATTGGCATCAGGCTCGAAGATCGCCCCGTGCAGAATTGGTCTGTTGTGCACTGGCCAGACGGCACGCAGTACTTGACCGGTTTTGCCGAAAGCCTGGGCTTCGAAGACTATCCGGGACTGGGGTGGACAGTCATTGCCCGTCAGCCGGTTGAGCTCGCGTTCGCCGAAGCACGCCAGTTGCGCAATGAAATCTTTGCCTGGGGCGCCCTATTGTCCTTGGCCTTCGCAGCGATTGGCTGGTTTGCTGCGGGCATGATCACACGACCGCTAAAGGAGATCGTTGACGCAGCCGCTCGTATTTCCGAGGGAGCTGATGTCCGCATCCCGTTACTGACAAGCACGCGGGAAGTTGAAGCCCTGAGCGTTGCGATACGGCATCTGGTGGACAGCCTGACCCGCAAGAGAAGTCAGTTGGCGGTCGTCGAAGGCATTGCTTATCGCGATACCGTAACCGGACTGCCAAACCGAGCAGCGCTGCAGAAATACGTCGAAACCGTGCGTACAGCAGACGAGCTTCAATGCAGCTTTGGCGTGTTATGCCTGGACCTCGACGGCTTCAAGCCGATCAATGATCGCTTTGGCCATGCCGCCGGCGATGCGTTGCTCCATGAGGTTGGTTTGCGGCTCTCCGCCTCGATCCGCGACGGTGATATCGCGGTGCGCCATGGCGGCGATGAGTTCGTCCTGCTTTTGCGCCTGCGAAAGGGCGAGTCCGTGCGCAATGTACAGCGCGCGGCCAAGCGCATCATTGCCAGGCTGGCTGAGCCGGTATTGCTGGCGGGCGAAAAGATCACCATCGGCGGCAGCGTCGGCGGCGCACTCTGGTCTGGAGGCGAGTTTTCTGAAGCGCTGATGCTGGCCGACGAAGCGTTGTATCAGGCCAAGGGAGCAGGCAAGGGACGCGCGAGCTTTAACTTCGCAAGCAACGAAAGCGTCCACCAGGACCACCCGGAAACGGTATGAGTCAGCGAACCTAGTCGCATAGCCAGACGCAAAAAAGCCCCGCATCAAACGATGCGGGGCTTTTCTGTCTGGCTGAGTCCTGTCCCTTCGGCCGCTTCCAGCAGCGATTCCTTGCGTCAGTCCTGACGTTTCGCGAGATCCTTCGCGGCAGCCTTGCACCAGCCCCAAGGCGGAGGGCTGGTCGCCGTGCTAGGCGCTCCATGGCACATCGAGATGGGTCAGGGAGCGGCCAGCAGCGGCAGCAGGGTTAAGAACAGGCGTGATGGCAAAAGTTCCACTTTTGAAATGAAAAGGCCATCAGATTAAGCACTGCCAGGAAATGCCCGCGTAACCGTCAGTCGCCCACGCGATGGGTCACGCGTGCCCAATTGAGCCTCCGGCCGACCGTTTCGCCTGCTGTCAGCCCGCCAGTTTCCTGCAAACCGACCTGCTCTAACGGCCTTTCGCCAGCGCCTTGCCCGGCTGACCCGCGATACATTTCCAATTGTTTACGCCCGGAACATGCCAGGCAAACCACGGTCTGCTGTGCGTCGCCACTCCAGCGCAACTGAAGGCATTGCTTGCCACCACGGAGCCAGCCTTGAGGAGCCGAGCCACTCGATGAGCGCAATCACCACCCTCTTCCACAAACTCAAACTGTACCTGTTCAATGCTTCATGGATGATGGCGGAGCGGTTGCTGAACATCGGCGTGGGCTTTCTCATGGCGATCGTGCTGGCCCGCTACCTGGGACCGGAACAGTTCGGGATTCTTGCCTACGCCATTTCCATGACCGCGATCTTCGCCTCGGCCGGTCACATGGGATTGGCGGGACTGGTGGTGCGCGAGGTGGTAAAGCAGCCGGACAAGGTTCCGGAGACGCTGGGCACCACGTTCATGCTTAAGCTGACGGGCATGACCATTGGTTTCGTCCTGGTGCTCGTTTACGCATCGCTGTTCGAAGAAGTCGGCGGTACCGAGTTCTGGATGTTGCTGATCGTCGCCTCGGCCATCTTCTTCCAGACCTTCGACGTGGTGGAGTACTGGTTCCAGTCCCAGGTGCAGGCCCGCTACCCGGCCATCGCCAAGTCCAGTGCGATCCTGCTGTCAGCGGCTCTCAAACTGCTGATGGTGTTCGGCGGCGCCGGGGTGATCGCTTTCGCCTTTGCCCACACGGCGCAATTCGCGATGGCGGCGCTGATTCTCGCGATGCTCTATAAAGGCACCACCACCGTCTCGCTGATGAGCTGGAAAGCCAGCTTGGCCAAGGCCAAGGAGTTGCTCAGCCAGGGCTGGATTCTGTACCTCGGTTCGATCTTCGCGGTGGTCTACATGAAGATCGATCAGGTCATGCTCAAGTGGATGGTGGGCGCCGAGGAAGTCGGTGTGTACGCCGTTGCGGCGCAACTCTCAGAAGCCTGGTACTTCCTGCCGATCGCCATTGTCGCTTCGTTCTTCCCAAAGCTGATCAAGCTGCACGCCGCCGACCCGGCGCTCTTCAACAAGCGCTTCCAGCAGCTGTTCGATGTCCTGTTCATCCTTGCCATTGCCGTCGCAGTGCTGGTGTCGCTCGTCGCCGAACCCGTGATCGCCCTGCTGTTTGGCGACGAGTACCAGAACTCCGCGGCGATCCTCACCATCCATATCTGGGCAGGCGTGTTCATCTTCATGCGGGCCGCGTTCAGTCGTTGGATTCTGATCGAGGGCGCACTGATGTTTTCGCTGATCACTCAGGGCCTGGGCGCGCTGGCCAACATCGGCATCAACCTGCTGCTGATTCCACACTACGGCGGCGAAGGCGCCGCCATGGCCACGCTCATTTCTTATGCGGTTGCTTCCTACGCTGCCCTGCTGGTGCACAAGAAGACCCGCCCGGTGTTCTACATGATGACCAAATCGATGTTCAGCCCCGTCCGTTACGCATTCAATGCAGTAGGAGCCGCCCGATGAGCCTGATGTCGCTCGCCAGAGCCTTGCCTGATCCCGTCAAGAACGCGATCAAGGCCACCCGCGACAACACTGGCCTGGCCCTGGTCCGCCTGTTTTCCTCCAGCGGATTCCTGGCCTCGGTCTATTACTGCCTGATCAGCCGCGAGTTTGACCGGGAGCACCGCGCAGTGCTGCTAGGCCGGCTGAATTTCGCCAAACGGATGCGCGGAGAGGGCGAAAACGACGCCTTTCTGCGCCGCAACGTTCATCGCTTGGAAAAAGGGCTGATCATGCGCCCTCGACGCAGCACCTTTGCCGAGGACTACATCGGCCCTACGGTCCGCTGCTATGCCAATGCGACCCAGACGGGCGTCATCAACGGCCAGCAGCGCTGGGCCAACGATGTGCTCACCGACTATTTTTCCGCCGTTGGCAGCACGCCACGCATCGACTCGGCCAAGCGCGCCTTCACCAGCACCCAGACGCCTGACGACACCAACCGCTGCGTGCCCTACCCGCACAGCCAGCTGCCTGAGTGCCCGGTCAGCTATGACGAGCTGATGGTGCTGTTCCGCCGTCGTCGCTCGGTGCGCTGGTATAAGGACAAGCCGGTCAGCAACGAGCTGCTCGAGCAGGCGGTGCGGGCCGCCGCGCTGGCGCCATCGGCCTGCAACCGCCAACCGTTCCGTTTCTATGTCAGCAACGGCAAGGAAAAGGCCGCCGAGGTCGCCAAGTGCGCCGGAGGCACCGCAGGTTTTCACGACAACCTGCCCTGCGTGATTGCCGTGGTCGGCGACCTCGGTTGCTACCCGGAAGCACGCGACCGCCACGTGGTTTATATCGACGGCTCGCTGGCAGCGATGCAGCTGATGCTGGCCTTGGAAAGCCTGGGGTTGTCGAGCTGCTCGATCAACTGGCCAGACGTTGAAGAAAGAGAACGCCAACTGGCGAAAATACTGGGCCTAACGTATCAGGAGCGCACCGTGATGCTCTTGGCGGTGGGCTATGCCGATCCAACGGGAGGGATTCCTTATTCGGACAAGAAGACCGAGAAAGACTTGATCGTATACAACTGAGGTAAGCGATGATTATCGAGATCAGAAAGGCAGGCTTCGTCAATAAAGGCGCTGAGCTGATGTTGCACGCGGCGCTGCAGAAGCTGAGGACCCGGTATCCCGACGCTACCTTCGTCATGGCGCCGACTCCGAAGAAAGCCGAACAACCGTTCCGTAAGCTGGTGCAGCTGGGCTTCTACCCCAAGGCCTGGCTGTGGCGCTACGGCATACAGTGGGGCACCCTCGCCAACTTCGCCCCGCGCCCGCTGCGCGAGATGTACGGCGTGGTGCTGGATAGGGAAGTCGACGTGGTCGTTGACGCGGCGGGCTTCGCCTACAGCGATCAATGGGGCGAGGATCCCTGCGCGGAACTGGCGCAATCGACCCGGCGCTGGAAGAAGAACGGCACCCGCGTGATCCTGCTGCCGCAGGCGCTAGGGCCGTTCAAATCCGAGAAAAACCGCGCGGCGATGAAGACGGTGGTCGAAAACGTCGACCTGATTTTCCCGCGCGAGCGCGTGTCCTACGAACACCTGACTGAACTGGTGGGTGAGCAGGCCAAGATCAAGCAATCGCCGGACTTCACCAACCTCATGACTGGCGTGCTGCCGCAAGGCTTCGATACCGAGCAGAACCGTTTCTGCATCGTGCCCAACTGCCGGATGCTCGATAAGACCGACCAGAAGACGCGCGAGGCTTATCTCCCGTTTCTCATCAGCTGCACACGGTACCTGCTGGAAAAAGGCGCCAAGCCGTTCGTGCTGGTGCACGAAGGCAAGGACGATCAGCGCCTGGCTGACGAATTGTCTGCAGCGGTGGGCGGCATTCCGATCGTCAAGGAAAGCGGCGCGCTGGAGATCAAGGGCATCCTCGGCGCCTGCAGCGGCACCTTGGGCAGCCGCTTTCATGGCCTGGTCAGCGCGCTGTCACAGGGCGTTCCGGCGCTGGCCACCGGCTGGAGCCACAAGTATCAGATGCTCTTCGAAGACTATGGCTTCCCCGAAGGGCTGGTTCAGGTCACCACCGATGAGGCGGAAATCAAGCGCAAGATCGACCTGATCACAGACGATGCGGCGCGGATCCAGACTTTGATCCAGGCCCGTACTGAACAACTCAAACAACAGTCAGAGCAGATGTGGCAGCAGGTGTTCGCCGTGATCGATCAGTGCGAGCGTGCTCACCAGCCGCAACACCACAGGGCTGGCGCGGCCTGACCTGACCGATCGCCGTGGCGTCGCGGGCGGCGTCACGGCCTAGTGCTCTTTCCTGCCGAAGCGCTGACGGATCAGCCGGTACAGGTAGTAGAGCACCATCAACACGACCACGCCGGTGGAGATCGGGTTCATGTACTCGGAGACCTTCTCGTACTGCGACTCGAGCAGATAGCCGGCCAGTGCCAGCAATGCGGTCCAGATCAGCGACCCCAGCGTCGAGTAGATCAGGAACTTGGTCATCGACATCCCGGCAATACCGGCCGGGACCGAGATCAGGGTGCGTACCGCCGGGATCAGGCGGCCGAAGAACACCGCGCCCTTGCCGTGCCGGTCGAACCACTCGCTGGCCTTGTCGACATCTTCTGGCGACAACGTGAGCCAATGCCCCCAACGTTCGGCAAAGCGCTTCATGCGCGCCTGGCCGAGCTTGGCGCCGGCGTAGTACCAGGGCAACGCGCCGACGACCGAACCTGCCGTGCCGACCAGGATCACCGCAATGAAGTTGAGGTCTCCCCGCGCCGCAACGAAACCGGCCAGCGGCATGATCAGCTCGGACGGGATGGGCGGGAAGATATTCTCCAGCAACATCAGCAAGAACACGCCGACGTAGCCGAACGCCGAGACGATTTCCACAATCTTGTCGAACATCGGTTACCTCTGCTGTTGGGTGGAAGAATTCTGCGCCGGGGTCTCGGCACGGGTTGGTATGGCCTCCGTGACGGGCGGCGCTGCCGCAGCCGGCAACGATGCGTAGTAGTCGGCCAGCGCCTGCATCTGCTCCGACGTAAGCCGCTGCGCAGCGCTGTGCATGATATGCGCGTACTCCGTGCCGCCACGTTTACCCTCGGTGAACAGCTCCAGCTGCAACTTCAGATAGGGCGCGTACTGACCGGCAATGTTCGGGTACATCGGATTGCGTGGTCCGTCCTTCGGCCCATGGCAGTGCACGCATGAAGGGATGCCGCGCGCTCGTACACCGCGCTCGGCCAACGTTAGGCCTTCGGCCAGAATGTCCGGCGCCGGCTCCGGAGCCTCCGTTCGGCTGACCGGTGGCAGCTCTGCGTAGTGTTGCGCCAATGCCTCGAGCACTTCCGGCTCCAGGCCTGCGGCGATCGGCTGCATGACGCCGCTATGCCGCTCGCCGCGGGCGTAGGCCTGCAGCGCACCGAGCAGATAAGGCTCGCTCTGCCCGGCCAACCGCGGGAAAGCGCCTTCGCCTCGGCCGCCGCCGTCCTCGGCATGACAACGGTTGCAGTTGGCCAACACCGCACCGAGCGGGTCCTGCAATGGTCGCAGATGACCCGGCGTGATGGGTTTGATGGTTTCGTCGCGGCGCCCGCCCAGCGCGAGCTCTTTGTAGCGCTCGGGCGACATGCCTGGCATCGCCTGCAGGAAGGCCACCACGGCCCAGACCTCATCGTCCCTTTTCTGCGCGGGCCAGGCCGGCATGGCGGTGAACTTCACGCCATTCTTCACAATCCAGAACAGCTCCTGCGGCGCCCAGTGTTCGATCCGCGGCGGCAGGTATGGCGGCTCGGGTGTCATCTGCTGGACGATCAGCGAGCGCTCCTCACCTGGGCCGCCATGGCAGGCCAGACAGCCGGTGTGATAATGCCCGGCGCCCTTGAGCAGCAGCGCAGGGTCATCCAGCGGCGGCACCTCTATGCCCATCGACTGAGTGCTCACCGCGCGTCGCATGGCGTAGTGCAGCATCCAGCCGGTCGCCTTCCAATGACCCGAGCTGGCACTGATCGAGACCAACCCCAGCGAAACCAGCACAAACGCGCCGGTCCCCGCGAGCGCCGCCAGCAACGCCACAGCGGCTACGACGCGCTTCCAGGAACCGCCGGTCAGCCAGCACAGCCAGCGCCGCAAGGGCGCCGAGCATCGCTGAACCATGCGTTTAGCTGACTGAAACGGCATTGCGCTTGTCCTGTAATAGGCCGAACAGCAGGTACAGCCCGCCGATGAGATAGGCGCTGCCGCCAAAGGCCAGCATGATCACACCGCCCATCTGCTGATCTTCCAGCGGGCTCATGCCCGACAACACCGAGCCGGTGTGCTCGAATAGTGGTCGGCTCGACATCGCCAGCAGCACGCCGAGCAGCGTCATGTGCATCGAAGTCAGCAGCAGCCCGGCGATGCCGGCCAGGGCGCGCTGATGCCGCACGCCGCCGAACGCCGCAAGCCAGACCAGCAGGCCAACGAACAGGTAGCTGCCCTGCTCCAGCAGCTCCGCCGACTGCGAAGTGCGCGCCGCATGGTGCAGCGCCGGCATGTGCCAGGCCCAGACCACGAACAGCTCGATCACCGAGGCCAGGATCGGCGAGAACAGCAACGGGATGCGGTTGGAAAAATCAAACCGGCCACCGGCCAAACCGATTGCCAGCAGCGGTGCCGCCACCGCTACCACCATCACGTGCATCAGCATATGGCCGACGAACAGCCGGTCCGCCATGTCCGGCAAAGGCCCGAGCCAGACCGCACCCAGCGTGGCCAGGCCGAGCAGCAGCGAGAGCGGACGCCAAATCACGTGCAGCTCCTGATGAACACCACACTCAAGGCGACGAAAATCGTCGCCACGAAGCTCAGGCCGCTAAGCAGCAGCGTGGCGAAACCAAGAAAGCGATGGCGGTCGCCCGGTGTGTCGAAGTCGTGCGGTGCCGTTGCATGACCAAAGGAGTGATGGCGCCAGCCTTTCCAGCCGGTCAATCCAATACCGACCAGGGCGATCAGTGTCAGCACACCGATGGCGAGTCGAATGTCGCCCAGCTCGCCACTGCGGCCCGCCACCTTCGCGCACCACACAGACACAGCCAGGTAGGACAGCAGAAAATGCGCCGCCCAGATGGTCGGGCTGAAGGTGATCAGCCACAGCGTGTCGCGCTCCTGCGGCGGTGCCTCGGGCGGCTGCTGCTCGATTGGCCGTTGCCGTTCGTTCAGATGTTCACTCATAGCACCTCCGGAAAGCCGGCGATGACCGCCACAGTGACACCAATGGTGATGAGCATGAAATGCCAGAACAGCGCGACATTGCGGATATCGATGTCATGCACCGCGGTCATCCGGCCGGCAGCACGGCGCGCCAGACAATAGAGCTGCATGATCAGGCCGATGGACAGGTGGATCAGGCACCAGAGCACCAGCACCCAGACCGTGGCGGGGTAGACGTTAGTGGTCGGGTCCAGGCCGCTGAAATGCGGCCCGGCCCACATCGAATAGGCACCTGCCAGGGTGCAGATCGTCGCCAGCCCCAGCGCGCCATAGAAGCCGGCCGCCTGATCACGGAAGTTGCAGCGCCTCGCCAGCAGCGTCAGCGCCCAGGACACGGCAATCAGCCCCAGCGCCAACACAGGCCAGAACACGCCGGGGCCGGCCGCATCGGCGGGTGGAAAATCCTCGTGCACGGTCCAGAAGAAGAAGTAGCCGAACACCAGGCTGCCAAAGGCGCTCATGTCGCCGATCATGGTGATGAACATGGCCCACCAACCCACCGACTTGGCGCCCGAGGCATAGAGCGGCACCGTCACGTCCAGGCCGATGTCCTTTTTCGGTTTCTCCGGGATCACCGCGGTGCCGGTCCATAGCCAGATCAAAATGGTGATCAGCGCAAGGCCACCGCTGACCAGTGCCGCGACATACCAGCTGTAGGTGGCGAAGATAAACAGGCCGCCGGTGAAGATCGCCGCCCACATGCTCAGGAAGGTAGGGCCCGGCACGCGCAGGCACTGAATCGGCTCGGCGTCGATGATGCTGCTGATCAGGGTCTCGCGCTTGCCCTCCTCGGCGTCCGGCAAGTAGAAGCGCCCGGCGTCGACGTCACGCATCAGATTTGGCTGATCCCACAGCGGGTAGCGGCTCTTGATGATCGGAATCGAGCGTGCACCCCAGGCCCTGCCGGGCATTTCCGCGAGCCATTCGAGCGTTCCGGCGTTCCACGGGTTGCGCGCGCTGTAGGGTTGCTTGCCCTTGGGTCGCAAGACGTCCCAGACCAGCACCGCCACGCCAGCGGCCAGGATGAACGCGCCCACCGTGGAGACCATGTTGAGCATGTCGAAGCCCATGTCCGGCCCGTAGGTATAAACACGCCGCGGCATGCCCAGCAAACCGGTGAAATGCATGGGCAGGAAGGCAATGTTGAAGCCGATGAACATCAGCCAGAAGGCAATGCGCCCGAGGCGGTCCGAGAGCGTCTTGTTGCGCGCCAGCGGGAAGAAGTAGTACAGGCCGGCGATCACCGGGAACAGCATGCCGCCGATCAGCACGTAGTGCAGGTGCGCGACGATGAAATAGGTGTCGTGCGCCTGGAAGTCGAACGGCGCCAGCGCCACCATCACCCCGGTCAGCCCACCAAGCACGAAGATCGCCAGCGCACCGGCGACGAACAGCATCGGCACCGATTTGACGAAGCGCCCGGCCAGGGCTGTCGCCAGGAAGCAGAAGATCTGCACGCCTGTAGGGATTGCCACTGCCTCGGAGGCAGCCGAGAAAAAGGCCAGCGAGATGCTGGGCATCCCAGTGGTAAACATGTGATGAACCCACAGCCCGAAGCTGATGAATCCGGTGCCCACCGCAGCCAGCACGATAAAGCTGTAGCCGACGATGGGCCGCCCGGCCGCCGTGGGCACGATGGTCGCCACCAGCGCCACGGCGGGCAAAAAGATGATGTACACCTCAGGGTGGCCAAAGATCCAGAACAGGTGCTGCCACAGCAGTGGATCGCCGCCACGGCTGGCATCGAAGAACGGCCAGTCGAAGGCACGCTCCAGTTCGAACAGGAGGTCTCCCGCGATCAGCGGCGGGAAGGCGAACAGGATCATTCCCGCGACCACCAGGATGTACCAGGAATACAGCGGAATAAGGTTGATGCGCATGCCTGGAGGCCGGGTCTTCAGCACGCCGACAATCAGCTCCACCGCCGCCGCAATCGATGACACCTCGATGAACGACAGCCCGAGCAGCCAGATATCCGCACCGAGGCCGTCCTGATAGGTGGTGGTGAGCGGCGGATACATGAACCAGCCGCCCCGGGGCGCCACGCCGAAAAAGATCGAGCCGCAGACGAACACGCCACCAATGATGAAACACCAGAAGCCGTAGGCGGACAGCCGGGGAAAAGGCAGGTCCCGCGCACCCAGCATCTGCGGCAGGATGAGGATGGAAAAGGCTTCGAAAATCGGCACGCCGAACAGGAACATCATCACCGAGCCGTGCAGGGTGAACACCTGGTTGTAGGTTTCGGCAGACAGCAGATCGTTGTTCGGCACCGCCAGCTGGGCGCGGATCAGCATCGCCAGCACGCCGGCAAACAGGAAGAACAGGAACGACACGCCGGTGTACCAGAGCCCCACCTCGGTGTTGTTTACCGCGGACCAGTAGCGCCAGCCAGTGGGTGTCTTCCAGGCCGCTGCCAGGCGTTCGGCCTGCGCCTTGGCGCGGACTTCTTCCTGCGGGTCGCGGTACTCGATCGGCTCGCTCATTCGAGGCCCTTCAGGTAGTGCGCCATGGCGTTCAGCTGCGCCTCGGGCAGCATGCCAAAGGCGGGCATCTTCACGCCTGGTTTGATCGCGCCGCTGTGGCCGATCCAGCGCTTGAACGTATCGACATCGGTCGGAAGCGTGCCGGCTGCCAGGGTCAGACGACTGCCGACGTGGGTCAGGTCGGGGCCGACCGTGCCGTCTGCTTCAGTGCCTCGCACCTGGTGACAGGCGCCGCAACCGTTGGCGAGAAACGCCTGCTGGCCGGTCTGCTGCAATTCGGTGGTGGGTGGCTGGGCAGGCTCGGCCTGTTTGGCAAGCCACAGATCGAAGGCCTCGCGCGTCATTACCACCGCGGCGAAATTCATCAGCGCATGGGAAGTCCCGCAATATTCGGCGCAGGCGCCGCGAAAGGTGCCGGTCTCGGTCGGCTCCAGCACCAGCTCATTGGTGCGCCCGGGGATCATGTCGACCTTGCCGCCCAGCGACGGAATCCAGAACGAGTGGATCACGTCCGGGCTGGTCAGGCTGAAAGCCACTCGCTCCCCCACTGGCAGCCGTATTTCGTTCGCCAGTTCGACCGCCTCTCCCGCCTCGGTCCGGTAGCGCACCCGCCACCACCACTGCTCGCCCGACACATCGACACGCAGGGCGACGTTTTCCGAGGAACGCTGTTGCGGCATCAGCATCAGCCCGTAGATCAGCAGGCCGGTCAGGACCACGACGGGAAAAATGACTCCGCCACCGATGATCAACCACCGAGCACCGCGAATGCCGTGGGCTTCCGGGTGGGCCTGGGTGGCATACACGGCGATCCCCATCACTACCAGCCAGATGACCAGCGCACCGCCAGCCATCCACCAGAACAGCGTGGCGATGCTCTGCGCACCGACCCCGGCAGGATTCAGCGCTGACTGCTGACCGTCGCAACCCGCTAACACTGCGCTCAGCAGCAATAGCGAGACGCCACGCGCTCGAAAGCATGCACCGGTGAGGTCGTTTGTCAGAGTCAGCCGCATGGTCCGCCTCGCTGTGGGTCACGTTTTGTGACACTCCGCAGGCAGGAAAAGTTGGATAAACGGTAGAATTCGCAAGCGGTGGACCCTTGAGTCGTTGCGCTTGTCCTAAAGAACAAGGAGAACGACTCAGGAGATTCCATGGCTACAGACAGACGCCACCGACGTTACCTTTTGACCTTGGTCGGCATGTTCCTGTTGATCTGGGGCGCGTTGGCGATCAACCCCTTCAACCGCCACGACTGGCTGTTGGAGAACCTGTTGGTTGTGGGGCTGGCCGCGGCCTTGTTGCTGGGCCACAAGCACTACTTGCCCTCCCGCAGTGCCGCGACGCTGATATTCCTTTATCTCTGCATTCACCAGCTCGGCGCTCATTACACCTACGCCAACGTGCCGTACAACGAATGGTGGCAGGCGCTGACAGGCGAAGGGCTGAATGAACAGCTGGGCTGGGAGCGCAATCAGTTCGACCGCCTGGCGCACTTCAGCTATGGGCTGCTGCTGGCCTATCCGATGCGTGAAGTGCTGATCCGACTGGGCATTCGCCCAGGGATCTGGAGCCTCATCCTGCCGATAGACATCGTGCTGTCGACCTCGGCGATCTACGAGCTGATCGAATGGGCAGGCGCGGAAGTGTTGGACGGCGGCCTGGGGCGCACCTTTCTTGCCACCCAGAATGATCGCTGGGACCCGCAAAAGGACATGGCGCTGGCGGCCGGCGGCGCACTCATCGCCATGATCGTCACTGGAATCATGGCCCGAGCACGGCGCCCGCACAGAGAATCGCAGGAGTGACGACGGCCACCGGCTTCAGGGTCGGGCGGCGTCTCCGAGCCGCTCGGGCGCGTCGGGGGTCTCGGGATCAGTGGTCACACCGATCCGCCGCAAATACCACTGATAAGCCAGGTACGAGCAACCCCAGCCGAGCAGAACGCCAAGAGTATTGGCGAGCATGTCGCCCAGCGACGCCTGTCGATTGGGCAACAGGCTCTGGCCGACCTCGATCAGCGTGGCCGCGACCAGGCTCACCGCCACCGCCCAGAATACGTGCCACTGCGGAACAGCCAGGCGCAGCGAGAACATCAGCGCGGCAAAGCCAAGCATGTGATGCAGCTTGTCCTGCTGATCGAAGACCTGGGGGACCGGTTCGGGCCGCAGCCCGCTGAAAAGGATGATTGCTAGCACCGCGAAGAAAGGCAGGATGCGCAAGTAATTCATAGGCAATCGGAAGCTCTCGCTGAGATGAGATGGAAAAGGCGAAAATTGGCAGGGCCCGAATCGCGGGCGTGATGAAGACGACTACAAAGGCGGCGTAACATAGCAGCCCCTTGACGCGGTGCGTACCGAGCATGGTCGTCGGCGTGCACGCTATGGAGGACCAAAGCCATCGATAGTTCGTGTGGGCCTGTAACAAATTGCGCCGCCATGACCGACGGCCCCCATCCAAAACCCTGGAGACCCAAACGTAACCTCGTGTTCGAGGTCCGAACTGGTAGGATCTGGGCAATGCTACGGGGAACGGCATGCTCCGCGCTCCGCTACCAGCACTACGGGATACCACTTTGACGCACCCCACTTCGCTGCCAGGCAGTCTGCAGCGGCAGCCCACACAGGACGCACACGCCATACTCACCATTGGCGGCGACTGGACCCTGCAGCACTACGCAACGCTGCGGCGCGAAATCGAGCGCACGCGGCGCCAGATCACCGACTCCGACCAGCTCAAGCTCGACTCGCTTGGCGAGCTGGATACCGCCGGTGCCGGGCTGCTGATCGAGCTCCTCGGCCCCGAGCGCGCTGCCCGCCTTAGCGACTGGGCGTCACAGCTGCCCGCCGAGCGCCAGGCCTTGCTGAAAACCGTGGCCGCCGCGCTGGACCAGCCTGAAGCCGAGCAGGCGCCGGCAACCAATGGCCTGGCCGATGTGCTGGCGGATGTTGGCCGTAGCGTGTCCGGCGTCTGGAACCAGCAACGCACCCTGCTCGGTTTCATCGGCCTGACCCTGCAGACCTTGTTCACGGCGCTGCCCAATCCGCGCCGCTGGCGGATCACCGCACTGGTGGTGCACATCGAGCAGACCGGCTTGGACGCGATCCCCATCGTTGCCCTGCTGACGTTTCTGGTCGGTGCGGTCGTGGCCTTTCTCGGCGCCACGGTGCTGGCCGATTTCGGCGCCACCATCTATACGGTCAACCTGGTGGCCTTTTCCTTCCTGCGTGAATTTGGCGTGCTGCTGGCGGCTATCCTGCTGGCCGGGCGTACGGCCAGCGCCTTTGCCGCGCAGATCGGTGCGATGAAAGCCAATGAGGAAATCGACGCCATTCGTACCCTTGGCTTGAGCCCCATCGAGCTGTTGGTGCTGCCGCGGGTGTTGGCCATGCTGATCACGCTGCCGATCCTGACCTTTATCGGCATCCTCAGCGGCATCGTCGGCGGGCTGGTGGTCTGCTCCCTGGCGCTGGATATCTCGCCGGCAATGTTCTTCACCATCCTGCAGCGGGATATTCCGCTCAATCACTTCCTGGTGGGCATGGGCAAGGCGCCGGTGTTCGCCTTCCTGATCGCGGTAATTGGCTGCCTGGAAGGCTTCAAGGCCAGCGGCAGCGCCCAGTCGGTAGGCGAACACACCACCTCGAGCGTGGTGCAGTCGATCTTCATGGTGATCCTGCTGGACGCCGTCGCCGCGCTGTTCTTCATGGAGATGGGCTGGTGAATGACGATCCCGTGATTCAGGTCCAGGGGCTGGTCAACCGCTTCGGCAATCAGGCGGTGCACGTCAATCTCGACCTGAACATCCGCCGCGGCGAGATTCTTGGCGTGGTTGGCGGCTCTGGCACTGGTAAATCGGTGCTGCTGCGCAGCATCGTTGGCCTGCGCCAGCCAAATGCAGGCAGCGTCAAGGTGTTTGGCGAGAACCTGCTGAAGCTTTCAGCCCAACGCCGCTCGGAAGTCGAGCGACGCTTCGGCGTGCTGTTCCAGCGCGGAGCCCTGTTCACCTCGCTCAATCTCCAGGAAAACGTTGCCCTGCCGCTGATCGAGCACATCGGCCTCAAGCGCGCCGATGCCGAACACCTGGCGCGGCAGAAGCTGGCGCTGGCCGGCCTGCCGCCGGAGGCCGCCTGCAAATATCCCGACGAGCTGTCCGGTGGCATGGTCAAGCGCGCCGCGCTGGCCCGCGCGCTGGCACTGGACCCGGAGGTGCTGTTCCTCGACGAGCCCACCGCCGGTCTCGACCCGATCGGCGCAGCGGCCTTCGACCAGTTGATCCTGACCCTGCGCGATGCGCTGGGTTTCAGTGTGTTTCTGGTCACTCATGATCTCGACACCCTGTACACCATCTGCGATCGCATTGCTGTGCTGGCGCAGAAACGCGTCCTGGTGGTCGACACGCTGGAAAAGGTCGCCGCCACTGACGACGAATGGATTCGCGAATATTTTCACGGCCCGCGTGGCCGCGCCGCGCACGAAGCCGCGCAACGGTTGGAGAACCCCTAATGGAAACCCGTGCCCATCATGTACTGATCGGACTGTTCACCGTGGTCGCGGTTGGCTGCGCCCTGCTCTTCGCCCTGTGGCTGGGCAAATCCAGCATGGACCGCGAATACAGCTATTACGACATCGGCTTCAGCCAGGCCGTCAGCGGGCTGTCCAGTGGCAGCTCGGTGGAATACAGCGGCATCAAGGTCGGCGATGTCACCGAGCTGTGGCTGCAGCCGGACGACCCGCGCAAGGTGCGCGCGCGCATTCGCGTCTACGCCGGCACCCCGATCAAGACCGACACCCAGGCGCGCCTGGCGCTGGCCAATATCACCGGCAGCATGGTCATCCAGCTGCACGGCGGCACACCGGAAGCCCCGCGGCTGGAAGGTGACCGGGACGATCCACCCTTGATCATCGCCGACCCGTCCTCGCTCAGCGCCCTGCTGGAAAACGGCGAAGACCTGATGAGCAACATCAACAACCTGCTGCTCAGCGCCAACCAGATCTTCTCCGAGGAAAACACCACCCGCCTGAGCCGCACGCTGGAACACCTGGAGCAGGCCACCAGCGTGCTTTCGGAGCAACGCGGCGATCTGGCCCAGACGCTCCAGCAATTCAACCAGCTGAGTCAGCAGGCCAATACCGTGATGGGTGAGCTGTCGAGCCTGGCGCGCAACGCCAACGGCCTGCTCGATGACCAGGGCCGCAGCGTGCTGGACAGTGCGACTCAGGCGATGAGCGCTCTGGACCGCACCACATCAGGCCTGGATACCCTGCTCGAAGAAAACCAGGGCGCGCTGAACAACGGCATGCAGGGTTTCAACGAGCTCGGCCCGGCGATCAACGAACTGCGCAGCACTCTCGGGGCGCTGCGCCGTGTCACCCAGCGCCTGGAAGACAACCCCAGCGGGTTCCTCCTCGGCCGCGACAAAGTGCAGGAGTTCAACCCATGAGCCTTCGCCACAGTTCCATGCGCCGCCTCGCCCTGTTTGGACTGATCACGGCGCTCAGCGCCTGTTCGGTTCTGCCGGAATCCGAAACCCTGCGGATCTTCTTGTTGCCGACCTCACCGACACTGCAACAGGCCAGCGAGCCGACCATCCAGCAGGCGCTGCGCATCAATACCCCCCAAGCCAGCCGGATTCTCGCCAGCCAACGCATCGCCGTGGTGCCACAAGGCAACGAGATCAGCGCCTACGGCAGCGCACGCTGGAGCGATGCGGCGCCGGCGTTGCTGCGTGACCGGCTGATCGAAGCCTTCCAGCGTGACGGGCGCATGCCCTCGGTGAGCAACGAGGACGTCAACCTCTATGCCGATCTCAGCCTGCATAGCGATCTGCGGGCCTTCCAGGCCGTGTACATCGATGGCAAGCCGGTGGTGGTGATCACCCTCGATGCGCGGCTGGTCAATCGCAACGACCAGCGCACCCTGGCCAATCACCGCTTTGAAGTACGTCAGCCGAGTGCCGACCCCAGCGTGGAAAGTGTGGTCGAGGCCTTCGGTCAGGCCAGCGACAGGCTCAGCGCCGAGATTCTCGAGTGGACGCTGAGCCATGCCCAACAGCAGCCCTGAGCAAATGCCGCACGCTAGGCGCTAATCGCGCCGGAATTGATCCAGATACACACAAACTGCGTACTAGAGCGCCTAAGATGACTCCGCACATTCAACAGCCGGAGCAGAGTCATGAGTCAGCCACGCACCCGAGCCACCCTCAAGGTGCTTGCGGCCGTCGCCGTGATTGCCGTCATCGGGGCGCTGCTGTGGAGCGAACTGCGCCCCAGCGGTCTCGGCGAAGGTTTCGCCAGCGGTAACGGCCGTATCGAAGCGACCGAAATCGATGTCGCCACCAAGAACCCGGGCCGGGTGCTGGAGATCCTCGCGGACGAGGGTGATTTCGTCCAGCCGGGCCAGGTATTGGCACGTATGGACACCGATGTACTCCAGGCGCAACTGAACCAGGCGCGTGCGCAGGTCCGCCAGGGCGAGAATGCCATCCTTACCGCAGAGGCCATGGTCGCCCAGCGCGAAAGCGAACGCGCCACCGCCGAAGCTGTGGTGACCCAGCGCCGCGCCGAACTGACCGCAGCCCAGAAGCGCCATCAGCGAACCGAAACCCTGGTCGCACGCAACGCCATGGCGCGCCAACAACTCGATGATGATTTGGCCGCCATGCAGAGCGCTCAGGCGGCGCTGGCGGCGGCGCGCTCGCAAGTGCTATCTGCCGACGCCGGCATCGCCGCCGCAAGATCCCAGGTAGTCGAGGCGCGATCGGCTGTCGAAGCGGCGCAGGCTGGCGTCGAGCGCCTGCAAGCAGACATTCGTGACAGCGAATTGAAGAGCGACCGGGTGGCTCGCGTGCAATACCGGGTGGCGCAACCCGGTGAAGTCCTTGGCGCGGGGGGCAGGCTGCTCAACCTGGTCGACCTGACCGACGTCTACATGACCTTCTTTCTTCCCGAACGTCAGGCCGGCCGCGTGGCCATCGGCGCCGAGGTACGCCTGGTGATCGACGCCGCTCCGCAGTATGTGATCCCGGCCAAGGTCAGCTATGTGGCCAGCGTGGCGCAGTTCACGCCAAAGACGGTGGAAACCGAAAGCGAGCGCGAAAAGCTGATGTTCCGGGTCAAGGCACGTATCGACCCTGAACTGCTCAAGCGCCACATGGAGCAGGTCAAGACCGGCCTGCCGGGCATGGCCTATCTGAAACTCGACGCTGACAGCGAGTGGCCCGCCGACCTGCAGATCAATGTCACGCCATGAGCGAGCCGCTCGATTCAGTGGTGCAGGTGGCGGGGGTCAGCCTGCAGTATGGCAAGACGCGTGCGCTCGATGAGCTGACGCTGAGTTTGCCCGCGCGATGCATGGTCGGCCTGATCGGCCCCGATGGCGTGGGCAAATCCAGCCTGCTGGCGTTGATTTCCGGGGCGCGCAAGCTCCAGCAAGGCACGCTACAGGTGCTCGGCGGTGACATCGCTGACGCCGGCCACCGGCGCAGGGTCTGCCCGCGCATCGCCTACATGCCTCAGGGCCTGGGCAAGAATCTTTATCCAACGCTGACTGTGCGCGAAAACCTCGAGTTCTTTGGCCGCCTGTTCGGTCAGGCCGCCGAGGAGCGCCGCTGGCGCATTGCCGAACTGACGCGCAGCACAGGTCTCGCGCCCTTCCTCGAACGACCGGCGGGCAAACTCTCCGGCGGCATGAAGCAGAAGCTGGGCCTCTGCTGCGCACTGATCCACGACCCCGACCTGTTGATCCTCGACGAGCCCACGACCGGCGTCGATCCGCTGTCACGCGCGCAGTTCTGGGAATTGATCGAACGCATCCGTCACGAGCGCCCGCAGATGAGCGTGCTGGTGGCCACTGCCTACATGGACGAGGCGCAGCGCTTCGATCAACTGGTAGCGATGGATGCCGGCCGCGTACTCGCCACCGGCACACCGGCCGAGCTGCTGGCGAGCACTGGCAGCGACTCGCTGGAACAAGCATTTATCCGCCTGCTGCCGGAAGCCAAGCGCAGTCAACATCGTGAACTGGTCATCCCGCCGCAGCCGCACAGCGAACGCATTGCCATCGAGGCCCATGGGCTGACCATGCGCTTCGGCGATTTCGTCGCGGTGGATCAGGTCAATTTCCGCATTGCCCGCGGTGAAATCTTCGGCTTTCTCGGCTCCAACGGCTGCGGCAAGACCACCACCATGAAAATGCTCACCGGTCTGCTGCCAGCCAGCGAGGGCGAGGCGCTGCTGTTCGGCAAGCCGGTGGACCCGCATGACATGCAGACCCGCCAGCGGGTCGGCTACATGTCCCAGGCGTTCTCGCTGTACAGCGAGCTGACCGTGCGTCAGAACCTCGACCTGCACGCAAGGCTGTTCCACCTGCCGGCCGAACGGCGTGGCCCGCGCGTGCAGGAGATGCTCGCGCGCTTCGACCTCAGCGCCGAGGCCGACAGCCTGCCCAGTCGCTTGCCGCTGGGTGTGCGTCAGCGCCTGTCGCTGGCGGTGGCGGTGATCCACAACCCGGAAATCCTGATTCTCGACGAACCCACTTCTGGCGTCGATCCGGTGGCCCGCGACGGCTTCTGGGAGTTGCTGGTGCAGCTGTCACGGGAAGACGGCGTGACCATCTTCATCTCCACCCACTTCATGAACGAAGCGCTGCGCTGCGACCGCATTTCGTTGATGCACGCGGGCCGGGTGCTCGACAGCGACACACCACAGGCGCTGATGGCCAAGCGCGGCCTGCCGACCCTTGAAGAGACGTTTATCGCCTACCTGCAAGAAGCCGCCGCAGCCAACGTTGCCGGGCAGCCAGCAGCCGCGCCAGCCGCTACGCATGGCCCGCTCGACGCGACCAGCACCAGCGTCCGCCAGGCCCGTTTCAGCCTGCGTCGGCTGCTCAGCTACACCCGCCGCGAGGCCATGGAACTGCGCCGCGACCCGATCCGCGCAACGCTGGCGATGCTCGGCAGCGTGCTGCTGATGTTCATCATGGGCTACGGGGTCAGTTTCGACGTGGAAGACCTGACCTACGCGGTACTCGATGGGGACCAGACCACCACCAGTCAGCGCTACCTGCAGAACATCGCCGGCTCGCGCTACTTTCTGGAGAAGCCGGCGTTGGCCGGCCATGCCGACCTGGATGCACGCCTGCGCAGCGGCGAGATCAGCCTGGCGGTGGAAATCCCGCCCAATTTTGGCCGCGACCTCAAACGCGGGGCCGTGCCTGAAGTTGCATTCTGGATCGATGGCGCCATGCCCATGCGCGCCGACACCATCAAGGGTTACGTGCAAGGGATTCATCTGACCTACCTGCAACAACTGGCCCGCGAAGCCGGCGTGGACGGACAACTGGCGCCAGCCGACGTTGCCATCCGCTATCGCTACAACCCCGACGTGCAAAGCCTGCCGGCCATGGCGCCGGCGATGATCCCGCTGCTCTTGATGATGATTCCGGCGATGCTCACCGCCCTCGGCGTGGTGCGCGAGAAAGAGCTGGGCTCGATCACCAACTTCTACGTCACCCCGACCACCCGCCTGGAATTCCTGCTCGGCAAGCAGCTGCCCTACATCGCCCTGGGCATGTTCAACTTCGCCACCCTGGCGTTGCTGGCGGTGTTTGTCTTCGGCATTCCAATCAAGGGCAGTATCCTCACCCTCTGCCTTGGCGCTCTGCTCTACGTGGCCTGTGCCACCGGGCTGGGCCTGTTGATGTCCTCGATCCTGAACAGCCAGATCGCGGCGATTTTTGGCACCACCATCGTTACCCTGCTGCCAGCCATCCAGTTTTCCGGGCTGATCCATCCGACCTCGGCCATGGAGGGCGCCGGCGCCGTTATCGGCAAACTCTATCCCACCACTCATTTTCTGATCATCAGCCGCGGGGTGTTTTCCAAAGCACTGGGCCTGGCCGACCTATACCCCTATTTCATTCCAATGCTACTGGCGATTCCACTGCTGACCCTGCTCAGCGTCGCCGGCCTGCGTAAGCAGGAGCGCTAGCATGGCTAGCATTCGGCGCAAGCTCAGCAACATCATCCAGCTCGGCCTCAAGGAGCTGCGCAGCCTCTACCGCGATCCGGCGATGCTGGTGCTGATCATCTATTCGTTCACCCTGGCCATCTATGAAGGCGCCACCGCCGTGCCCGAGGCGCCACACCGCGCCAGCATTGCCGTGGTCGACGAGGATCGCTCTCAGGCCTCGCTGCGTATCATCAACGCCTTCCAGCTGCCCTACTTCATCGAGCCCAAGGCCATCACCCTGCAGCAGATGGACAGCGGCATGGATGCCGGCCTCTACACCTTTACTCTGAACATTCCACCAGGCTTCCAGGCAGACTTGCTGGCTGGCCGCCAGCCGACGCTCCAGCTCAATGTGGACGCCACCCAGGTCAGCCAGGCGTTCACGGGCGCCGGGCATATTCAGCAGATCATCGCCAGCGAGACCGCCGAGTTCGTCCGCCACTACCGCAGCGGCGATGCCCTGCCGGTCACGGCAGTGGTACGCACGGCATTCAACCCCAACCTGAATCGGGCCTGGTTCGGTGCCGTGAATGAGGTGATCAACCAGATCACCATGCTGGCGATCATCCTCACCGGCGCTGCGCTGATCCGAGAACGTGAACACGGCACCATCGAGCACCTCCTGGTGATGCCGGTGACGCCCGTTGAGATCATGGTGGGCAAGGTCTGGGCGATGGGGCTGGTGGTTCTGGTTGCCGCGGCGTTCGCCCTGCGCTTCGTGGTCGAGGGCTGGCTCGATATTCCTATTCAGGGCTCGCTACTGCTGTTCGCCGGCGGAGCCGCGCTGCACCTGTTTGCCGCGACATCCATGGGCATTTTCTTCGGCACGGTGGCCCGCTCGATGCCGCAACTGGGGCTGCTGGTGATCCTCACGCTGATCCCGTTGCAGATCCTCTCCGGTGGGGTGACCCCGCGCGAGAGCATGCCCACGCTGATCCAGAACATCATGCTGGCGGCGCCAACCACCCATTTCGTCGAACTGGCGCAGGCCATTCTCTTCCGCGGTGCAGGCGTCTCGGTCATCTGGCCACAACTGCTGGCGCTGCTGGCAATTGGCGCGGTGTTCTTTTTCGGGGCGTTGTCGCGGCTGCGGCAGTCGTTGCGTTAGCGGTCGTTGCCGCCGGACTGGTCGCTCTCGGGCGAAGGTTGCAGTTCGACCTCGAGAATCGAACCGCCCGCAGCGTGCTCGAACCCGGTCAGCGCGCTGACCAATCGCAGCTGATGATCAAAGCTCGACTGAATCTGCGCCACCCGCGACACCATACGGCGGCTGGCGATGCGCACAGCAGGGTCTTCGCTGGCCATCATCTCGAACGAATGGGTGGCCAGAGCGTCGCTCAGTTGCGACAGGCTGCGCGCGGTCAGGCTCAAAAACTCGGCCAATTGCTTGCTACAAGTGTGCATTCCATTGCCACCAATAATTGATATCGCCATGATCTTACTGCATTTCTGCCACTTGCCAGCACCAGCGCTCTGGTCGAATCGCTACAGCCTCTGGACAGACCCCGGACAATCTCGCGTCAGCCAGGGCAATTCGGTGAGAAAAATAGGCTACGCGGCCCGTCACGGCGGGCAGGGCTCTGGCCAGCGGTTTGCCGGAACAACGCGGACCGGCACATTCACACCCGTTCATGGCTCACAGCCGCGAGCGGGAATTTTTGTATTTTCGGCGGGTCTATCCTGCCGACATGCCAAGAGCCTGTAGCTCTGTAGCGCGCCAAGGAAGCCACTCAATCATGCGCATTCTCGTAACCGGCGGAGCCGGATTCATCGGCTCTGCTCTGATCCGCCATCTGATCCAAGACACCGGGCACAGCGTCCTCAATCTGGACAAGCTGACCTACGCCGGCAATCTCGAGTCGTTGGCAGAAGTCCACAGCAGCGACCGCTATCTATTCCTTCAAGCCGATATCGCCGATCGCGAACGTGTCAGTGAAGCGCTGCTGGAATTCCAGCCGGATGCCATCATGCATCTGGCCGCCGAATCCCATGTCGACCGCTCGATCGACGGCCCGGCCGAATTCATTCAGACCAACATCGTTGGGACCTACCAGCTGCTCGAGGCGACGCGTGCCTATTGGCAGTCCCTGCCAGCCGAGCGCCGCGAAGCCTTTCGCTTCCACCACATCTCCACCGATGAGGTGTACGGCGACCTGCACGGCGTCGATGACCTGTTCACCGAAACCACGCCCTACGCGCCCAGCTCGCCTTATTCCGCGAGCAAGGCCTCCTCGGATCACTTGGTCCGGGCCTGGCAGCGTACCTATGGGCTGCCGGTACTGATCACCAACTGCTCGAACAACTACGGGCCCTATCACTTCCCCGAAAAGCTGATCCCGCTGGTGATCCTCAACGCGCTGGATGGAAAGCCTCTGCCGGTCTACGGCAACGGCACCCAGGTCCGCGACTGGCTGTTCGTCGAAGACCATGCCCGCGCCCTGTTCAAGGTGGTCAGCGAAGGCCAGGTTGGGGAGACCTACAATATCGGTGGCCACAACGAACAGAAGAACATCGACGTGGTGCGCGGCATCTGCGCCCTGCTCGAAGAACTGGCACCGGGGAAACCAGAAGGTCTTGAGCGTTTCGAGGACCTGATCACCTTCGTCAAGGATCGGCCAGGCCACGACCTGCGCTACGCCATCGATGCCAGCAAGATCGAGCGCGAGCTGGGCTGGGTCCCGCAGGAAACCTTCGAGACCGGCCTGCGCAAGACCGTGCAGTGGTACTTGAGCAACCTCGAATGGTGCCGTCGCGTCCAGGACGGCAGCTATCAACGTGAGCGCCTCGGCGCGCTGGAGAACGCATGAAAGGAATCATCCTCGCCGGGGGCTCCGGCACCCGTCTGCACCCCATCACCCTGGGCGTATCCAAGCAGCTGCTGCCGATCTACGACAAGCCGATGGCCTATTACCCGATCTCGGTGCTGATGCTGGCCGGGATTCGCGACATCCTGCTGATTTCCACCCCGCAGGACCTGCCCCAGTACCGCAACCTGCTGGGCGACGGCAGCCAGTTCGGCATCAGCATCAGCTACGCCGAACAGCCCTCTCCTGACGGTCTGGCCCAGGCCTTCCTGATCGGTGAAGAATTCATCGGCGATGACTCGGTGTGTCTGATCCTCGGCGACAACATTTTCCATGGCCAGCACTTCACCGAGAAACTGCAGCGCGCCTCAGCGCAGGAAAAAGGCGCCACGGTATTCGGCTACTGGGTCAAGGATCCGGAGCGCTTCGGCGTGATCGATTTCGACGAGACCGGCAAGGCGCTTTCCATCGAGGAAAAGCCAGCGAAGCCGAAGTCCAGCTACGCCGTGACCGGTCTGTACTTCTATGACAACGACGTGGTCGAGATCGCCAAGTCGATCAAGCCCTCGCCACGCGGCGAGCTGGAGATCACCGACGTCAACAATGCCTACCTCAAGCGCGGCGACCTGAATGTCGAGCGCTTCGGTCGCGGTTTCGCCTGGCTCGACACCGGCACCCACGACAGCCTGTTGGAAGCCTCGCAGTACGTGCAGACCATCGAGCACCGCCAGGGCCTGAAAGTCGCATGCCTGGAAGAGATCGCCTATCAGCACAAATGGATCGACCGCGAACAGCTGCTGCAGCGCGCCGATGCCCTAGGTAAGACCGGCTACGGCCAGTACCTGTTCAAGCTGGCAGGTGAAGACGCATGAAGGTCGTCGAAACTGCCATTCCCGACGTGTTAATCATAGAACCGAAGGTGTTTGGCGACGAGCGGGGATTTTTTTACGAAAGCTTCAACGCCGCTGCCTTCGAGGCCGCGACAGGCCTCAAGCGCAGCTTCGTTCAGGACAATCATTCCAAGTCCCAGCGCGGCGTGCTGCGCGGGCTGCACTACCAGATCCAGCAGCCCCAGGGGAAACTGGTGCGCGTCGTGGCCGGCGAAGTGTTCGACGTCGCGGTTGACCTGCGCCGCAGTTCGCCAAGCTTCGGTCGCTGGGTTGGTGTCCATCTGAGCGCGCAGAATCAGCGCCAGCTGTGGATCCCGGAAGGCTTTGCCCACGGCTTCGTGGTGCTCAGCGAGAGCGCCGAGTTTCTCTACAAGACCACCGACTACTACGCGCCAGCCCACGAGCGCTCGCTGCTCTGGAATGACCCGCAGATCGGCATCGATTGGCCGTTCACCGAGCCGCCCCAGCTTTCCCAGAAAGATATCGACGGCAAGGTACTCAGCGAAGCGGAGCTGTTTGCATGAAAATCCTCATCACCGGTAGCGCGGGGCAACTGTCTCGGGAGCTGCAACTGGCGTTGGCCGGTGAAGGGAAAGTCCTCGCGCTGGGTCACAAGCTGCTGGACCTGGCCGAACCGACACAGATCCGTCGACAGGTTCGTCTGCTACGCCCCGATCTGATCGTCAACGCAGCCGCGTATACGGCAGTGGACTCGGCGCAAGGCGACCGCGAGCGAGCCTTCGCCGTAAACGCTACCGGCCCGGGTGTGCTCGCCGAGGAAGCGGCAGCCCTGGGTGTACCGCTGATCCATTACTCCACCGACTATGTTTTCGACGGCAGCAAGACCGAGCCCTACCGGGAAGAGGATTTGCCAGCTCCGTTGAGCGTATACGGGGCGAGCAAGCTGGCCGGTGAGCAGGCGATTCAGGCTGTAGGCGGCGATCACCTGATCCTGCGTACCAGCTGGGTGTACTCGCTGCATGGACGCAACTTTCTGCTGACCATGCAGCGCCTGCTACAGGAGCGCGACGCGCTGTCGGTGGTCGATGATGAAGTCGGTGCGCCAACCTGGGCAGGCACTATCGCGCAAGTCACCGCGGAGATCGTACGAAAGCGACGTTCTGGTAGCGGTGGGCCCGGCGGGCTTTATCATCTGACCGCCAGCGGCGAGACGTCCTGGTACGGCTTCGCCTGTCATATCGCTCAGCACCTGCAGAACCAGGGCCGGCTGCGCGCAAGGGTCGAGCCGATCCTGTCTGCCGACTACCCCACGGCAGCTCAGCGCCCGCTCAACTCACGCCTCAACTGCGCACGCCTGCAGCACGACTGGCAGATTAGCTTGCCGCACTGGGAAACCGCCCTGCAGCAGTGCCTTGGCGATATGGCCCATGCCCGGGAAGAGCACGCCGTTCCTGCTGCGCAAAGCGTCTGATAGCACCGAGAGGCTGGCGTACGCCGGTAGAGTTGACTGCACCGCTCAACCAGCCGCAAGCCCCAAAGCTGGCCGGACGTGCATAATGGCGCCCGAACCACAGGCGCATGTGCATGACCTCACCCGATTCCCCCCGCCGCCCTCGCTGGCGCAACCTGGCCGTGGTTGCACTGTTGCTGGCGCCACTACTCTGGCCCCTGCAACAGCTGGCCAAAAGTTATTACAGCAACGAGCTGATCGAGCAGAACCGCCAGACGCTCGATCTCTACGTCGCCAACCTGCTCGGCTCGTTGCGCCGTTACGAAGTGCTGCCGCGCATCCTTGGTGATCTGCCGACCCTGCGCACGGCGCTGCGCCAGCCTGACAACCCGGCTGCCAAGGACCAGGCCAACCGCCTGCTGAATCAGCTGCGCAAGGAAACCGGCGCCGACGTCATCTATCTGATGGCCCCCGACGGCAACACGCTGGCGGCATCGAACTGGAACGAAGAAGACAGCTTCGTCAGTCGAAACTTCGCCTTCAGACCCTATTTCAGAGAGGCCATGGCCGGAGAGCTGGGCCGCTTCTTCGGCCTCGGCACCACTTCGGGCAAGCGCGGTTACTATTTCGGGGCTGCGGTCCGTGACGGTGACGAAGTCCTCGGCGTGCTGGTGGTCAAGGTGGATCTGGACCATACCGAAACGCTCTGGGGCAGCACGCCCGAGCAACTGATGGTGACCGACAGTTTCGGCGTGGTGATCCTTACCTCGAAACCGGAATGGCGGTTTCGCGCCAGCCGCGCGCTCGATATTGAAGAGCGCGAGCAGATCGCGTCTGAACGTCCCTACCCCACGCTCAAACCTCGGGATCTGACCCTCGATATCGATACCTGGCTGATCCAGAGCCGCGAACTCAAGGAAACCGGTTGGACGGTGCGCATCCTGGCACCAATCAGCCTGGTCGAGCGCCCCGTGCAGACGGTCGTCGCTATCGGCGCGGCCACCCTCGCCGCGCTCTTGCTGTTGCTTGGCCTCCTGATGCAGCGGCGCCGTCATTATCTCGAGCGCATCGCCCTGGATGCCAAGGCGCGCCAGCAGCTCGAGCGACGTGTACAGGAACGGACCTACGATCTGGAAGCCCTGAACAGCCGGCTCAAGGAAGAAGTGCTGGAGCGCGAGCAGGCCCAGCAAGAGCTGGTCCGTGCCCAGGACGAGCTGCTTCAGGCCGGCAAACTCTCGGCGCTTGGCACCATGTCCGCCAGCATCAGCCACGAACTCAACCAGCCGCTTGGGGCGATTCGCAGCTATGCCGACAACGCAGGCGTCCTGCTCGACCAGCAGCGAAACGACGAGGCTCGCGATAATCTGCGCCTGATCAGCGAGCTGACCGCACGCATGGCCTCGATCATTGCTCATCTGCGCGCCTTTGCCCGCCGCGACCGGCATGCACCGGAGCGGGTTGCTCTGCAGCCGGCGCTGGACGACGCGCTGGCGTTGCTGGCCAAGCGGCGCCAGGCCATGGGCGTCGAGCTGATTCGCGACCTGCCGGACGCAACGCTCTGGGTACAGGCCGGCGAGACGCGCCTGCGGCAGATCATCTCCAACCTCTTGAGCAACGCGCTGGACGCCCTGGTCGAACGCCCGCCGGTGAGGCGCATCTGGCTGCGCGCCGAGCGCCAGGGCGAGGGTGTGCTGCTGACCTTGCGCGATAACGGACCGGGCTTTTCCGACGAGGCGATGAAACGTGCTCGCGAGCCCTTCTTCACCACCAAGACCAGCGCTCAGGGGCTGGGCTTGGGACTGGCCATCTGCGATACCCTGGCCCGCGCCCTGGACGGTGAACTGATTCTGGCCAACCATCCCGAGGGCGGTGCTCAGATCAGTCTCTATCTGCATTGCGCCGACCCTGGCGTTGCCTTTCCGAGCGAGGACTAGCATGACCCACCCGATCGACCCGCAGACTCAGGTCATCCTGGTCGACGACGATCCCCATCTGCGTAAAGCGCTGAGCCAGACCCTCGATCTCGCCGGGCTCAAGGTGCTCAGTCTGAGTGATGCGCGCGGTTTGCCGGGCATGTTGCCCCAGGACTGGGGCGGCGTGGTGGTCAGCGACATCCGCATGCCCGGTATAGACGGCCTGGAGCTGCAACAACAACTGCACGCAATCGACCGCGAACTACCGGTTCTGTTGATTACCGGCCATGGTGATATCCAGCTGGCGGTTCAAGCCATGCGGGCCGGGGCCTATGACTTTCTCGAGAAGCCCTTCCCCAGCGAGGCGCTGCTCGACAGCGTGCGCCGCGCGCTCGCCCTGCGCCAACTGGTTCTCGACAACCGCAGCCTGCGGCTGGCGCTGGCCGACCGTCAGCAGCTGTCGACCCGGCTGCTCGGCCAGTCATCGGCCATGCAACGCCTTCGTGAGCAGATCGGCGCGCTCGCAGGGACCCAGGCCGACGTGCTGATTCTTGGCGAAACCGGCGCAGGCAAAGAGGTCGTAGCGCGCGCGCTGCACGACCTTTCCAGCCGTCGCAACGGGCCGTTCGTGGCAATCAATGCCGGGGCACTGGCCGAGTCGGTGGTTGAAAGCGAGCTGTTCGGACATGAAGCCGGCGCCTTCACCGGCGCGCAGAAACGCCGCATCGGCAAGTTCGAGTTTGCCAACGGCGGCACCTTGTTTCTCGACGAGATCGAGAGCATGAGCCTGGACGTTCAGGTAAAACTGCTGCGCATGCTGCAGGAACGCATCGTCGAGCGCCTCGGCGGCAATCAGTCGATCCCGTTGGACATCCGGGTGATCGCTGCGACCAAGGAAGATCTGCGCCAGGCCGCCGACCAGGGGCGCTTCCGCGCCGATCTCTATTACCGCCTGAACGTCGCCCCTCTGCGTATCCCGCCTCTGCGCGAACGCAGCGAAGACTTGCTGTTCCTGTTCCAGCATTTTGCCGAAACCGCCGCCAACCGCCACGCCCTGCCAATCCGTGAGCTGCGCCCTGAGCAGCGGGCGCAGTTGCTCCGGCATGCCTGGCCGGGCAACGTGCGTGAACTGCAGAACACCGCCGAACGTTTCGCGCTCGGGCTTGATTTGGGCCTCGATGATCACGCTCGCGCTGCTGACGACAGCGGCGCCAGCGCAGCCTACGGGCTTGGTGAGCAAGTGGACGCGTTCGAACGCGCCCTGATCGCGGCCGAACTGGCGCGGCCCCATGGCTCCTTGCGCAGTGTTGCCGAGGCTCTGGGGCTGCCGCGTAAGACCTTGCACGACAAACTGCGTAAGCATGGCCTGGTGTTCAACGATGCTGGCGGAACCCCGCCCGATGAGGGCGAATAGCTGGCGGTTTCCCGCCAACTCACGGCTACGATCGGGGTCGCCCTCCCATCATTGCCTGCCGACAATCTCGCGGCGCGTGTTTTTTGGCTGCAACACGGCCAGTCGCCCATGGCGCGGGCATCCGTATAGAAGCTGCAGGCTAGAGCGGCCTAGCTGAGAAATACTCGTCAGTATTTTGCCATCATACGAGTAAACTCCCGCGGCACGGGAGGCCGCTGCCATTTCTGGCACAGCACTTGCTCCCGCTAATCCATGGATCGGCAAGCCGGGCCGTCGTGCGGCGCAACGATGTAATCAATTACGCCTAGACTTGTCTTGCTGGTTTCAGCCGAGCGCCCTTTCCCAATGCGGGTGCTCATTCACAACAAGAGGAAACACAACAATGTTCAAGCTGACTGCTACTGCGCTCGCCTGTGCTCTGTCCCTCGGTATGGCAAGCCTGGCCCAGGCCGCCGACCCGATCCTGATCAAGTTCTCCCACGTGGTTGCCGAGAACACCCCGAAAGGTCAGGGTGCCATCATGTTCAAGAAGCTCGTTGAAGAGCGTCTGCCCGGCAAGGTGGAAGTTCAGGTTTACCCGAACTCGTCCCTGTTCGGCGATGGCAAGGAAATGGAAGCACTGCTGCTGGGCGACGTACAGCTGATCGCGCCGTCGCTGGCCAAGTTCGAGCATTACTCCAAGGGCGTTCAGGTGTTCGACCTGCCGTTCCTGTTCGACGACATTCAGGCGGTTGACCGCTTCCAGCAGAGCGATGCCGGCCAGAAGCTGCTGAGCTCGATGGAAGACAAGAACATTACCGGCCTGGCCTACTGGCACAACGGCATGAAGCAGCTGTCTGCCAACAAGGAACTGCGTGAGCCGAAAGACGCCCGCGGCCTGAAGTTCCGCGTACAGGCTTCCGCCGTACTGGACGAGCAGTTCAAGGCCCTGCGCGCCAACCCGCGCAAGATGAGCTTCGCCGAGGTCTACCAGGGCCTGCAGACGGGCGTGGTCAACGGTGCCGAGAACCCCTACTCGAACATCTACTCGCAGAAGATGCACGAAGTGCAGAAGCACATCACCGAGTCCGACCACGGTCTGCTCGACTACATGCTGATCACCAACACCAAGTTCTGGGAAGGTCTGCCTGAAGACGTGCGTTCCGAGCTGGACGAGATCATCGACGAAGTCACCGTTGAGGTGAACAAGCAGGCCGATGACCTGAACCAGAAAGCCAAGCAGGACATCCTGGCTGCTGGCACCACCGAAATTCTCGTTCTGACTCCGGAAGAGCGTGCCAAGTGGCGCGAAGCCATGAAGCCCGTTTGGAGCAAGTTCGAGAATGACATCGGTGCTGACCTGATCAAGGCCGCCGAAGAAGCCAACAAGGCTCAGTAAGCCTTGCCGGAGGGCAGCCACAAGCTGCCCTCCGCGTCCCGAATAGAGCAATACCAGCGACATCGACAGACCAGTGAAAAGACAACCCAGTCAGGCAATATCAACGGCGCGGCGATCCCGAACCAGAGGCCTGTAAAACAAGAGTTTTTCATTGTTCTGTCACCCGGTCACCCGACCGGCTCATGGCGCACGTTCTGTACGCCCACCGAAACAATGCAATCCATCAGGAGATGTCATCCATGAACGCCCTCTGGCGCGTCTGGGACCACTTCGAAGAAGCGTTTATCGCCTTCCTTCTGGCCGCCATGACCTTGGTGACCTTCGTTTATGTGGTCTTGAACAACCTCTACACCGTGTTCTACAGCCTCGGCGATCGTTACGAGGGTGCCAGCGATCTGTTCTTCGCCATGGGTGATTTCACCATCGGTCTGGCGCAAGAAATGACCTGGAGCACGGCACTGACCAAAGCGCTGTTTGCCTGGCTGATCTTTTCCGGCCTGGCATACGGTGTGCGTACCGCTGGCCACATCGGCATCGATGCGCTGGTCAAGCTGGCGCCGCGTCACATCCAGCGTTACATCGGCTTCGTTGCCTGCCTGTTCTGCCTCGGCTATGCAGGCCTGCTGGCCTTTGCCAGCTTCAATTGGATCTCGGCGCTGTTCACCGCAGACATCGGCGCCGAAGACCTCGGTCATTTCGGGGTCAAGCAATGGCACATCGGCATGATCGTGCCGATCGGATTCGCCATGGTGTTCATCCGTTTCGCCGAAATTTTCGTGCGCATCCTGCGCAACGAGCAAACCGGCCTCGGCCTGGCTGACGAAGCCGCCGAAGCTGCGAAACTGGGTGCAGAGGAGCCGAAGTAAATGACTATCCTGTTCCTCTTTGTTGCGCTCTTCGCGCTGATGTTCATCGGCGTGCCGGTGGCCGTTTCCCTCGGTCTGGCCGGCTCGCTGACCATCCTGCTGTTCAGCCCGGATTCGGTCACCTCGCTGGCGATCAAGCTGTTCGAGACGTCCGAGCACTACACCCTGCTGGCGATCCCGTTCTTCCTGCTGGCCGGCGCGTTCATGACCACCGGTGGCGTCGCCAAGCGGCTCATCGACTTCGCCAATGCCAGCGTCGGCCATATCCGCGGCGGCCTGGCCATCGCAGCCGTACTGGCCTGCATGCTGTTCGCCGCCCTGTCCGGTTCGTCGCCAGCCACGGTTGCGGCGGTCGGCTCCATCGCGATTGCCGGCATGGTCCGCTCGGGCTACCCCCAGGCATTCGGCGCAGGCATCGTCTGTAACGCCGGTACGCTGGGCATCCTGATCCCGCCATCGATCGTCATGGTGGTGTACGCCGCCGCGACTGAAACCTCCGTGGGCAAGCTGTTCATGGCCGGTGTCGTGCCGGGCCTGATGCTGGGTCTCGGGCTGATGGTGGCGATCTACATCATTGCCGTGAAAAAGAACCTTCCTGCGCTGCCGCGGGCGACCTTCCGCGAGTGGCTGTCCGCCGCACGCAAGGCGGTCTGGGGCCTACTGCTGATGGTGATCATCCTTGGCGGCATCTACTCGGGCATGTTCACCCCGACCGAAGCGGCTGCGGTGGCGGCGGTGTACTCGGCGTTCGTCGCGCTGTTCGTCTACAAGGACCTGACGCTTCGCGACTGCCCCAAGGTGCTGCTGGAGTCGGGCAAGCTGTCGATCATGCTGATGTTCATCATCGCCAACGCCATGCTGTTTGCGCACGTGCTGACGACTGAACAGATCCCGCAGCAGATCACCGCCATGGTGCTCGAGGCCGGCCTGCAGCCGTGGATGTTCCTGCTTGTAGTGAACATCGTTCTGCTGGTCGCCGGTGCCTTCATGGAACCGTCGGCCATCATCCTGATCCTGGCACCGATCCTGTTCCCGATCGCCATAGAGCTGGGCATCGACCCGATTCACCTGGGCATCATCATGGTGGTGAACATGGAAATCGGCCTGATCACGCCACCGGTGGGGCTGAATCTGTTTGTCGCCTCGGCCGTTACGGGTATGCCAGTGACTCAGGTGATCCGTGCCGTGATGCCGTGGCTCGCGCTGCTGCTGAGCTTCCTGATGATCATTACCTACGTGCCGTCGATCTCCTTGGCGCTGCCAAACCTGCTTGGCATGTAACGCACATCGGTTAAACCGTTCCCTTTAGCCCGGCTCGCGCCGGGCTTTTTTTGCGCTGCACTACAGCGCGAGCACATCCGCAGGACGCCGGCGAAACCAGCCCGTCAGCGAAAGGCGGTCGGTATGGGTGACCAAGACTTCGTGAGGGAAGTCACCTGACAGGAAAACCAGCAAATCGCCCGCAAGCGGCGGGATGTCGCGCTGAGAACCGTCAGCGAAATGCATGCGCAGCTCGCCACCATCAGCCGGATGCCAATCCGGGTTGAGGTAGACCACCGCAGTGACGCAGCGGCTGTCGTCATCGCGGAAGCGATCCAGATGCGTCTGATAGAAGGCGCCCGGCTGATACAGGGCAAAATGGCATTCAAACTCTTCCAGGCCGAGAAACAGCGTCTGGTTCATGCGCTGTCGAAGCCCATCCATCAGCTCCAGATAGCGGTCACATAAGGGTGACTGGCCCGGCTCAATCCATTGAATCTGGTCGCCACGGATGCCTTCGCGAATGGTCAGCGCGTCGCCGCGGCCGATGCCCGCCGGGGCCAGAGCGCCCTGTGCCTCACGCTTGCGGCACTCTGCTGCCAAACCGAGGGTCAGATCGTCTGACAGGAACGAATGACGAAGCGACCAGCCATGCTCGGCGAGGTCGTCAATGATGGGATCGAACTGCAAGGAAGAGACTCCGAAAGGATTGTTTCGGAGTCTAGCAGCAGCGCTTTCGCGCCTCGACAGCAGCCGTCAGGGCGCTGAAAATAAACTGCCCGCCAACAGGAGCTTCCATGCGCGCTTTAATCGCTTGTGTATTACTTGCCTTCAGCTGCAGCACCCTCGCAGACACCTACGACGAGCTGTACGAAACCGCCGGCTGGACCGAACAACGCGCCAATTTCAGCGATGCCCTGACGGCCGCTCAACAACGCTACAAGAACACTCTGCCGCCGGCCGTTTACCAGGCGCTGGTAACGAACAGCAACCGCCGTTTCGCGGTCAACGCCATCGATCAGCGGGCCAAGCAGGCGTTGCGCGACAACCTCGCCAATCCGCAACCAGCGCTGGATTTTTTCCAGTCGCCGCTAGGCCATAAGGTGGTAGCCGCCGAGACCCTGGCCGGCCGCCGCGAGCAATTGGCTCGGTATGAAAACGGCATCCCGCGCATCGAAGCCGGCAGCAATCGGCAGCTGCTGATCCGCCATCTGGCTCAGGCGATACCCGCCGCCGAAGCCGGGGCAGAGGTCAGTCTGGCATTGGCTGGCGTCGCGGCCGACAGCCTCAGCCAGATGATTCCGGGCCTGCTTGGCGGTGGCCAGGCGCAGGGGCTGCTGGAAAGCCAGCGCGAGCGTCTGCAGCAGCAGGTCGAGAGCGATCTGGACAACACGCTGCTTTACATCTATCGCGACCTCTCCGACGCCGAACTGGAGGAATTCGTCCAGTTCGCCCAGTCAGAAGTCGGACAGCGCTATTACAGCGCAGCACTGCAAGCCCTGCGAGCCGGGCTTGCAGTCGGCGTGAGCGGCAACGAGACTCAGGCTTAGGCGTCCTTCCAGCCAGCGCCCCAATCTACTTCAAGCGTTCACTGAGAAACCCGAAGTATTCCCGGCGCAAGGCTTCCTGCTCGTTGACCAGGTGATGCCGCGCCGCGGGCAGCCGAAGAATTTCCGGAGCGGCGAACTTGTCTTGCAGGACCGGCAAGTTGTGTTGCCAGTCGACCGTCATATCGGCCTCCCCCTGAACGATCAGCGGACTGTGCGGACTGGCGGGCGCGCCTTCGATACGCTGAATCCAGCGTGACAGCGCGCCCACCCAGGCAGTCGGCAAGATATCCGGCTGTAGCGGATCGCTGGACTGGATGAACTGGAGAAACGCCGGATCGCCCGAGTTTTCACTGAAGCGCCGCGGGATCTGTTTGACGAAGCGCCGCATCACCTCATAGCTGAAGCGTGACCATCCCCAGGCCCGCGGCCGCACCAAGGGCGCCAGCAGAATGCTCTGTCCCAGCGCAGGGTGCACCGGCTGGCACAGCAGATAATCCAGCACGATGGCCGCACCCGTGCTCTGGCCCAGCAGATGCCAGGGTTGCGGCAGCTCCATCGCAGCAGCTTCGTGCAACAGGCCCTGCAGCACCGCCTGGTATTCCTCGAACTCGTTGATGCTGGCGCGTGGCCCGCTGGACAGCCCATGCCCCGGCAGGTCGCAGGCGAGCACGGCAAAGCCCATGCGCAACCCCCAATCCACCACGTGCCGGTACAGGCCCATGTGGTCGTAGTAGCCGTGCAGCACCAGCAGCGTCGCCACCGGCTGTTCGGGAGACCAGGCCTGAGCCACCACCTCATAACCGTGCACCTGAAAGCGTCCCAGGCGTCGCTGGATACCGCCGTGATGAGGCAGATCCAGCCCGTAATAGGCCTGATAGAAACGTGCCTCGGCGGTCAGCTCGGCGGCGTGGCGAAGCGGGCTTAACTGCGCGCGGAGTGCGTCGGGATTGATTCGCGAAGGCATGAGCGGTTTTCTTGCTAGGGGTAAACAGGATATTCAGCTCTGCAGCGCGACGTGGCAAGCTGGCGCATCCATCCAAGAGCTCCGTCATGTCCGTACGCAACAAGTATCTGATCGCGGCACTCGTTGCCCTGCTCTGGGGTGGCGCCATGCTGGCCGCCTTCTGGTGGTTCGAGGCACGCTACCTGCGACCCTTCAAGACCGAGCGGGCCGAGCTGTTCTCCGGCGACCAGCTGGCATTGCCCGAGTCGCTGAGCGGTCCCGGGCCGGTTCGTGTGGTGCACTTCTGGGATCCGGCCTGTCCCTGCAACGCCGGTAATCAGCAACACCTGGCCGAGCTGGTGCAACGCTTCGGTGGCCGGGGCGTCAGCTTTTACGCGTTGCAAAAGCAGGGTAGCCAAGGCCGTTTGCCGGACCAGTTGGGCGGTCTGCAGGCGCTCGCTGATCTGCCGGGGGCCAGCAGCCTGCCTGCCAGTCCGGCAGTGGGGATCTGGGATGCCGGTGGGCGCCTGATCTACATCGGCCCCTACAGCGAAGGGGCCGTGTGCAGCTCCGACAACAGTTTCATCGAGCCCATCCTCGAAGCGGTGCTGGCTGGCCGCCAGGTCAAGGCGACGCACTCGCTGGCGGTGGGTTGTTTCTGTGACTGGGGGCCTTCGCCGGCGGCTGAAGCCGCCGCCAACCAGCGGTCAGCGGATAATCGCTGACCGCCAGCGCCGTCAGCTGTGCGCCGAGGGCGGCGTCATTACCTTGCGGCTGTCGATCACCTGACGCCAGGTCGGGTTGGCATGGCTGTCATCCATCGCCTGGCGCATCGCCCGCACACGGCGCTTCTCGGCGCGACGGCCGATGTACCAGGCAATGAAGGTCGCCAGCGACACCACCAGCAGGATCAGGCTGGCGACGGCGTTGATTTCAGGCTTCACGCCCAGGCGCACCGCCGAGAAAATCTCCATTGGCAGCGTCGTTGCGCCTGGACCGGAGACGAAGCTGGCCAGAACCAGATCGTCCAGCGACAGGGCAAAGGACAGCATGCCGCCAGCCGCCAGAGACGGCGCGATCATCGGCATGGTGATCAGGAAGAACACCTTCCAGGGGCGCGCCCCCAGATCCATTGCGGCCTCCTCGATGGACTGATCCAGCTCGCGCAGACGCGCCATCACCACCACCGCGACATAGGCCGAGCAGAAGGTGGTGTGGGCGATCCAGATGGTGACGATGCCGCGCTGAGCAGGCCAGCCGACCAGCTGCGCCATGGCCACGAACAACAGCAGCAAGGACAAACCGGTGATCACCTCGGGCATCACCAGCGGCGCCGTGACCAGACCGCCGAAAACGGTGCGGCCGCGGAAGTTGGGGATCCGTGTCAGCACGAAGGCGGCCATGGTGCCCAGCGCCACTGCAGCAATAGCGGTGTAGAAAGCGATCTCCAGCGACCGCATGACTGCGCCCATCAGCTGGCTATTGTCCAGCAACCCGGCATACCACTTCAGCGACCAGCCGCCCCACACCGTCACCAGCCGTGAGGCGTTGAAGGAGTAGATGACCAGGAGCACCATCGGCAGGTAGATGAACAACAACCCGAGCACCAGGATCAGGTTGGAAAAGCTGTAACGCTTCATAGCTTGCCCTCCAGTTCCTTGGTCTGGTTCCTGTTGAACAGAATGATCGGCACCAAGAGGATAGCCAGCATCACCACCGCCAGTGCAGACGCTACCGGCCAGTCGCGGTTATTGAAGAACTCCTGCCACAGTATCTTGCCGATCATCAGCGTCTCCGGTCCGCCGAGCAGCTCGGGGATGACGAACTCGCCCACCACCGGAATGAACACCAGCATGCAGCCGGCGATGATGCCGTTCTTGGACAAGGGCACTGTGATCTTCCAGAAACTGGTCAGGTTGCGCGCGCCCAGGTCGGACGCGGCCTCCAGCAGGCTGAGGTCGTGTTTCACAAGGTTGGCGTAGAGCGGCAGGATCATGAACGGCAAGTAGGAATACACCACGCCGATGTAGACGGCGAGGTCGGTGTTGAGGATGCGCAGCGGTTCGTCGATCAGGCCCAGGCCCTGCAACAGCCCGTTGAGAATACCGTTGCTGCTGAGAATGCCCATCCAGGCGTAGACGCGAATCAGGATCGCCGTCCAGGTCGGCATCATGATCAGCAGCAGCAGCACGGTCTGCAGGTCCTTGCGCGCCCGAGCGATGGCGTAGGCCATCGGATAGCCCACCAGCAGGCAGATCAGCGTGCTGAAAAACGCAATGCGCAGCGAACCGGCGTAGGCCGCCCAGTACAGATCGTCCTCGCTGAGGAAGACGTAGTTACCCAGGTTGATGATGATCTGCAGTTGTTGCTCGGCGTAGGCAAAAACCTCCGTATAGGGCGGAATCGCCACATCGGCTTCGGCAAAGCTGATCTTCAGCACGATCACGAACGGCAGCAGGAAAAACAGCGCCAACCAGACGAAGGGAACGCCGATGACCAGTCGACGCCCCGGGTTCAGGCGTGAGCGGCTCATGCCTGCAACACCACGCCGCTGTCGTCCCACCAGTAGACGAACACCTGTTCCTCCCAGGTCGGCAGTTTCACGTGTCGCTCGGCGTTGGCCATGAACGCCTGCAGGATGCCGCCGGACGGCAGCTGGATGTAATAGACCGAGTGGCCGCCCAGATAGGCGATGTCGTAGACGACGCCCTTGGCCCAGTTGTAGCCGGGCCGCTGCAGGTCGGGCAGCTCGGTGCCGATCAGCAGCTTTTCCGGCCGTATGGCGTAGGTGATCTGCTTATCCTGGGCACGGGTGCTGATGCCGTGGCCGACGTAAATCGGATTGTCCAAGCCAGGACAGGCGATCACAGCATGGTCTTCCAGGTCCTCGATCAGCTCGCCGTCGAACAGATTGACGTTGCCGATGAACTCGCACACCAGGCGGCTCGCTGGCGTTTCATAAATGTCCATCGGGCTGCCGACCTGGGCGATCCAGCCCAGATGCATAATCGCGATGCGCTCGGCCATGGTCATGGCCTCTTCCTGATCGTGGGTCACCATCACGCAGGTCACTCCGACCCGCTCGATGATCTGGACCAGCTCCAGCTGCATCTGCGAGCGCAGCTTCTTGTCCAGCGCGCCCATGGGCTCATCGAGCAAAAGCAGCTTCGGCCGCTTGGCCAGCGAGCGGGCCAGCGCGACACGCTGACGCTGGCCGCCGGACAGCTGATGCGGCTTGCGCTTGGCGTACTGGCTCATCTGCACCAAGGTGAGCATTTCGTCGACGCGGGTCTGCACCTCGCTCTTCGACAGTCCATCCTGCTTCAGACCGAAGGCGATGTTCTGCGCCACGGTCATGTGCGGGAACAGCGCATAGGACTGGAACATCATGTTGATCGGCCGCTCGTAAGGCGGCATGTCAGTGATGTCCTGGCCGTCGAGAAATATCCGCCCTTCGGTGGGGCGCTCGAAGCCCGCCAACATGCGCAGCAAGGTGGACTTGCCGGAGCCGGACCCGCCGAGCAGGGCAAAGATTTCGCCCTGGTGAATGCTCAATGAGACATCATCAACCGCCACCGTTTCGTCGAACTTCTTGGTGACGCGGTCGATCTTCAGCAGCACCTGCTTGTTCTGGCTCTCACCGGTGAGAGCCTTTTTGTAGGCGCTGGAGGCAACGGCCATGCGCGAACTCCCGATTGGAATGATGGACCCGGACAACGCCGGGAAACGACATGTTGCAAGGACAGGACGGAAGACCAGCAGCGACTCCCGCCTTGCCCGGTGTGGCTATTGACCGGACTTGACCTTGGTCCAGGTACGGGTCATCAGGCGAATGATTTTCTGTGGCAGCTCGGCGGAGACGTACAGACGATCCAGCACCGCTTGTGGGGGATAGACCGACGGATCGTTACGCACCTCCTGATCCATCAGCTCGCCAGCCTTGAGATTGGGGTTGGCGTAGCCCACGTAATCGCTGACCGACGCGATCACCTCAGGCTCGAGCAGATAGTTGATGAAGGCATGGGCTTCCTCGACATTTTGCGCGTCGACCGGAATGGCCAGCATGTCGAACCAGAGATTGCCGCCCTCTTTAGGAATCGTATAAGCGATGTCGATGCCCTTGCCGGCTTCGTCGGCGCGCGCCGCCGCCTGGAAGATGTCCCCGGAGAAGCCTGCGGCTATGCAGATGTTGCCGTTGGCCAGGTCCGATATGTACTTGGATGAATGGAAATAGCGGACATAGGGGCGTATTTCGAGCAGTTTCGCTTCAGCCTTGGCGTAATCGTCCGGGTCGGTGCTGTTGGGGTCCAGGCCGAGGTAGTTGAGCATCGCCGGGATCATTTCATCAGGCGAGTCGAGCAAGGCAATGCCGCAGCCGGCCAGCTTCTTGGCGTTCTCCGGCTCGAAAATTACCGCCCAGGAATCGACCTTCTCAATGCCCAGCGCAGCCGTGACCTTTTCTACGTTGTAGCCAATGCCATTGGTGCCCCATAGATAGGGCGCCGCATAGGCATTGCCCGGATCGTTCTTCTCGAGCTGCTTGAGCAGCGCGGGATCCAGGTGCTCCCAATTGGGCAGCTTGCTCTTGTCCAATTTCTGGAAAGCACCAGCGCGAATCTGTTTGCCGAGAAAGTGGTTCGAAGGCACCACCACGTCATAGCCGGTCCGGCCAGCGAGCAGTTTGCCCTCAAGGGTTTCGTTTGAATCGAACACGTCATAGACAGGCTTGATGCCGGTCTTTTCTTCGAATTCTTCCAGTGTTGTTTCGCCGATGTAATCGGACCAGTTGTAGATATGCACCGTGGCAGCCTGAGCGGATGCAGCACCGCTAACCGCAGCGGCTATAAGAAGCGACTTCAATGTCGAGCGCATGAGAGTGTCCTCTTGGTGCAGACCGCGCGATCAGTGGGCGAAAGGCGGGCTGTTTATTGGAAAAACCTCTAAAAATCAACTGGCACGGCGTAACAGACGAGACGGTCACGCCCGTAGGTGGCACCGCAGCCGGATCGCAAGCCAGCGTTGCGGGTCGGTACTTCGCCGCCTGAAAGGGTTGGTGAAGCCTCGCGCAGGCCCGCAAACAGGCCTGGCGAGACGGGTGGATCAACGGCCGGATTTGATCTTCGTCCAGCTGCGAGTCATGGTGCGCTGAGTCTTCGGATCGAGGTCCGGAAAGGTGTAGAGCTTCTGCAGAACGGCCTGGCTCGGGTAGACACCCGGGTCGGTACGAATCGCTTCATCCACCAGCGGCGTGGCGGCAGCGTTGCCATTGGGGAACTGCACATAGTTGGTGATGTTGGCCATCACCTCAGGCTTCATCAGGTAGTTGAGGAAGACATGAGCCTCGTCGACATTGTTCGCATCAGCCGGGATCGCCAGCATGTCGAAGAAGGTGCCTGCGCCTTCCTTGGGAATGTTGTACTTGACCGTGACCTCGTTGCCGGCTTCTTCGGCACGCGCCTTGGCCTGGTAGATGTCACCGGAGTAGCCGATGGCAACGCAGACGTTACCGTTGGCCAGATCGGAGATGTACTTCGAGGAATGGAAATAGGCCACGCTCGGACGGATCTGCATGAACAGCTCTTCAGCCTTCTTCAGCTCGTCCTTGTTAGTGGTGTCAGGCTTGTAGCCCAGGTAGTGCAGTGCAGCCGGAAGGATTTCGGTGGGCGAATCGAGGAAGGAAACGCCACAGGATTTCAGCTTTTCCATGTTTTCCGGCTTGAACACCAGGTCCCAGGAATCGACCGGAGCGTCTTCGCCCAGCGCAGCCTTGACCTTCTCAGGGTTGTAGCCGATGCCGATGGTGCCCCACATGTACGGCACCGCGTACAGGTTGTCCGGGTCGCTCGGCTGGAGCGCCTTGAGCAGGTCCTTGTCGAGGTTTTCCCAGTTTGGCAGCTTGCTCTTGTCGAGCTTCTGGAACACCCCGGCCTTGATCTGCTTCGCCAGGAAGGGGTTGGACGGTACGACTACGTCATAGCCGGAGCTGCCGGCGAGCAGTTTGGCTTCCAGCACCTCATTGCTGTCAAATACGTCGTAGACGACTTTGATACCGGTTTCCTTGGTGAAGTTTTCCAAGGTGTCTTCGGCGATGTAGTCGGACCAGTTGTAAACGTGCAGTACCTTGTCTTCGGCCTGCGCAGCGCCGGCGACCGCGCCAGCCAGCGTCATCGCAAGTAGGGTCTTGGCAAAGGTTTTCATCCGTGCAGCTCCTGTTGTAGTCATCTGTTGGGCTGTGGGCAGCTCATGGTGTGCCGGCATCGACACACCCTCGGTAAGTCAGGCCAAAGCACGCGCGCAGTCTGGCAAGGTCGCTGGCTGTTTTTCAACAGCTTGCATACGTTCCGCGCGGACGCGTCTCAAGTCGCTATCCGGCGCCGGAAGCATCCTGCCGGCGCCAGTTCACTCAACCCCGTGCATCCTTCAACGTCGCGTCCAGGCACAACCGGACTTTGCTGATCAGCTCGTCGATCTGCTCCTCGTTGATCACCAGCGGTGGCGAAATGATCATGGTGTCTCCCACGGCGCGCATCACCAGACCGTTACGGAAGCAGTGCTCACGACAGAGCATGCCCACGCCAGGGTCAGCGAAACGCTCGCGGGTCTTCTTGTTTTTCACCAGCTCCAGCGCGCCAAGCATGCCGACGCCTCGGGCCTCACCCACCAGCGGGTGCTCGACCAGCTCACACCAACGAGTTTGCAAATAGGGTGCCGTCTTGCTTTTCACCCGCTCGACGATCTTTTCCTCGCGCAGGATGCGGATGTTTTCCAGCGCCACCGCGGCCGCTACCGGGTGCCCGGAATAGGTGAAGCCGTGATAGAACTCGCCACCTTCGTTGAGGGTGTGCACCACTTCGTCGCGCACCACCACGCCGCCCATGGGCAAATAGCCGGACGTCAGGCCCTTGGCAATGGGCATCAGGTCCGGCGCATTGCCGTAGTAGTCGCTCCCGAACCATTCGCCGGTACGACCGAAGCCGCAGATGACTTCGTCAGCAATGAACAGGATGTCGTAGCGGGCGAGAATTTCACGGATCTTCGGCCAATAGCTGTCCGGCGGAATGATCACGCCGCCGGCGCCCTGGATCGGCTCGGCGATAAAAGCGGCGACTTTGTCTTCGCCGACTTCCAGAATCTTTTGCTCTAGCTGCTGCGCCACGCGAACGCCGAATTCGTCCGGGTCGAGGTCACCGCCCTCGCCGAACCAGTAGGGCTGGTCGATGTGCTCGATGCCCGGAATCGGGCCGTCGCCCTGCTCGTGCATGGCCTTCATGCCGCCCAGGCTGGCGCCGGCGATGGTTGAGCCGTGATAGCCGTTCCAGCGACCGATCACCACTTTCTTCTGCGGCCGCCCTTTGATCGCCCAATAGTGACGGACCATGCGCAGCACGGTGTCGTTGGCTTCCGAGCCGGAGCCGGTGAAGAACACATGGTTCATGCCCTCTGGCGCGATCTCGGCGATGGCCTTGGCCAGTGCCAGCGCCGGCGGGTGGGCGGTCTGGAAAAACAGGTTGTAATAAGGAAGCTCGCGCATCTGCCGAGTCGCCGCCTCAACCAGCTCTTCGCGGCCATAGCCGAGGTTGACGCACCAGAGCCCGGCCATCGCATCAAGGATCTTGTGCCCTTCGCTGTCCCAGAGGTAGACGCCCTCGCCCCGCGTGATGATGCGCGTGCCCTTGGCGTTGAGCGCCTTGAAGTCGGTGAACGGCGGCAGGTGATGGTCGCGGCTCAGGGCTTGCCATTGCAGGGTTTGCGAATCGCTCATCAATCACCTCTTGGTAGTGTTTGTTTGGTCACGGATGAAAGACGCTTCATCCACCCCACGGCTGTTCGTTACACAGAGAGCATCAGGAATTCCCGCTCCCAGGAACTGATGACCCGGTGGTAGTTCTCCTGCTCAGCGCGCTTGACTGCGATGTAGCCGGTGATGAACTTGGGGCTCAGGTACTTCTCCAGCGGTCGGCAGGTCTCCATGCGTTCCAGTGCCGCTTCCAGGGTGAGCGGCAGGCGCAGGTTACGACGCTCATAGCCGCGGCCCTTGACGGGCTGACTCGGCGGCAACTCCTCGACCATGCCGATGTAGCCGCACAGCAGGCTGGCGGCGATAGCGAGATAAGGGTTGGCATCGGCGCCCGGCAGGCGGTTCTCGACGCGGCGGTTCTGCGGATCGGAGTCTGGAACCCGCAAGCCAACAGTACGATTTTCCTCGCCCCATTCGACGTTCACCGGTGCCGAGGTGTCCGGCAGGAAGCGGCGGAACGAGTTGACGTTTGGCGCGAACAGCGGCAACAGCTCGGGGATGTATTTCTGCAGGCCACCGACGTGGTGCAGGAACAGCTGGCTCATGGTGCCGTCGCTGTTGGAAAAGATGTTGCGCCCGGTTTCCAGATCCACAACGCTCTGGTGCAGATGCATCGCGCTGCCCGGCTCGCCGGTCATGGGCTTGGCCATGAAGGTGGCCGCGACGTTGTGCTTGAGCGCCGCCTCGCGCATGGTGCGCTTGAACACCAGAATCTGGTCAGCCAGGTGCAGCGCCTCGCCGTGACGGAAGTTGATTTCCATCTGCGCGGTGCCTTCTTCGTGGATCAGCGTATCCAGATCCAGCCCCTGGGCCTCGCACCAGTCGTACATGTCTTCGAACAGCGGGTCGAACTCGTTGGCGGCGTCGATGGAAAACGACTGCCGGCCCGTCTCCTGCCGGCCCGAGCGCCCGATCGGCGGCTGGAACGGCAGGTCCGGATCCTCGCAGCGTTTGGTCAGGTAGAACTCCATCTCCGGCGCAACGATGGGCTGCCAGCCCTTGTCCGCGTACATCTTCAACACGCGCTTGAGGATGTTGCGCGGCGAGATCTCGATGGGATTGCCCATCTTGTCGTAGGTGTCGTGGATGACCTGCGCAGTCGGCTCGATCGCCCAGGGCACTAGAAACACCGCGTCAGGGTCGGGCCGGCAGAACATGTCGATGTCGGCGGGATCGAGCAGCTCGTAATAGATATCGTCCTCGACGTAGTCCCCGGTCACGGTCTGCAGCAGCACGCTCTCCGGCAGGCGCATGCCCTTTTCATCAAGGAACTTGTTGGTGGGCGAGATCTTGCCGCGGGCAATGCCGGTCAGGTCGCTGATCAGGCACTCCACCTCGGTAATCTTGCGTTCTTTCAGCCAGCCGGTGAGCTGGTCGAGCTTGCTGGACATATCGACCTCAGAAATTAATGAAACGAGCGCCGTGCCGGCCCGCGCTCAGCGCCGTCCTGCGCGTTCCTGGCAAGCCCGGGCAAAGCCCTGGAACAACGCCAGGTAATAAGGATGCTCATGCACCTTCCATTCCGGATGCCACTGCACGCCGAGTGCGAAGCTGCGCGCGCCTTCGACGGAAAATGCTTCGATCAGCCCATCGGGTGCCAAAGCCTCGATACGCAAACCCTCGCCGAGCCGCTCGACACCTTGGCCATGCACCGAGTTGACCTCTATCTGCGCTGGCAATCCGAGACGCTGCAGCAAACCACCCGGTTGCACGTGCAACGGATGGCTTAGACCATACTGCACCTCAACGGGATCCTCGGCACGCTCGCGGTGATCGGCATAGGGCCCCACCTCGTGGACTTTCTGGTGCAAGCTGCCGCCGAAGGCGACGTTCATTTCCTGAAACCCGCGGCATACGCCGAACACCGGAACACCCGCATCAACCGCCGCACGGATCAGCGGCAGCGTCAGTTGATCACGTGAAGGATCATGGTCGGTGCCCTCGGCACTGGCCGGGCCGCCATAATGGTGCGGCTCGACGTTGGATGGCGAGCCGGTGAAGAGCAGGCCGTCTAAGCTATCTAACAGGGCGGCAGGGTCGATCAGATCGCCAAGCGCCGGGATGACCAACGGCATGCCGGCTACAGCCGCCGCGCGCAGGTACTTATCACCGGCTATGTGGAAACTGTGGTGGCCGATCTGCCTGGTACAGGCGGAAACGCCGATCAATGGCACGCGAGGCATGGGATACTCGTCTTTCCAGATGGGGCTCGTCGGAGAGTAGTCTTGTTCGTTTTTATAGACAATAGCCGAGGGTTTCCGCTTCGCAAAGCCATGTAAGCGTTTGGGGATTGCCTCCCTGATTGCCCCGAAAACGCCCACTGTGGGCGTTGATGAGGCATTTCGAGGCGCTATTGACAGCGACAGGGCTTTTCGATTGACTCCAAGACAAGCTGTTTGATGATTGAAATTTTTAACAATTAAGGTGCTTCATCATGCTTCCGCCGCCGCGTGCCGTTCAGCTCAACGAAGCGAACGCATTTCTAAAGGAACACCCGGAGGTCCAGTACGTCGACCTGCTGATTGCAGACATGAACGGTGTCGTCCGGGGCAAACGCATCGAGCGCGCCAGCCTGCACAAGGTGTATGAAAAAGGCATCAACCTCCCGGCCTCGCTGTTCGCCCTCGACATCAATGGGATCACTGTGGAGAGCTCCGGACTGGGGATGGACATCGGTGACTCCGACCGGACCTGTTTCCCCATTCCCAACACGCTCAGCAACGAGCCATGGCAGAAACGCCCCACCGCCCAGCTGTTGATGACCATGCACGAGCGTGACGGCTCGCCATTCTTCGCCGATCCACGGGAAGTGCTGCGCCAGGTAGTGAGCAAGTTTGATGAGCTGGGCCTGACCATCTGCGCCGCGTTCGAACTGGAGTTCTACCTGATCGACCAGGAAAACGTGAACGGCCGTCCGCAGCCACCGCGCTCGCCCATTTCCGGCAAGCGCCCGCACTCCACTCAGGTCTACCTGATCGATGATTTGGACGAGTACGTCGACTGCCTGCAGGACGTTCTCGAAGGTGCGAAGGAGCAGGGCATTCCCGCCGATGCCATCGTCAAGGAAAGCGCCCCGGCGCAGTTCGAGGTCAACCTCCATCACGTCGCCGATCCGATCAAGGCCTGCGATTACGCGGTGTTGCTCAAGCGGCTGATCAAGAACATCGCCTACGATCATGAGATGGACACCACCTTCATGGCCAAGCCCTACCCGGGCCAGGCCGGCAACGGTCTGCACGTGCATATCTCGCTGCTGGACAAGAACGGCAACAATATTTTCGCTACTGGCAATCCGCTGGAAAGTGAAACGCTGCGCCACGCCATTGGCGGCATCCAGCAGACCATGGCTGCGTCCATGGCCTTCCTCTGCCCGAACGTGAACTCGTATCGCCGCTTCGGCGCGCAGTTCTACGTGCCGAACGCGCCCTGCTGGGGCCTGGACAACCGCACCGTGGCGCTGCGCGTACCAACTGACAGCCCCGACGCCGTGCGCATCGAGCATCGCGTTGCCGGCGCAGACGCCAACCCCTATCTGCTGCTGGCCAGCGTACTGGCCGGCATTCACCACGGCCTGACCAACAAGATCGCGCCCGATGAACCGATTGAGGGCAATTCCTACGAGCAGGTCGAGCCAAGCCTGCCCTCCAACCTGCGCGATGCGCTGCGCGAGCTGGACGACAGCGAGATCATGGCGCGCTACATCAGCCCGCAGTACACCGACATCTTCGTGGCATGCAAGGAGAGCGAGCTGGAGGAGTTCGAACACTCGATCTCCGACCTCGAGTACAACTGGTACCTGCACACCGTCTGACGCCCGACCCCGTACCGCTGGGTACGGGGCAGCCTGATTGTCTCCTGGCTAGTTTCTCATCAACCATCGCTCAGCGGCGTTGGGAGCCCCTGCAGCGGCGTAGCCGGTATGAGCCGCGATGCCTACCGTTGCATCTGTCGACAGCCTGGCATCCAATACGGCCATGAGCACAGCCGAACCGACCCCGCGTACCCCTACTAACCGCAAACCTCGCGCCAGCAGCCAGGCGCGGATTGCGCAGATTCTTGCCGCCGCTCGAGAGCTGCTCGTTGATTCCGGCGTGGGTGGGCTGTCGATCTACAGCGTGGCGGAGCGCGCGGCGATTCCACCCTCCTCGGTCTACCACTTCTTTGCCAGCGTGCCAGCCCTGCTCGAGGCGCTCACCGCTGATATCCACGCAGCCTTCCGGGCCAGCCTGCAGGAGCCGGTTGAGCACGACGCTCTCAATAGCTGGCACGACCTCTCGCGACTGATCGAGCAACGTATGCTGGCCATCTATCAGAGCGATGCAGCGGCTCGCCAGCTGATCCTGGCACAGCACGGTCTGGCGGAAGTCACCCAGGCTGACCGCCAGCACGACATCGAACTCGCCGGGTTGATGCAGGTCCTCTTTGAACGGCATTTCCAGCTACCGGCGCTGCCCGACGAGGTGGACGTGTTCGCCTTGGCGATGGAGCTTGGCGATCGTGTCTATGCGCGCTCGGTGCACCTGCATGGCGGCATCACGCCACGTATGGCAGAGGAAGGCATGCGAGTATTCGACGCGTACCTGGGGCTGTACCTGCCGCCGTTCCTCCCAAAGCGAGCCGCACCGAATTAGCCGATATTTATCTGAATAATACGTGCCAGTACCCTAGCGAGCCGATAGAAAGCGCTTTTGTTCCGGATAATTATCGAATAGATTTCGCCATGCCCTACCTGGGCCGTCTCTACGCCAGCATCCGCGAGGTTTTCCATGTCCCGTACCGTCACCGTTGCCGCCACCCAGATGGCCTGTTCCTGGGATCGCGAAGCAAATATCGCCAATGCCGAGAAGCTGGTCCGCGAGGCTGCAGCCAAGGGCGCGCAGGTCATCCTGATTCAGGAGCTGTTCGAGACGCCGTATTTCTGCCAGAAGCCGAACCCTGAATACCTGCAGCTGGCCACTTCCGTGGAAGACAACCCGGCCGTTCAGCATTTCCAGAAGGTCGCCGCTGAGCTACAAGTGGTACTGCCGGTAAGCTTCTTCGAACTCTCTGGGCGAGCGCGCTTCAACTCGATCGCCATCATCGACGCCGATGGCAAGGTGCTGGGCGTCTACCGCAAGAGCCATATCCCGGACGGCCCCGGTTACCACGAGAAGTATTACTTCAACCCGGGCGACACCGGTTTCAAGGTCTGGAACACCCGTTACGCCAAGATTGGCGTGGCCATCTGCTGGGACCAGTGGTTCCCTGAAACTGCGCGCAGCATGGCGCTGATGGGGGCCGAGCTGCTGTTCTATCCGACGGCGATTGGCAGCGAGCCGCACGATTCGACCATCACCTCGCGCGACCACTGGCAGCGCGTGCAGCAGGGCCATGCCGGTGCCAACCTGATGCCGCTGATCGCCAGCAACCGCATCGGCCGCGAAGAGCAGGACGGCTACGACATTACCTTCTACGGCTCATCCTTCATTGCCGACCATTTCGGTGCCAAGGTCGAGGAGCTGGACGAAACCAGCGAAGGCGTGCTGGTGCACCAGTTCGATCTGGACAAGCTCGAGCACACCCGCAGCGCCTGGGGCGTGTTCCGTGATCGCCGTCCGAACCTGTATAGCCCAATCAAGACGCTGGACGGTTCCCTGGAGTCCTGAGCCTGGCCTTTGATCGGCAAAGTGTTCAGTCGCACCACGCGTTGCGGCTGAACGCCGTCCGCCATGGTCAGATATATCGCCGCTAATGAACGGCCGTTTGCATCCGGCCACGATAGATTGCCGCCCCCCAGGTAGACCGATGACCACTCTGACCACGACACCGCGTGCCGACGATTTCCACATGCCCGCCGAGTGGGCGCCGCACAGTCAGACCTGGATGGTCTGGCCGCAGCGCCCGGACAACTGGCGCGAGCAGGCCACCCAAGCGCAGGCGGCCTTTACGGCGGTCGCCAAAGCCATTGCGCGCTTCGAGCCGGTCACCGTGTGCGCGACAGCCGAGCAGTTCCTTACCGCCCGCGCGCAACTGGCCGACCCGCGCATCCGGGTGGTGGAGATGAGCACCGACGACGCCTGGGTGCGCGACACCGGGCCGACCTTCCTGATCAATGGCAAGGGAGGCCTACGCGGCGTCGACTGGACCTTCAACGCTTGGGGCGGCCTCGACGGCGGGCTTTACAGCGAATGGCAGCGCGACGACGAGGTGGCGCAGAAGATCCTCGAAATCGAACGCTGCGATCGCTACCGCACTGAGGGCTTCGTGCTGGAAGGCGGCTCGATTCATGTCGACGGTGAAGGCACGCTGATTACCACTGAAGAATGCCTGCTCAATCGCAACCGCAACCCGCACCTGTCACGCGAAGACATCGAAGCCGTGCTGGCGGACTACCTGGCTATCGACAAGGTCATCTGGTTGCCGCACGGCCTGTTCAACGACGAAACCGACGGACACGTGGACAACTTCTGCTGCTTCGTTCGCCCAGGTGAAGTGCTACTCGCCTGGACCGACGATCGCGACAATCCCAACTACGAACGCTGTCAGGCCGCCATGCAGGTGCTGGAGACAGCAACCGACGCCTGGGACCGTCGGCTGATCGTGCACAAGATGCCGATTCCGGGGCCGCTGCATGCGAGCGAAGAGGAATGCGCTGGCGTGGTTCCGCTGGTTGGCAGCCAGCCGCGCGATCCGTCGATTCGCCTGGCAGGCAGCTATGTGAACTTCCTGATCGTCAACGGCGGCATCATCGCGCCCTCCTTTGATGATCCGCTGGACGCCGAAGCCGAAGCTATCCTCGCCAGGCTATTCCCGCAGCATCAGGTCGTCATGGTGCCGGGCCGTGAAATCCTGCTCGGCGGTGGCAACATCCACTGCATCACCCAGCAACAGCCGATCGCGACCTTGACGCACAAAGGCTGAGCCCCTACGAAACGAAAAAACCGCTGCTAGCCCTGGGCTACGCAGCGGTTTTCTGCATCACAGTCGCTTCAGGCGACGATCACCTGGTTCTTACCCAGACGCTTGGCGGTGTACATCGCCGCATCGGCGCGAGCGAACAGGGCGCTGAGGTCAGGATCGCTGGCTCTCAGGTAGGTCACGCCCAGGCTGATGGTGACGCCGAAGCGCTGCCCGTCGGGGCTGGTGAACACCAGCCGCTGGATCTCGCGCTGCAAGCGTTCGGCGATCTGCTCGGCAAGGTCCGGCTGGCAACCTGGAAGCAGCAAGGCAAACTCCTCGCCACCGATCCGGCCGAACAGATCACCGCGGCGCAATACCGACGAGCCGCACTGGGCCACGCGCTGCAACACCTGATCGCCCATCTGATGACCGTGGGTGTCGTTGATGCGCTTGAAGTCATCGATGTCCAGCAGCTGGAACGCCAGGGACGTGGCGTATAGCCGGGCCAGATCGAACTCGCGCTGAGCGCATTCGAAGAAGTAACGCCGGTTGCTGCTCTGGGTCAGGACGTCAATCGTGGCCAGGCGCTGCAGCTCGCCTTCAAGCTGCTTCTTTTCGGTGATGTCCTCGGCGATCCCGACGATGATCGGCCCGTGCGTGCTGTCCGCATTGCGCGCAATGAAGCACTTGTCACTGAGCCAGCGCAGCTGCCCATCGGTGCGAATGATGCGGTACTCACGCTCTTCGACTGCGCCCTTGTCCAGCACATCGAGCATGCTCTGCTGGGCGTACTCCAGATCGTCCGGGTAGATGCTGTTGCGCCACTCGCCGAAGTCAGACAGCAGCAAGGCGGCCGAGCGGCCAAAGATCTGCTCATAGGCCGGGCTGACGTAGATCATCTGCTGGGCTTGCCAGTCGAATGCCCAGAGCACCGCGTTGACAGCGCCCATCAGGGTGCTGAACAACTGCTCGCGCTCGCTCAGGCGCTCGACTTCGGCACGCGCGTGCATCAACGCTAAAAGGGTTTGCGCCTCGGTCGGCGGAAGGATCCCGACACCCGTGTCGCTTCGCTGCTTCACCAGATTCATACCTGCTTCCAAAAAATGGCGTCAGGCACCGGCGGAGACCCGCTGGGTAACTGTCGCAATAGCACCAGAATGCAGTTCAGAGAGTGGCAAGAAGGCAAAGTTCCAGCCGGCGCGCCAGCCACAGGTCGCGCCGATCAGAGGTCAGGCTTGGGCGACAGCCGGTCTCAGCGAATAGGTCTTGAGGTGCTCGGCGAATTCACGCAACGACTGGATACCGCTGGCCTCGGCGTCTTGGACCCACTGCTTGATCGCGGCCAGCATGTCGTGGCCGTTGGCACTGGTGCGGTTCCAGATCTGTTGCAGGGCCAGGCGCTGCTCGTAGATCACCCGCAACGACTGGCTCTGCTCCAGGATTACCTCGATATGCGCCTGCTGGTCGTCCTGCAACAGGCTCGGCTCACGCGATAGCAACCGCTTGGCACGGCGGAACTGATGCCGCATGGAGGTATCGGCACGCTGCAATTCGAGCTGTACCAGCGGCTTGATCACCAGCTTGCGGTACTGCGCCATGATCTGGAAACGGTTGTTGAGAATGGCCATGGCGCTGTCCATGTCCAGCTGATGCTTGGGCGTGACGCGGTGGGCAATGGGCGCCGTGCGGTTGACCTTGGCCAGGCCGAGCAGACTGAACAGCTTGATCCAGGCCCAGCCCATGTCGAACTCCCACTTGCGCACCGAGAGCTTGGCCGAGTTCGGGTAGGTGTGATGGTTGTTGTGCAGCTCTTCGCCACCGATGAGGATGCCCCAGGGCACCAGATTGGTCGCGGCATCGCGGCATTCGAAATTGCGATAGCCCACCGCATGCCCCAACCCGTTCACCACACCCGCAGCCCACAGCGGAATCCAGATCATCTGCACGGCCCAGACCGTCAGGCCGATCACGCCGAACAGCGCAAGGTCGAGGCCGAGCATCAGCACGATGCCGAGGTTGGGAAAGCGGGAATACAGGTTGCGCTCGATCCAATCGTCCGGGCAATTCTTCCCGTAGATCCGCAGGGTCTCCTCGTTCTTCGCCTCTTCCATGTACAACTCGGCGCCGCGACGCAATACGGTACCCAGCCCCTTCTGCACCGGGCTGTGCGGATCATCCGGGGTTTCACATTTGGCGTGATGCTTGCGATGGATGGCAGTCCATTCGCGGGTATTCATCGCCGTGGTCAGCCACAACCAGAAGCGGAAAAAATGCTTGAGTCCCGCATTCAACTCAAGTGAGCGGTGAGCAGAATAACGATGCAGATAAACGGTGACCGCGACGATGGTGACATGGGTAAGAATGAGGGTGGTCGCAACGACCTGCCAGGCGGAAAGGTTGAGAAAACCGGTGTACCACATAGTGTCGCTGCCTCGCGGTGTAGAAAGCCGATCCGCAAACACGGACCTAGCTCATTATCCATGCTGTCTGCCTGGATAAGCCGCCGCCTGTCGTTCAGCGTTTCTTTTTCGTTTCAGGGTCTGACAGAAACAGCCCACGCGGCCGATACAGCAAAGCAACGGACGGCGCTTTCGCGATAGCATATAGCCATCACTCTTTTTCGTCCGGTCGGACGTCTGCCCCACGCGAAGTCGCGCGAGGCGCGCCGGTCTTTGCCCAGAACAGAGCCATGAGCACTCACCCCCATTCTTCCAGCCCTCGATGGCTACTTGGCGTCGGCAGCCTGCTGTTGGCCCTGCTCTTCGGCGGCCTGGCCTTCAATGATTTTCAGGCCCGGGGCACACTCTGGTCGTTGCAAACGGCGCAACAGGGCGAGCTGCAGGCACTGGCGTTGCGTAGCGCCCAGCAGGGCCTGGAAAAACAGGCCCGGTTGATTGCCCGAACGCTCAGTGCCAGCCCCGAAACCTTGCGTCTGGTGCGCCAGGCAGACCGGGCCATCAAAGCGGGCGCCCAGTGGCACGGCCCACGCATGGCGCGCATACGCCAGCAACTGACCCAGTCGCTGATGCCGACCTGGACAGCGATGCAGGCGCACGGTGCCCGTCAATTGCAACTCTACTGGGGCGAGGCCGGGATCGCCCTGTTGCGCATGCAGGACCTGGACGCCTTTGGCGACGCGGTGGCCGACCGCAGACCATTGCTCTACAAGGCCCTGTCCCAAGGACAGACCGTCTCTGGCCTGGACATCGGCCAACACAGCGCAGGCAACCGGGCGATCGTACCGATACGCGCAAGCAGCAGCCCTGAAAGCGAAGTGATCGGCGCTCTTGAGGTGGGGTTCGAGATTCTCCCGGATCTACCCGAACTGGGCGATCAGCTGAATGCCGGTCTCGGTCTGCTGGTCAACCGTGCCGAACTGGAGGAAATGCTCTGGGCGCGCCCGGTCGGCATCCAGCTCGAGGGCCTAAGCGGTTGGTTACTCGATACCCACTCGGCACCCCAGATCCTGCAATGGGCAGAGCAGCAGTCGCTCCCGGCACCCGAAGCGGGGCAAGCCCTGCGCATGCTTGAATCAAACGGCCGCAGCTTTTTGCTCAACCAGATTCCGCTGCATGACGTCCGGGCTGAATACAGTCCCGGTCGCTTGCCCATGGCGGTTGCGCTGGTCTGGCGCGACATCACGTTGGCACTTCGTGAGCAGCAACAGGCTGAACGCCGTCTGCTCTTGAAATGGGGCCTGGCGTGGCTCATCGCCGAAGCATTGCTGCTCATGCTGGGGTTCATGCTGCACCGCCGCGGCATCGTGCAACGTCTTCACCAGATCCGCTCCACACAGCAGGAGCGCGCCCGCCGTCGCCTGCTCGAACGCGGGCAGAAAATCACCAGCCTGCTGCCGGGCATGGTCTACCAGCTGAAGCGCTCCGGCGACGGCAGCTACAGCTTCCTTTATGCCAGCGAAGGTGCACGCGAACTGTACGGGATCAGCCCGGAACAGCTTGTCGAAAACGCAGACATTGCCTTTGCCGCCGTGTATGACCCTGACCGCCCCAACCTCAGAGCCGCGATCGAACGCTCGGTAGTCACTTTGGGCAGTGGTGCTACGCGTTACCGCATCAAAAATCCAACCAAGGGACTGATCTGGGTTGAAGTGCGCGCAAACGCCGAGCGCCTGCGCGACGGGTCCGTCCTCTGGCATGGATTCATCGCTGACATCACCCCACTGATGAGCGCGACGCTCGCCTTGCGTGAGAGCGAAAGCCGCTTCCGCAGCATGGTCAGCAACCTGCCGGGCGTGGTCTACCGCCGCGGCGTCGATACCGAACGGACCCTCAGTTACCTGAGCGACGGCATCGAACGCCTGACCGGCTACCCCGCCAGCGACTTCGTAGCGCCAGGCACACGCCAGTACAGCAGCCTGATTCATCCTGAAGACCGCGCGAGTCTAGAGGACGATGGCGCGGACCCGTTCGAGCGCACCTACCGACTGATCAACGCCCGCGGTGAAACGCTCTGGGTGCAAGAGAACCGACGCGCGCTGCGCGACGCCGATGGCCGGGTGCAGTGGTACGACGGTTTCATCGGCGACGTCACCGCCCGCGCATTGGCCGAGCGCGAAGCCCATGAGCGCGAGAGCTATGTGCGCCTGCTGATCGCCAATGTCATCGACGCCATCATCATCATCAACCAGCGCGGCTTGATCGAGACTTTCAACCACGCCGCGGAACGCACCTTCGGCTACAGCGAAGAGGAAGTGCTTGGGCGCAACCTGTCGCTCCTCATGCCCGAGCCCCATCGCGCTGCCCATGACGGGTATCTAGAAGACTACGAAAGACGCGGGGAAGGCCGCAGCCTGGAGCAGAACCGCGAATTGCAGGCGGTTCGCCGCAACGGCGAACTGTTCACTATCGAGCTGCGCGTTTCGGAAATCAGTCACCGCGGTGAACGTAAATTCATTGGACTGGTGCGCGACATCACCGAGCGCAAGCGCGTCGATCGAATGAAGAGCGAGTTCGTCTCCATCGTCAGTCATGAACTGCGCACGCCGCTGACTTCGATTTCCGGGGCACTGGGCCTGATCCTTGGCGGCGCCGTTGGCGAGGCTCCGCCGGCCATGAGGCAGATGCTCGGCATCGCGCAACAGAACAGCCAGCGCCTCGGATTACTCATCGGCGATCTGCTGGATATGGAAAAGCTGATTGCCGGGCAGATGAGTTTCCAGCTGCAGCCGCAGCCTCTCGCGCCGATTCTGGAGGATGCACTGCACTCGAATCAGGCCTATGCCGAACAGCTCGGGGTACGTATCGAGCTGGGCGAGCAAGCCGCGGCAACCGTTAGCGTGGACGCGCACCGTCTGCAGCAGGTGTTGGCAAACCTGCTGTCCAACGCGGCGAAATTCTCCCCACCGGGAGCAGTCGTAACCTTAAGCAGCCAGCGCCATGGTGATCAGATCCGCGTCATCGTTGACGATGCCGGCCCCGGCGTTCCCCTGAGCTTCCGCCAGCGGATTTTTCAGAAGTTTTCCCAAGCGGACTCGTCTGATACCCGCCAAAAGGGCGGTACAGGCCTTGGCCTGGCCATCAGCAAGGAGCTGATCGAGCACATGAACGGGAGCATCGGTTTCGACTCGGAGCGGGAAAAGGGCGCACGCTTCTGGTTCGAACTGCCAATGCAGGAAGCCGGTTAAGCGACTATTTTTCTAGTGTGCCGCGTCAGCCGATGAGCAAGCTGGCAAACTGTTCATTTTCGAGCGCGCCAGGCACGCTTTTGTTGGAGGTCTCGCATGGGCGAGCTGAAACGGATTCTGCATGTCGAGGACGATCCGTCCATTCAGGCGGTGGTCAAAGTCTCGCTGGAGGCAATCGGGGGCTATCAGGTGCAGTCGTGCTCATCCGGCCACCAGGCGCTCGAAGAGGTGGAAGCCTTCGCCCCGCAGTTCGTCCTGCTGGATGTGATGATGCCCGGAATGGGCGGCCCCGAGACCCTCACCCGGCTCAGCGAGCGGATCGATCTGGCACAGGTCCCGGTGGTGTTCATGACCGCCAAGGTCCAGCCAAGCGAGATTGAGCACCTGCGCAACCTCGGTGCCCGCGATGTGATCGTCAAACCCTTCGATCCGATGCGCCTGGCCAGCCAGATCCAAGCCATCTGGGAGGCTGGCGGCAAGTAAGCCGTTGGCCCTGAATCCGAGAGAGCCCAGCCAGATGGAGTCATCGAAATCGATACCCGCCCCCTCCCCGCCCCGCGAGCTGTCCCGACTCGCCGCGTTGCTGCGCTACGAGATTCTCGACACGCCTGATGAATCCGCTTTCGACGATTTCACCGAGCTGGCTGCCTACATCTGTGACACCCCCATCGCGCTGATCTCGTTGGTCGACGACCATCGCCAGTGGTTCAAGAGCCGCCTCGGCCTTGAGGTCAGTGAAACCCCGCGAGAGCTGTCGTTCTGCACCTACACCATCGAAGGCGAGGGCGTCTTCGAAGTCGAGGATGCACATCGGGACACGCGTTTTTCTGATAACCCGTTGGTCACCGGCGACCCGCACATCCGCTTCTATGCCGGTGCGCCGCTAATCTCACCGGACGGCTACAACCTCGGCACCCTTTGCGTCATCGACCGTCAGCCGCGACAGCTCAGCGAAGCGCAACGCGGTGCATTGGAACGCCTCAGTCGACAGATCATGCGGCTGTTCGAAGAACGCCTGCAGGCCCACCGCTACGCCGAGCAAGCGGCGCTGCAACAGGCTTTGCTCAACAGCGCCGCGAGCGCGATGCTGGTAACCACCGACGACGGGCATATATCGGGCGTCAACCCCACCGCCGAGCGCCTGTTCGGCTATTCCGAGCAGATGCTGATCGGCCAGCCGCTGACGTCAGTGCTGTTCCCGGAGGAGGCGCTGCAGCGTCGCGCGACCATTCTCGGCAATGCGCTGGGCGAACCCATCGAGCCGGGATTCGCCGTGCTCACCGCACCGCTGCTCGAAGGCCGCCGCGAAATGCGCGAATGGCGTCTGCTGCACCGCAACGGCAGTGGCGTGCCGGTGCTGCTGAATGTCTCGGCGATCCACGATGAGCGCGAGCTGTTGCGCGGCTACATCGTCAGTGCCTATGACCTGGCCCACCAGGAACACCTGCAACTGCGCCTGCAGCAGATCGCGGCGCAGGTTCCCGGCATGCTGTTCCAGTTCTGCTGGCGCCCCGACGGCAACAGTTCGTTCCCGTACCTCAGTGAGGGGGTCGAAGACATCTACGGTCTGAGCGCCGCCGAGATGGCGCCCAGCATCGGGCCGATTTACGAGCGAGTGCACCCCGAGGACCGCGAGCATGTACTGGCGAGCATCCGCCAAGCCGCCTCGACCCTGACGCCGTGGCACTTCGAGCACCGGATCGACCATCCTCGCAAGGGCATAATCTGGGTTGAAGCCCGCGCCACGCCCATGCGTCAAGCAGACGGTTCAGTGCTTTGGCACGGGCTGGTGACCGATGTCACCGAGCGCAAGGCCGAGCAGCTGGAGCTGGACAAGCAACAGGAAATGAATCGACGCCTGCTCGAGGCCCTGTCCGAAGGGGTAGTGGCCTGCGACGCCGACTGCAACCTCACCTTGTTCAACCACACCGCCCGCCGCTGGCACGGCCTCGATGCCGAGCAGATTGAGCCGGAGCACTGGCCCGATGCCTATCATCTCTATCATGCGGACGGCACCACACCGATGGTGACGGATGAGCTCCCACTGATACGCGCCTTGCGTGGCGAGCACATCCGTAATCTGGAGATGGCCATCGTGCTGCATGGCACGCCGCGCTATGTGCTGGCCAACGCCGATCCGATGTACGCCTCTAACGGTCAGCAAAACGGTGCGGTGGTGGTGTTGCACGACATCACCGAGCGCAAGCAGATCGAGAACCTGCAACGGGACTTCGTCTCGACTGTCAGCCACGAACTGCGCACCCCGCTGACGTCCATTACCGCATCGCTCGGACTGATTTGCGGGCGGGTCATGGGCGAGGTGCCCGAGCACCTGCAGGAGCTGTTGGAGATTGCCCACCAGAACAGCAAACGGCTGAGCACACTGATCGACGACCTCTTGGACATCGACAAGCTGTACGCCGGCAAGATGCGTTTTGAGTTGCGGGCGCAGCCCTTGCAACCCTTGCTTGAGCAGGCGCTGCGCAGCAATCAGGGCTATGCAGAAAGCCATGCGGTGAGTATCGAGCTGGGGGATTGCCCGGCCGTGTCGATCACTGTCGACGCGATGCGTCTGGAACAGGTGATGAGCAACCTGCTGTCCAACGCCGCAAAGTATTCCCCGCCCGGCGAAACCGTCGCCATGAGCGCCCAGCTCATCGACCCGCAGCGGGTGCGGGTCAGCGTCTGCGACAAGGGTCCCGGCATCAGCGAGGCCTTTCGTGAGCGCATCTTCAGCAAGTTTGCCCAGGCCGATTCGTCGGATACGCGAAAGCAAGGCGGTACCGGCCTGGGCCTGGCGATCAGCAAGGAGCTGATCGAGCACATGGACGGCGTGATCGGCTTCGACTCGACGCCCGGTGCTGGGGCCTGCTTCTGGTTCGAGCTGCCTTGCCATGCGCTGAATGGGGCCTCCGAGTGAAGCCCTTGCTGCGCATTCTGCACGTCGAGGACGTGCCCTCCATTCAAGTGGTGACTCGCATCGCGCTGGAGAAGCTGGGGGGGTTCAAGGTGCTCAGCTGCGCCTCTGCTCAGGAAGCGCTGCAGCAGGCACCCGGATTCAAGCCAGACATGATCTTGCTCGACGTGATGCTGCCGCAGATCAGCGGCATCGAACTGTTGCGCCAGCTTGCGCCGCTGATCGACCTGCAGCAGACCCCCGTGGTGCTCCTGACCGGTCAGCCGGACGAGCCGGGCGACCCTGAGGAACTGCAGCGCCTGGGCGTGCGCAAACTGTTGCATAAACCCTTCGACCCACTTCAACTGGCGACAAAACTGAACGGAATATGGAATGCCGAGCATGAATGAGGGCGCTAACGAAGCGCTGCAACGCCAACTGCAGGCACTCAACGAAAAGTTTGCTGAACGCTTGAGCGAGGAATTGGCAGCACTCGAGCAACACGCCGAGCAGCTGCAGTCGGTTCGCGAACAGGAACAGCGGCGCCAGCTGATGCTCGCCCTGCACGAACGCTTGCATCGCCTGGCCGGCACGGCGGGCACCTTTGGTTTCACCACCCTGGGCGAGCAGTCGCGGTTGCTCGAGCAACGCGCAGAGCGCTGGCTTGAGGCGGCCAAGCCTAGCGGGCAGGCGCTTTCCGCGTTTGTTCGAGCGGTCAACCAGATGGCCGCGGCCGAGCGCGCCGGGGGCCGTGATCAGCATGGCGAGATGCACAGCGGCATGCCCGACGCGCTGCCCGCCGGGTGCCGGATCTATCTGCTCGAAAAAGACTTTGATGCCGGCCAGAACATGTGCCAGACCCTGGGCAACTTCGGCTATGAAGTGCTGATTTTTCCAGACGTCCCACTGCTGCAGAGCGCTGTCCAGGGGCAACTGCCCGACGCCCTGATCGTCAGCCAGCACGATGGCGAACTGGATGCCATCAGCGCGCTGCAGCAAAGCCTGGAGGCGCCGTTGCCGCTGCTGGTCATCGGTCATCGAGCCGATTTCGACAGTCAGCTGGCGGCCGTGCGAGCCGGTGCCAAGGGGTTTTTCGTCCGGCCGCTGGATGTCACGCAGCTGGAGAACAGCCTGGAAAACATCCTCAATCTGCAGCTGAGCGAGCCTTACCGGGTATTGATCGTCGACGATGACGACGACCTGGCCGCGCGTTACAGCCTGGTCCTGCGTAACTCGCAGATGCTGGTGCAGACCTTGAGCGACCCCAGTCGGCTGTTCGAGGTGATGCGCGATTTCGATCCCGAAATGGTTCTGCTCGACATGAACATGCCGGATTTCACCGGGATCGAGCTGGCGCAGATGATTCGTCTGAATGACGAGTGGCTGCGGGTGCCCATCATCTACCTGTCGGCTGAAACCGACATCAATCGGCAGATGGCCGCCCTGCTCAAGGCCGGTGATGACTTCATCACCAAGCCCATCAGCGACAATGCCCTGACCGCCGCCGTGTTCTCGCGCGTGCAGCGCGCACGCTCGCTGAGCATGGCGCTGTCGCGAGACAGCCTGACCGGCCTGCTCAAGCACGCCGACATCAAGGAACAGGTGGCGCTGGAAGTGGAACGCGCGCAACGCAGTGGCAAGCCCACCAGCGTGGTGATGCTTGACCTCGATCACTTCAAGCAGGTCAACGACCAGTACGGGCATGCCGCGGGGGACAACGTCATCCGCTCGCTGGCCAACCTGATGCGCCAGCGGCTGCGCCGTATCGACAGCATCGGCCGCTACGGTGGCGAAGAGTTCGTCGCGGTGCTGCCGGATTGCCCGGCCGAGCAGGCCAAGCGGATCTTTGACGAGATCCGCCTGCGCTTCGCCGCCTTGAGCTTCCACGCCGGCGCGCGCACCTTCAGCGTGTCACTCAGCGCTGGAATAAGCGAGACCGACGGCCACTCCAGTGCTGGCGCCATGCTCGAACTGGCCGACCAGGCGCTCTATGCCGCCAAGCACAACGGTCGAAACCAGGTGCAGGTCGCCTAACGACCCGAGCTGGCTGGCGGGAAAAACGAGCGAACCGTCACGCGATTGAGGACTCCAACTACACTGCATAGCAGTCGCGGCCGGTTCGCAGGCGCTGGCAGGCGACGGCACGCCTGCGCTGGCTCCAGCCTTCGAAGCCGTCCCTATTCGTTCAACCGGCGAAAGGAGTTCCGGTTTGCCCGCAAGAACCCAGATCAGCTGGCATTGGCTCGCGTTCCTGATCGCCTTCATTCTGCTCGTCGCATTGGGCTGGCAAGGCAAGCAAACCCAGGAACAGGTTCTGGCGACCAATCTCTCGGTCAGCCATAGCCTGGAAATCATCACCGCGACCCAGTCGATGCTGTCTTCACTGCAGGACATCGAAACCGGGTCGCGCGGCTTCGTCCTGACCGGCGATCCCGACTACCTCGATTCCTATGAACTCGGACTACGGCAGATTGAGGCGCACCGCCGCAAGCTGCAGGGGCTCCTGGAGCAACGGACCTTTCCGGACCAGCGCTGGTTCGAGCAACTGGATCGCAATATCGCCGAGCGTCTGCTGATAGCCGCCGGCAACATCCAGACGCGCCGCACTGCCGGCTTGCAAGCGGCGGCCGAACGCCTGCACCAGGCCGGCGGCAAACTGATCATGGATCGCCTGCGTGCGTTGCTCGATGCGGTCGAGCGACAGGAGCGCAAGCAGCTCGCCGCCGCCAATCAGGCCGTGACCGAAACCATCGCACACAGCCGCACGCTTGCACTGATCGGCAGCCTGCTGGTTGCAGCGTTGTCCCTGGCCGCGTTCTGGGCCATCCGCCGCAACCTGCAGATTCGTCAGGCCCTGGCGACCAAGGCACAAGCCGGCGAGGCGCGTCTGGGCGCCCTGCTGCAGGCGGTTCCCGACTACCTCTACGCCATCGACGGCCAGCGCAGGATCACCGCCCTGTCGCAAGGAGACGCGGTGCAGGCTCCGGCGGCCCAGACCATCGAGCCGCTGTTGCTCGGGCTGCTTCCCCAAACCGATAACTCGCTCCAGCTGCGCCAGACCACCTGGTGCGAACTGGATCGGCAGCGGATCTTCGAGGTTCGTCTGGTGCCGACCGGTCTCGGTGATCACCTTGCAATTGCACGGGACGTGTCCGAGCTGCAACGCAACCGCGATACGCTCGAGGACCAGAAAGTTTTCCTGCGACGGGTCGTCGACACTGATGAGAATCTGATCTTCGTGCGTGACGAGCTGGGGCGTTTCCTGCTGTGCAACAGTGCCTTTGCCGCCCTGCTTGATATCCGACCCGAGGCCATTGAAGGTCGCCGGGCCGAAGACATCACTGGGGCGAAACTGCTATTGCCACTGTTGCAGGGCGAGGCCGAGCTGCTGTGTGGCAGTGGCGAACTGCGCATCACCGAGGTCGGCCTCACCGATACGCAAGGCCAGGAGCGCTGGCTGCAGGTGGTCAAGCGCCCCATGACCATGTCCAACGGGGCCTGCTATGTCGTGACCGTTGCGGTCGACATGTCGCTCAGGCGACGCATGGAGCAGATGAAGACCGAATTCATCTCCACCGTCAGCCATGAGCTACGGACCCCTCTGACTGCGATTCGCGGCGCACTGGGCATGCTGGTCGGCGGCGTTGCCGGCGAGATCGACGCAGGCGCTCGACCACTGCTGGACATCGCTCACAAGAACAGCGAGCGCCTGGTCCGACTGATCAACGACATCCTCGACATCGAAAAACTCGAAGCCGGGCGCTTGCCGTTCCACTTTGCCCGCTGCGAGGTGCTGACGCTGGTTGAACAGGCATTGGTCGATCTCAAGCCGTACGGCGATGAGTACGGCGTCGGTCTTGTTCTCGTGACGCCAAACGGCGCGCACCTGGGCGAAGCGAACCTAGATCCAGACCGCTTCGCCCAGGTGATGGCCAATCTGCTGTCCAATGCGATCAAGCACTCACCGGCTGGCGGTGTCGTCAGTGTCGATGTACGTCGCCACGGCGACAGCCTGGAGATCGGCGTTCAGGACCAGGGGCAAGGCATTCCAGAAGACTTCCGCGCCCGCATATTCGAGCGGTTCGCCCAGGCCGACTCCTCCGACGCTCGCAAGCGTGGTGGCACCGGGCTGGGCCTGGCGATCACCCGTTCCCTGGTGCAGCAGATGCACGGTCGGATTGGCTTCGACTCACAGCAAGGCCAAGGCACGCGTTTCTGGCTCCGTCTGCCTGTCGCGTCGACTCCGTCAGCCAGCCCGCCAACCGTTGCGCAAGCGCTGCCGCAGGCGGGCAAGAATGGACCGGTCGAACGTATCCTCGTCCTTGAACCCGACGCAGCTGCCGCCGAACAACTGGCGACTGCACTGCAGCAACACGGGTACGGCACCTTGATCGCCGACACGGCGGCCCAAGCGCGAGAAATGCTGGCCGAGTTCAGCATCCAGGCACTGACGCTGAGCCCTGCACTGAGCGACGAAGACAGCATCGCCTTTCTGCAGAACCTGCGCAGCCAGAATGCCTATCGGCATCTGCCGGTGCTGATTGTCAGCCTGCAGCCACAACGTCGCGACAATGACGATGGCGCCTTGCGCGGCGGGGCTGTCGGAGTGATCGACTGGTTGCACAAGCCGGTCGACCCGTCACGGGTCATGGAGGTGGTGCAGGCCTGCCTCAGAACCAACGGAGCCCGCCCGCGTATTCTTCATGTAGAGGACGATGAGGATCTGCGCGTTCTGCTCGCCCGGCTGGTCGAGCCATTGGCGATTGATCTCCATGGAGCCTCTACGCTTACCGAGGCTCGTCACCTGATAGACGAGCAACACTTCGACCTGGCGATCATCGACCTGATGCTGCCCGACGGCGACGGCAGCGAATTGTTCGATCAGCTGGCCCAAAGCACGCCGCCCCCGCCGGTGATCATATTTTCCGCACTGGATTCACCGGTGCACGACAGCCGCCTGGCCCTGCGCCAGCTGGTCAAGTCTCGCCATGACGGCGACGAGCTCGCCGCGCTGATCCAGCAACTGCTGCAGACATGGCCGCCCAGCCAAACCCAGATTTCCGAAGAGGTCAACGCATGAGCGACTCCGCTAGCCAGCGCATCTTGATGGTTGAGGACGAGGAGGACATCGCGTTTCTCATTCGCTTCATGCTTGAACGGCACGGATTTGTTGTCGATCACGCGGCAGATGGCCGCCAGGCCATTGAGAAGATCACCACATCGAGCCCGCCCGATCTGACCCTGATGGACATCATGCTGCCCTACCACGACGGGTTGGAGCTGATCGAGCGGCTCCGCGCACAGGCCGGTTGGGCACAGGTGCCGGTGTTGATGCTGACCGCCAAGGCTCGCGAGGCGGACATCGTCCGGGCGCTGGAACTGGGCGCCGACGATTACGTCACCAAGCCTTTCCAGCCGGAGGAACTGCTGGCGCGTATCCGTCGTCTGCTGAGGCGTCCACGATGATGCGAACGGCATTTACCTTGGCATTGCCCGCATGCCTGCTGTCCTCCATGGCACTGGCCGACGTCGCGACCGCCCAACGCCAGGTCGATGCCCAGCAACTCGGCGCCGCGGCAGCGACTCTGGAAGCGCAACTGGCAAGGCAACCCGGCGACAGCGAGGCGCTGTACCTGCTGGCCCGGGTGCGCGCCTGGCAAGGACAACCCGAGCAATCATTGCCACTCTATGAGCAGCTGTTGGAACGCGAGCCGGATAACGCCGACTACCTGCTCGGGCAGGGCCAGGCATTGCTGTGGGCAGGTCGCCCCCAGGCAGCCCTGGTCTCGCTGGAGCGCGCCGCGGAGATCGCACCGGATTATGCGGACGTCCAGCAGGCGATGCAGCAAGCACGGGCATCGCTGACCTCGCCCATCACGACCACAGCGCCGGCTGCCAGCGCCACCACGGCACAACGGCGACATGAACTGGAGCTTTCAGCCCGCCAGGACTGGTTGGACAGCGGCTTCGACAACTGGCGCAGCCAACGGCTGGATTACACCTCGACGCAACCGGAAGGGCTCGGCTGGTACGGCGCACTGCTGCGCGAGCAGCGCTTTGGCGAATGGGACCAGGGCGTCGAGGCGGGCGCGGTGATCGCGCTGGACGACAACTGGACGCTGCAACCCGAAGTCGGCTATCAGCCTTCGCCCTATTTCCTGCCCGAATGGCATGCCGATCTACGTCTGCAACGGCGACTACCGGCGGGCTTCCTCGGTGCTGTCAGCGTGCGCCGTACCGAATACGAGACCACCCGCGTCGAGCGGCTGGCCCTCAGCGCCGAACGCTACTGGGACTCATGGCGGGCGGGTTACACATTGAACGTCACTGACGTGGCCAATGCCGGAACGCCGGTCGGCCATGATCTGGCGCTGGACTACTACTATGCAGGCCTCAGCTATGCCGGCCTGCGCCTAACCATCGGTGAGGAAGAAGCGGTCGAGGAACAGCAGCTGATCACCAGCGACGTACGCGCCCTCAGCCTGCAGGGCCGCCATTGGCTGGACAGCCGCTGGGCGCTGACCTGGGAAGTCGGCCAGCATCGCCAGGGCGACTATTACACGCGGCGCTGGCTGCAACTCGGCCTGCGACATGCTTTCTGAGTCCTGCCCGGTCTGGCTGTGCGAGGCGCCGCGCAAAGCCTGGCTGGGCATCTGGCCCGAAGACGGCATGCTGCAACTGGCTCTTTATTGCGCTCTGAGCCTGGGTGCGCTGACGCTGTTGGTGATGTTCCAGGTCATGCTGCTCGGTGAGGTCGCTCGGCGCCGCTCAGCACGGCGGCAAACCTTCAACGACCAGTGGCGACCCTTCTTTGCCCTGTGCAGCCTGGGTGACGAGCTGCCAGAGCCGGCTCCTGCGCTGCCGCGGGGTCACCAGCTGTGGTTTCTGCTGCAGTGGAACCGAACCCAGCTGCAGCTTCGCGGCGCAGCACGTGAGCGGATGAACCACGCGCTGGTCGCGTTGGGGATGGACCAACAGGCCCTGGCGCTGCTGCGCGGCCGGGTCCGCAGCAAACTGATCGGCCTGACCTGTCTACGTCATCTGGCCGACCCCGCCCATTGGCAAGCCGTACAACCATTGCTGATGAACCGCAACGTGACCGTTTCACTGGCCGCGGCGCAAACGTTGATTGCGATGGACGCGGCACGCGCCATGCAGCTGATCTTGCCAACCGCCGTGACCCGCCCCGACTGGGCCTTGCCGCGCCTGGCGAGCCTCTGTCAGCAGGCCGGTGAGCAGGCGGTGACCTTGCCATTGCTGGTCACCCTCTCCGGCTCCGAAGATCCGCGCCGCGAGCGACTGGTGCCTTTGCTGGTGCATGGCGACCCCCGTCACGCCGCGCCCTGGGCCCGCGCGCGGCTGGAAGAGGACGCGGCGCCTGAGCAGTTGCAGGTTGCGCTGCGCTGCCTCTGCGAGCTGGGCGATCCACGTGACCGCGGTCGGCTGCTGCGCGCTCTGCAACACCGCCACGAGAATGTGCGCCTGGCTGCCCTGCAAGCCCTGCATAAACAAGCCCGCGGAGACGACAGCGAACTGTTCATGCCGTTACTGGGCGACCCCAGCTGGTGGGTTCGCCAGGCCGCCGCAGACAGTCTGGCCACCCTACCGGGCGCCACTGCGGAACGGCTGCAGACGCTGTTCAGGCAAGTGCATGATCGCTACGGGCAAGACGCCCTGCGTCGCGCCATGGCGGAGGTCAGGCGGTGACTATCGACTGGCTGTGGTGGCTGCAACTGGGCTTCATCGTTTATTTCCTGCTGCTCAACGGCATGTACCTGCTGCTCAACGTGCTATCGATGATCAGCCTGATGGGCTACATCCGCCAACGTGCCGAAACCGGCGAGATCGCGCCCTATCTGGGCGTAGAGCCGCCGGTCTCGGTACTGATGCCTGCGTTCAACGAAGAAGCGACGATCCGTACCTCGGTGCGCTCGATGCTGCAGCTGCAGTACCCCGAATTCGAAGTGGTGGTGATCAACGACGGTTCGAAGGACGACACCCTCGCGGTGCTGATCGAGGAGTTCGAGTTGGTGCCGCACCCCGAGCCGCTGCGTCAGGCCGTGGCCCATCAGCCGGTGCAGGCGATCTACCGATCACGGCGCTACGCCAATCTGCGGGTCATCGACAAGGCCAACGGCGGCAAGGCCGATGCGCTGAATGCCGGCATCAACGCCGCGCGGCACGGCTTGTTCTGCGGGGTGGATGCCGATTCGATTCTGCAGCGCGACAGCTTGTTGCGCGTGGTCCAACCCTTTCTCGAAGACGAACGCACCGTTGCGGCGGGCGGCACGGTGCGTATCGCCAATGGCTCCGAGGTACGCGGTGGCTTCCTCATCCGCGCCGGATTGCCGAGCAACTGGCTGGCGCGCTTCCAGATCGTTGAATACCTGCGGGCCTTTCTGTTCGGTCGGCTCGGCTGGTCGCCGATGAACGCCGTGCTGATCATCTCCGGCGCCTTTGGTCTGTTCGACAAGGAACGGGTCATGGCCGTAGGCGGCTATCGCACCGACACGGTTGGCGAGGACATGGAGCTGGTGGTGCGGCTGCATCGCTATCATCGGGAAAAGCGCATTCCCTACCGCATCCGTTACTTGCCCGACCCGATCTGCTGGACCGAATGCCCGGAAGACCTTGGCACCCTCGGCCGTCAGCGCAGTCGCTGGCAACGCGGGCTTGCCGAGAGTCTGGGCCGTCACGCCCGCCTCGCCTTCAGCCTTCGCGGTGGAACGCCCGGCTGGCTGGCCTGGCCGTTCATGGCCCTGTTCGAATGGCTGGGCCCGCTGATCGAGCTGGTGGGTTACGGATTCATGATCGGCGGGTTCATTTTTGGCGTGGTGTCCTACACGGCGCTGACCGCCTTTCTGCTGGTCGCCATCGGCATGGGCATTCTGCTCTCGGTCAACGGCTTGCTGTTGGAAACCCTGTCATTCCGCGTCTACGAGCGGCGCCGCGACATGCTACGGCTGTTTCTCATGGCCGTGCTGGAGAATTTCGGTTACCGCCAACTGAACACCCTCTGGCGCTGCCGTGGACTCTGGCAATGGTTTTCACGGCGCAAGCATCAATGGGGCGCCATGCGTCGTAGCGGGCAGTGGGGGCAAAGCTAAACGCCGAGAAACCGTAGGGTGGATGAAGCGTTATCGATCCACCCTTGCTGTGCAGCAAAGTGGAGGTAAAAAGCGACCTCCACCCTACGGATGTCTTTACAGCTTGATCCAGGTCGCCTTCAGTTCGGTGTACTTGTCGAAGGCATGCAAGGATTTGTCGCGGCCGTTGCCGGACTGCTTGAAGCCGCCAAACGGCGCAGTCATGTCGCCGCCGTCATACTGATTGATCCAGACACTGCCAGCCCGCAGCGCCTTGGCGGTCAGGTGCGCCTTGGACAGGTCAGCCGTCCAGACGGCGGCAGCGAGACCGTAGGGCGTGTCATTGGCGATGGCCACTGCTTCAGCCGCCGTATCGAAGGTGATCACCGACAGCACCGGCCCGAAGATCTCTTCACGGGCAATTTTCATTGCATTGCTGACGCCGTCGAAGATGGTCGGCTCGACGTAAAGACCGCCCGTGTCCTGCATCGTCCGCTGGCCGCCGATCAGCACCTTGGCGCCATCGTTGCGACCGGCCTCGATGTAGCCAAGCACCGTATCGAGCTGCTGGGTATCGACCAGCGCGCCAACATTGGTGGCCGGATCCAGCGGATTGCCCGGCTTCCAGCCTTTAAGCGCCTCGACCACCATCGGCAGAAAGCGCTCCTTGACCGAACTCTCGACCAGCAGCCGTGAGCCCGCGGTGCAGACTTCGCCCTGATTGAAGGCAATGGCACCGGCAGCCGACGCAGCAGCGGCCTGCAGATTCGGGGCGTCGGCAAAGACGATGTTCGGGCTCTTGCCGCCGGCCTCCAGCCAGACACGCTTCATGTTCGACTCACCGGCGTAGATCATCAATTGCTTGGCAACCCGGGTGGATCCGGTGAACACCAGCGTGTCGACATCCATATGCAGCGCCAGCGCCTTGCCTACGGTGTGGCCGTAGCCCGGCAACACATTGAGAACGCCGGGCGGGATGCCTGCCTCGATGGCCAGCTGCGCGACGCGAATGGCGGTGAGTGGAGACTTTTCGGACGGCTTGAGGACGACCGAGTTGCCGGTGGCCAGCGCCGGGCCCAGCTTCCAGCAAGCCATCATCAGCGGGAAATTCCAAGGCACAATGGCCGCCACCACACCCACCGGCTCGCGTGTCACCAGGCCCAGCTGATCATGGGGCGTGGCCGCCACTTCGTCGTAAATCTTATCGATCGCCTCGCCCGACCAGCGCAGCGCATTGGCCGAGCCAGGCATGTCGACATTCAGCGAATCGCCGATCGGCTTGCCCGTGTCCAGGGTTTCCAGCAGCGCGAGTTCTTCAGCGTTGGCCTGGATCAGGCTGGCAAAGCGAATCATCGTGGCCTTGCGTTTGGCCGGCGCCATCCGTGACCAGACGCCAGACTCGAAGGCCATGCGCGCACTGATCACGGCGCGATCGGCATCCGCCTCGTCACAGCTCGCCACCTGAGCCAGCACTCGCCCATCGACCGGGCTAATGCAGTCGAAGCTGGCGCCGGCGCTGGGCGCAGTGTATTCGCCCTGGATGAAGGCCCGGCCTTCGATGCGCAGGTCGCGGGCACGCTGTTGCCAATCGGCAAGTGTCAGGGTGGTCATGGGGCGTCCTCAGTAATCTGTCGAATAATCAGAAAGGCACCCTAAACCAGCAGCACCAGGCCTATCAATATTTTTTACGCGGCAGCCTTTTCAGCCTTGTTTTGTTCGTTTTATTAAACATAGACTCGCCAAAACCGCTGGGCGCCTGGGTGATGTCGCGCTACAGCATAGCCGTCGAACCCGTCGCCTTGCCGGAGCAATCATGGCCCACGATCACGCCACATCCGCCGAACATTTCTGGATGCCCTTCACTGCCAACCGTCAGTTCAAGGGCAGCCCGCGCCTGCTGGAGCGCGCCGAGGGCATGTACTACACGGACACCGATGGCCGCCAGGTGATCGATGGCACCGCTGGCCTCTGGTGTTGCAACGCAGGACATGGCCGACGCGAGATCAGCGAGGCGGTAAGCCGGCAGATTGCGCATATGGACTTCGCACCCACCTTTCAGATGGGCCACCCGCTGCCCTTCGAACTGGCCGAGCGGCTCGCACAGATCAGCCCCGCCGGACTCAACCGGGTGTTCTTCACCAACTCGGGATCAGAATCGGCCGATACGGCGCTGAAGATCGCCCTGGCCTACCAGCGTGCGATCGGCCAGGGCAGCCGCACCCGTCTGATCGGCCGGGAGCTGGCCTATCACGGCGTCGGCTTTGGCGGCATCTCGGTGGGCGGCATGACCAACAACCGCAAGGCCTTTGGCGCACTGCTGCCGGGCGTCGATCACCTGCCGCATACGCTCGATCTGCAGCGCAATGCGTTCACCCGCGGCTTGCCCGAGCATGGGGTGGAAAGAGCCGATGAGCTGGAACGTCTGGTCACCTTGCATGGTGCCGAAAACATCGCCGCCGTGATCGTCGAGCCAATGTCCGGTTCGGCCGGCGTGATCCTGCCGCCGGCTGGCTACTTGCAACGCTTGCGCGAGATCACCCGCAAGCACGGCATTCTGTTGATCTTCGATGAAGTGATCACCGGCTTCGGGCGGGTTGGCGAGGCCTTCGCCGCACAGCGCTGGGGCGTGACGCCGGACATCCTCACCTGTGCCAAGGGCCTGACCAACGGCGCGATACCCATGGGTGCGGTGCTGGTTGACGAGAAGATTCATGAGGCCTTCATGCAGGGCCCGGAAAGCACCATCGAGTTCTTCCACGGCTACACCTACTCCGGCCATCCGGTGGCCTGCGCAGCCGCTCTGGCGACCCTGGAAATCTACCAGCGGGAGAATCTGTTCCAGAAAGCCATCGAGATCGAAGGTTACTGGCAAGACGCCCTGTTCAGCCTGCAGGGGCTTCCGAACGTGACCGATATTCGCACGGTTGGGCTGGTCGCCGGCGTTCAATTCGCAGCGCACGCCGACGGCGTTGGAAAGCGCGGCTACGAGGTGTTCCGCCAGTGTTTCGAAGATGGCCTGCTGGCCCGCGCCAGTGGCGACACCATTGCCTTGTCGCCGGCCTTGATTGTCGAGCGCGAGCACATCGATGCGATGATCGAGCGCCTGGCTGGCGCCATCCGCAAGGCCGGCTGACAAAGCGGTGACCGGGGCGGGTGCGATCATTCGATCGACAAGGGCGCTCGATGCAACGCGTGCCCGAACTAGTCGCCCCTTCCCGGCTGTACAGGGCGGCTCTCACCCCAGCACCAAAACCTGAAGATGGCGCACATGGCGCTGTAAAAACGAAAAAACCCGCCTAGTGGCGGGTTTTTCTTCAAGGGCCGATCAATTACTTGATCTTGGCTTCCTTGTACATCACGTGCTTACGTACGACAGGATCGAATTTCTTGATTTCGAGCTTGTCGGGGGTGGTGCGCTTGTTCTTGTCGGTGGTGTAGAAATGGCCGGTACCGGCGCTGGACACCAAACGGATCAGGTCACGCATGATATTTCTCCTTAAACCTTTTCGCCGCGAGCGCGGAGTTCAGCCAGAACGGCGTCGATGCCGCGCTTGTCGATAACGCGCATGCCTTTGGCAGTCAGGCGCAGACGTACGAAGCGGTTCTCGGACTCGACCCAGAAGCGGTGATGCTGCAGGTTCGGCAGAAAACGACGACGGGTTTTGTTGTTCGCGTGGGAAATGTTGTTCCCGGTTACCGGACCCTTACCGGTAACTTGACAGACTCTCGACATGCCTCAGCCCTCTAAAACCACATGCCCAACCCGGCATGGGTTGGCCGCTTGAATTCAATTGTCATTTGGCGCTCAGCGCCACGTTTCGTTGGGGTCTTACCGGCTACGCGGCAAGCGAAGAAACCGGGCCCCTAGAAAAGAGCGCTGCTTTATATCAGAAAGCCCCCCGAGCAACAAGCGCGGTGTGACTTTTCGCCGTCGGCCTGTTCTGGCTCAATTTCTTCCCGGCCCACGCCTGGCGAGGCTCGCCGGGAGAAACCGTTCGTCGCCTGCGTGATTGCCCACTTCTATATAGGAAGCTGTCAGAACGACAAAGTCCACCGAGCGCCACTCCGTAAACGCGCGGAGCGAGGCCGTTAGCGCCGAATCCTATCTGTAGGCAACGAGCTAGACGAAGCAACTAACAGCAATTTTCTCACCATAAGCGAACCAGCGTTTTACTGTGCGGAATGCAGGACCGTTAATTTCGGCTATCATGACCAAATTGGCGTTTACCTCGTAGCCGCAGTCGGCTTCCAACGCTGGCCTGCCCGTTTGGCAAAGCCCGCCCTGCCGAGCAATGGGCGATCTGCTATCGTGCGCGCCGCCGCCCTACCACCAGACAGACCGACACCACCATGAGCAACATCGAAGACACCGATACTCCCAAGGACCGCAAATTCGTCGAAGCGCTTTCGCGCGGGCTGGATGTGTTGCGTGCCTTCACTCACGGCTCGGTGGTCATGGGCAACCAGGATATTGCACGCATCACCGGGCTACCGAAGCCGACGGTGTCGCGCATGACCTATACCCTGACCAAGCTCGGTTACCTAAGCTACTCGCCGCAGCTGGAAAAGTATCAGCTCGACTCAGGCGTACTGGCGCTCGGTTATGCCTACGTCTCCAACTTGCGCGTGCGCCAGCTGGCCAAACCGTACATGGACGAGTTCTCCCGTCGCACCAACACCTCGGTGGGGCTCACCTGCCGTGACCGGTTGTCGATGATTTATATCGAAAACTGCCGGCCGGCCGAAGTTTCGACGCTGCGCATGGACGCCGGTGTACGCCTGCCCCTGGCCACCACGGCGGCAGGCCGCGCCTTCCTCGCCGCGACCCCGGACAAGGAGCGCGAACACCTGATGGGGGCGCTGGAAACCAAATACGGAGACGACTGGGCAAACATGAGGCAGTCTCTGGACGGCTCCTTTGCCGAGTTCCGCCAGCACGGCTTCTGCCTGTCGCTCGGCGACTGGGACCGCAACGTGATGGCCGCCGGCGTGCCGTTGCACCTGGCCGACGGCAGCATCATGGCGCTGACCTGCGGCGCACCGTCCTTCCAGCTCAGTGAAGAAACCCTGCGGGGCTCACTGGCGCATCAGCTGGAAATGCTCGCACGCGATATCGAAAGCCTGGGTGTCTGATCGGCTGCCCAGCCAGACAAGGGCCCACGTCTAGGGCTCCGGGAGCCATCCAGCGTCATCAGCGAAAGCGTTCGCGACACGCTGCAATCCATCACTGAGCCCTGACGCTGGCCCAGGCGATGTCCGCGAGCAATTCGCGGCAATCCGCCAGCGCTGTACGTGAACGTCCGGCCAGCCAGTTGCGGGCCATGTCGTGGCAGGGCCCGATCACCACGGCCAGAAAGCAATCACCCGGCATCCGTCTGAAGGCGCCGCTCTCCCGGTGTCGACGCAAGATCGCGCTGACGCGCTCGCCATGGGCCTGATTGACCTCGCGCAGCCGTTCACCCATCTCCCCGGCCTCGACCCGCCCACGGTTATGCAGGACGAAGCGGGCCCAATCAGGGTTCGCCACCACCCAGTCGATATAACTGGTCACGAACAGCCGCACGCACGCCTCGGCATCCAGCGTCTCGATTAGTCCAGCCTCCAGCAACGCGGCGTATTCACCGATGCCTTCCAGATACAGCGCCGCGATGATCCGCTCACGATTGCCGAAATGGTGATACAGGCTGCCGATGCTCGCGCCGGAACGGTCGCGAATCATCTCGATGGTGGTCGCCTCAACGCCACACTCGGTGAAACAGGCGAGCGCAGCCTGCAAGATTTCCTGTTTACGGCTACTGCGAGCCATCCAACCTCCACAAGCGACTAGAATATTTTTCTAGAATTATATTCTGGTGTTCGTATACTGCATTGCTCGCGGCAAACCCAGAATAGGGAGAACAACAAGATGGCGACGATACAGGCAGAAGAGCGCTCGATCGACAACGGCAATGGCCACCCGATTTCCAGCCACTGGTATCAACCAGACGGCGCGCCCCGCGGTGCGGTGCTGATCGCCCCGGCGATGGGTGTCAAACAAGGTTTCTACGCCACTTTTGCCGGCTGGCTCGTCGACCAGGGCTATCTTGTTGTCACCTTCGATTATCTGGGCATGGGCCGCTCCCGCCAGATACCGCTGCGTCAATTGAAGGTCGACATCCTCGACTGGGCCCGCCACGACTGCAGCGCGGTGCTCGCGACCGTGGTGGAAGCCGCTGGCGAGCTGCCGATCTACTGGGTCGGACATAGCGTTGGCGCGCAGATCCTGCCGCTGGTCGACGGCCATGAACGGCTGAGCCGCATCGTCACCATTGCGGCGGGCAGCGGCTACTGGCGTGAGAACAGCCCGCAGATCCGGCGCAAGGCTTGGTTGCTCTGGCACGGCCTGGCGCCGGCGCTCACGGCGATTGCCGGCTACTTTCCGGGGGACCGTATCGGCGCCGTGGGCGACCTGCCTGCTGGCGTCATTCGCCAATGGCGGCGTTGGTGCTTGCACCCCGACTATCTGGTCGGTATCGAAGGTGAGCCGATGCGCCAGGCCTTCTCCGCCGTGCGCACGCCGCTGACGTCGTTGTCATTCACCGATGACGAGATGATGTCGGCACGCAACACGGAATCGTTGCATGGCTTCTACACCGGCGCGCCAAAGACCATGCGCCGGATCTCGCCCAGTGAAGTCGGCGCAGATCGCATCGGCCACTTCGGCTTCTTTCGCCGAGCCTTCGCGCCAACGTTGTGGACGGATTATTTGCTGCCTGAGTTGGAGCAGAGCCACCAGGGCCAGACTGGTGCGCTGGCATCGGCGACGTAGCCTCATTGCCACCAACCAGATCTACGTGAGCCGCTATACACGCCTGCGATCATAGGGTGGATCACGCTCCACCGATCCACCCTATGATCGCCAAACCGCCCGCGTGGATGTGAAAGGCGACATCCACCCTACCGGGTGCCGTTCCTTACCAACGTTTGCTCTGACAAAAAAACCCGCTCTTGAGAGCGGGTTCTGCTGTCACGCGGTCAGCCGGTTACGCCACCTGCATCAGCTTGGCGTAAGCCTTCAGATGATGGTCATCGTCACCGAACTGGTGGGCGATCATCACCAGGCGCTTGGCGTGGTGGGCGAGGTTGTATTCCCAGGTCATGCCGATGCCGCCGTGCAGCTGGATCGCCTCTTCGGCCACCTTGCGTGCGGCGCGGGCGCAGATGTATTTGGCGGCGGCGATGATGCGGCGGCGGTCGTCGTTGTCTTCGCCATCGGCAAAGGTGGCGGCGAGGATCGCCATGCTGGTGGCCTGTTCCAGCTCGGTCTGCATATCTACCATGCGGTGCTGCAGGACCTGGAACTTGCCGATCGGCACACCGAACTGCTTGCGCGTTTTCAGGTAGTCGAGGGTCAGCTTGCAGGCTTCGTCCATGCTGCCCAGCGCGTCAGCGCACTGCGCGGCGATGGCGCGGCCCTGCTGGTAACGCAGCGCCGGGAGCGCATTGCCGACTTCGCCGAGCAGCGCGTTGGCGCCGACCTGCACGTTGTCGAGGAACAGCTCGCAGCCCTTGCGCCCGTCGATGGTCGGGTACACGCGACGGCTAACGCCCTGAGCGTTCGGGTCGATCAAGAACAGGCTGATGCCCGCCTCATCACGGCTATCGCCTGCCGTGCGCGCTGAGACGATGATCTTACCGGCGCTGTGGCCGCCGATGACCACGGCCTTGCGCCCGGACAGGCGATAACCGCCGTCGACCGACTCGGCCTTGGTCTGCACGTCGTTGAGGTTGTAGTGGCTCTGCGGCTCGTCCAGCGCCACCGCCAACTGCAGTGAACCGGCCGCCACCTGCGGCAGCAGATCATCCTTCTGCGCGTCACTGCCCAGCTGATTCAACAGCCCGCCACCGAAGATCACCGATTGCAGGTAGGGCTCCAGGGTCAGCCCGCGACCCAGCTCGGTCATCACCAGCATGGTTTCCACGCCGCCGCCGCCAAAGCCGCCGATCTCCTCGGCAAACGGCACGGCAGTGAGGCCCAGCTCGCCCAGCTGCGCCCAGAACTCGGCGGAAAAGCCCAGTTCCGACTCGCTGAATTTCTCGCGCTGCTCGAACGGATAGGCGTCGCGCACCAGGCGCGCCGCGGTGTCTTGCAGCATTTGCTGCTCTTCAGTCAGTTTGAAGTCCATTGCGGTGCCCCCTTACAGCTCGAGAATCATCTTCGAGACGATGTTCTTCTGGATTTCGTTGGAGCCGCCAAAAATCGACAGCTTGCGCATGTTGAAGTAGTCACCGGCCAGCGAGGCGCTGTAGTCGGCGTGCAAGAGCTCGCCGTCGTAGTCCAGCTTCAGCTCTTCCTCGAGGAATGGCAGCGCGTAAGGCCCGATGACCTTGCGAAGCAGGCTGGTGATGGCCTGGCGGATCTCGGTGCCCTTGACCTTGAGGATCGAAGATTCCGCGCCGGGCACGCCGCCCTCCTTCGCCGCGGCGAGAATGCGCAGGGTGCTCATCTCGATGGCCATCAGCTGCATCTCCACTTCCGCGACCTGGGCGCGGAACAGCGGGTCTTCGAGCATCGGCTTGCCGTCGCAGACTTCCTTCATGGCGATGCGTTTGAGGTGTGCCAGTGCTGCCTTCGAGGCGCCAATGCCGGCCAGGCCGGTGCGCTCGTGGGTCAGCAGGTACTTGGCGCAGGTCCAGCCCTGGTTTTCCTCACCGACGAGGTTTTCCACCGGCACGCGGACGTTGTCGAAGAAGACTTCATTGACCTCGTGGTCGCCGTCGAGGGTGATGATCGGCCGCACGCTGATGCCCGGCGTGCTCATGTCGATCAGCAGGAAGCTGATGCCGCGCTGCTGCTGGGCTTCGGGATCGGTGCGCACCAGGCAGAAGATCATGTTGGCGTGCTGGCCGAGGGTGGTCCAGGTCTTCTGGCCGTTGACCACATAGTGATCGCCGTCGCGCACGGCGCGGGTCTTCAGGCTCGCCAGATCGGAGCCGGCACCCGGCTCCGAATAGCCCTGGCACCACCAGTCTTCACCCGAGAGGATGCGCGGCAGGTAATGATCCTTCTGCTGCTGGCTGCCGAACTTGATGATCACCGGGGCGACCATGTTGACGCCGAAGGGTACGGTGCGCGGCGCGCCGAACTGGGCGCACTCCTCGTCGAAGATATGCTTCTCGACCGGGCCCCAGGTGGTGCCACCCAGCTCAACGGGCCAGCCCGGCGCGTACCAGCCGCGCTTGACCAGAATCTGCTGCCAGCGCTCGTGGTCTTCTTTGGACATATGCTTGCCGAGCTTGACCTTGGCGGCGATGTCCGCCGGCAGCTCGTTTGTCAGGAAGGCGCGCACTTCATCGCGGAAGGCGAGCTCTTCGGCCGTATAGTTCACGTTCATGGGAAGGTCCTCATGGTGCGTTCGGATTGCAGGCGGGCGGCGCTCATTGTCCGGCCTGCCATTCGGTAAAGGTGCGGCCTTCGGCGGCCAGTTTTTCCAGCAGCGGCGCTGGCTTCCACCAGTCGCCACAACGTGCGTGCAGTTCCTTGACCCGTGCCAGCACCTTGTCCAAGCCGACGCTGTCGGCATAGAACATCGGGCCACCACGGAAGGCCGGGAAGCCGTAGCCGTTCAGGTAGATGATGTCGATGTCGCTGGAGCGCTGCGCGATGCCTTCTTCGAGGATCTTCGCGCCCTCGTTGACCAGCGCATAAATGGTCCGCTCGATGATGTATTGCTCATCCAGCTCGCGGCGCTCGATGCCCTTTTCCCGCGAAGCTGCTTCGAGCATAGGCGCCAGCTCGGGATTCTCCAGCGGCGTGCGGTTGCCCGGCTCGTAGCGGTAGTAGCCGGCGCCGGTCTTCTGCCCGAGCATGCCGGCAGCGCAGAGCTTGTCGGAGACGGTGGGGAAATCCAGGTGCGCCGGCAGCGTCGCGCGCTGGCGCTTGCGGATCGCCTGGCCGATGTCGAGGCCGGACAGGTCGCGCATGGTGAATGGACCCATGGCCATGCCGAAATTGCGTAGCGCGCCATCGACCTGTTGCGGCGTAGCGCCCTCCTCGAGCAGGAACTCCGCCTCGCGGCCGTACTGGAAGACCATGCGGTTGCCGACGAAACCATCGCAGACACCGACCACCACCGAGACCTTTTTCAGCTTCTTGCCGATGGCCATGGCGGTGGCGAGCACCTCATTGCTGGTCTTCTCGCCGCGCACCACTTCGAGCAGGCGCATAACGTTGGCCGGGCTGAAGAAGTGCAGGCCAACCACGTCCTCCGGGCGATTGGTGAAGGCAGCAATGGCGTCCAAATCCAGAGATGAGGTGTTCGAAGCGAGAATCGCACCGGGCTTGCACACCGCGTCCAGCTGTTCGAACACCTGCTGCTTGACGCCCATCTCTTCGAACACGGCCTCGACCACCACGTCGGCATCGGCCAGCGCGGCGTACTCGGTGACGCCTTCAACCAGCTTGAGACGCTGCTCCATCGCCTCCTCGGTCAGGCTGCCACGCTTGACGCTCGCCGCGTAGGTATCGCGGGCGCGCTGCAAGCCTCGCTGCAGAGCGTCTTCATTGATCTCCAGCAGCTTCACCGGCACACCGGCATTGGCGAAGCTCAGGGCGATGCCAACCCCCATGGTGCCGCCGCCAATTACTGCGGCGGAGCTGATCGGCCGCGGCTTCACATCGGACGGCAGGTCATTGATCTTACCCGCCTGGCGCTCGGCGAAGAATGAATGAACCAAGGCACCCCGCTGTGGCGAATTCAGGCACTCGGCGAACAGCTCCCGCTCGCGCTTGAGGCCTTCGGCCAGTGGCAGCTTGGTGGCCGCCTCGACCGCCGCGATGCAACGCAGTGGCGAGAACAGCCCAGGCATGCGCTTGGCGACTTCAGCGTGCTTGGCGCGAATCAGGGCATCGTTATCAGCGCCCTCAAGGCCTTGAGTCTGCTCGCCGGTACGGCGTGGTGTGCGGCCTTCCTCGACCATACGACGGGCGTAGGCAAGGCCGGCTCCTACCAGCTCACCCTCGAAAATCTCATCGACGATATTGTGCTCGACCGCCTCGGCGGCGCTGATCGGCGTGCCGCTGACAATCATGTCCAGCGCCTTCTCGACGCCGGCCAGACGCGGCAAGCGCTGAGTGCCGCCGGCGCCGGGCAACAAACCCAGCTTCACTTCCGGAAGGCCCACCTTGGCGTCTTTGCGGGCGATGCGGTAATGGCAGCCCAGCGCGACTTCAAGCCCACCACCAAGCGCGGTGCCATGAATGACCGCAACGCTTGGCTTGCTGCAACCTTCGATGACCTCGATCACCTCCGGTAGGCTCGGCGCCTGCGGCGGCTTGCCGAATTCCTTGATGTCAGCACCGGCAATAAAGGTATTGCCGTCGCAGACCAGCGCCACAGCTCGGACCTGCGGGTCCGCTTCGGCGTGCTGAAAGGCGTTCAGCAAGCCTTCACGGACCACTTGCCCGAGGGCGTTGACCGGTGGATTGTTGACCGTGATCAGAGCGATCTCGCCCTGAAGTTCGAGCCGTACGGCGTCCGTCATGGCTGGCCTCCGCTTGTGAAATGAATGATTGGAGTTGTTATTTCACGGAATCATGTTTCGCACAGCAGAATAGTCGAGTCATTTCCGCATGTCGAGAGACTGTCAATATTCGCTTCGACTGGCAACCGCCATAACCGCGACAGCGCTCGAAACATAAGTGAGATCTGGGGCGACGCCCATTGGAGAAAATGCAACGAGATGGAATGGGAGGTGGGAAGCGGCTCACCATTGAGGTGGCAGGGAACAGAGAGCGGTAAATGAGCGTCGCCGCGACGAATCGCTTGCGCGATGCACTCGGTACTTCCTGACGACCGGTCGCTCCAGGCTGCTGGGCACCCGATCCCGGGAGGGTATAAGAGGTAACAGCCAGCAATCAGCCGCGGCACCCGCAACCCTGGGGTGAATGCATCCACCCCAGGCGGCTGAACTGAGGCGTTACAGCCCCAGGCAGAGGTATTTGATTTCCAGATAGTCATCCATGCCGTATTTCGAACCCTCACGGCCCAGACCGGACGACTTCACGCCGCCGAAGGGTGCCACTTCAGTCGAGATCATCCCGGTGTTGATGCCGATCATCCCAGACTCGATGGCTTCGGCCACACGGAAAACCCGACCCAGATCGCGGGCGTAGAAATAGGCCGCCAGCCCGAACTCGGTGTCGTTGGCCAGGGCGATACCCTCGGCCTCGTCTTCGAAACGGAACAACGGCGCCAGCGGCCCGAAGGTTTCCTCTTTCGCCACCTTGGCGTTGTGCGGCACGTTTACCATCAGCGTTGGCTCGAAATAGCTGCCGCCCATCTGGTGCGCCTTACCGCCGGTGAGTACCTGTGCACCATTGGCGACGGCGTCCTCGATGTGCTCTTTGACCTTGGCCGCCGCGCGGTCGTCGATCAGCGGGCCGATGTCGGTGCCTTCGTCGAGTCCGTTACCAACCTTCAGTTTTTCGACCGCAGCCTGGAATTTCTTCGCGAACTCGTCGTACACGCCGTTCTGTACATAGATGCGGTTGACGCAGACGCAGGTCTGGCCGGCGTTGCGGTACTTGGACTGCATGGCGCCTTTGACTGCTTCGTCGAGGTCCGCGTCATCGAATACCAGGAAGGGCGCGTTGCCGCCCAGCTCCAGCGACACCTTCTTGATGCCCGCGGCGCACTGCTCCATCAGCTTCGCGCCAACTTCGGTAGAGCCGGTGAAGCTGAGCTTGCGCACCGTCGGGTTTGCGGTCAGCTCGTTGCCGATGTCACCTGCCGAACCGGTGACGACGCTGAACACACCTTTCGGGATACCCGCACGCTCCGCCAACTCAGCCAGCGCCAGCGCGGAAAAAGGCGTCTGGCTCGCCGGCTTGAGCACCATGGTGCAACCCGCCGCCAACGCTGGGCCGGCCTTGCGGGTGATCATCGCCGCCGGGAAGTTCCACGGGGTAATGGCCGCCGTGACGCCAATCGGCTGCTTGATGACGATGATGCGCTTGTCTTTCTGATGGCCCGGAATAGTGTCGCCATAGACGCGCTTGGCTTCTTCGGCGAACCACTCGATAAAGGAAGCGGCATAGGCGATCTCGCCCTTGGACTCGGCCAGCGGCTTGCCCTGCTCCAGCGTCATCAGCCGACCCAGGTCGTCCTGGTTCTCCATCATCAGCTCGAACCAGCGGCGTAGCTTTTGCGAGCGCTCCTTGGCGGTCAGATCACGCCAGGCGGGCAGTGCACGCTCGGCGGCTTCGATGGCGCGACGGGTTTCCGCAGCGCCCATTTTCGGCACGCTGCCCAGGATCTCGTTGCTGGCCGGGTTGTTGACCTTGATGGTCTGGCCGCTGTCCGCGTCCTGCCAGGCGCCGTCGATATAAGCCTGCTGGCGGAACAGCTTGGTGTCTTTGAGTTGCATGGCAGTCTCCTGAGAGCCGGCAGGGTGCCGGGTATTGGACCGAGGCCATCTGGCCGATTGGAAAGGCGATTGGCAGTGGAACTGCTCGAGTAAGTCAGAGCAAGGGGCAGCCGTTCCTGCCGTGAGCTAAAGCGTTTGAGATATCGAACGCATGCTAGGCCTGCTGGCCTGCATCGGGCAACACTCTGTTCGGAAAAATTAACGCACCATAACCAGACCTGATGACGCCGTGATCGGCTATCAGAACAATCGCGCCGCGCTGAGCAGCTGCCGAAGCGCCATGGACGATCGCAGACGAGATGCGTATGATTGCGCCCCGCAACGCACCAGTAGCTCAGCTGGATAGAGTACTGCCCTCCGAAGGCAGGGGTCGTGGGTTCGAATCCCGCCTGGTGCGCCATCTTCGGATCATCCGGGTTTGTTAATACGACTCGCATGTCGCCCTCGAGGTGCCAGCAAAAGGCACCCGCCGCTATGAAGATCGCCGTCCTACCAGTCTCCACAACGACCTAGCTCGATGCGCTACGTGTACGAATGATGCATTACGCGCCCTGGTCCTTGAGCGACCCTCTAATCTGCCGCTCACCAGCCACGCAAAATCTCCGCGCGTAACGCGTCGCCCGCCGGCGACAGTTGATGACCGCGTCTGTTTACCAGCCCGTATGCGGAGTGGTGGCTCAATCGATCGCTGAGCGGATCGAGTTTTATCAGGCGTCCTTCGTCGAGTGCCTCCTGAACGACATCACGTGGCGCCAGGCAAATTGCATCGCTCTGCTCGGTCATCTTCATCAAGAGCAGGAAGTTGTCGCACTGGATGCTGAGCATCTCCCGTCCGGTTTCACCCAGAACCGCCTGTTCCACCGGTTCCGGCAGGTGGGAGCCCGCCAACGGGTAGCGCGCGAGGTCTTCGAACCTGACATGGCGCTGGGTAAGCAACGGGTGCCCCGGTCGGCAGACCAGCGTGCCCGGATGGACAGGCAGCGCCACTGTTTCCAGCGCCGGATCGCTCTCCAGTTCGCGAATATCAGCCACGAACAGCTCGATGTGTTCATCGATCAAGCCATCGCGAAGCGTCCGCCAATCGCCGACGGTAACAGTGACTGCCAGCCGTGGATGCCTGTCGACCAACCTGGCGAGGGCTTCGGGCACCAGCCGCGACGCCGGGAATGGGCCCGCGCCAATACGCAGCTGCCCTGCTTCGAGGTTGTCGATCTGCTGCACCGCCTCGATCAGAGCGCGACTGCCCAGCAAAAGACGACGGGCATGAGCCTCGACCAAGCGTCCCTGGGCCGTCAGGCTGATACCGCGGCTATGGCGGTTCAACAATGAACAGCCAAGCGAAGCTTCCAGCGCCTGAATGCTGCGACTGAGTGCAGGCTGGCTCAAGTACAAAGCATCAGCCGCGCGGGAAAAGTGCTTATGGTCCACAAGCGCCACGAAATGGCGCAGTTGGCGAAGATCGTTCATGCGTGTCCTGCATTGAATCTAGTAAACGATTGCATTGGAATTATCACCAGCACACCGCCACAGTGGCAATGTAAAGCGAGGCCTATCGCCTGATCTCCATTGCCTCAGGAGCTGCCATGTCGACGCGTCTTATCAGTGCCATTGCGGCAGTCGTTTCTTTCGCGACGGTCATCCATCACGAAGCCAATGCCGGTCCCGCGACGGACGTTACCCGCGAAGCGAACGCCGCCGTCTCTCGCCAACTGGACTTCAGCGACCAGCAAGCCTTCGAAGATGCCCACCGCGGCTTCATTGCCACTCTGCCAGACGCCGAGGTGACCGATGACAACGGACAGCGCGCCTGGAGCAACAAGCCGTACGCCTTTCTGAACGAAGAGCAGGCGCCGCCCAGCGTCAATCCGAGCCTTTGGCGACAAGCCCGGCTCAATGCCATTCACGGCCTGTTTCGCATCACTGACGACATCTATCAGATACGCGGAATCGACCTGGCCAACATGACCATTGTCGAGGGCAAAACCGGTCTGATCATCATCGACCCGCTGCTCACTCCCGCCACAGCACGGGCAGCGCTGGCCCTGTACCGCCAACACCGAACGGACCGTCCGGTGGTCGCCGTCATCTATACGCACAGCCACGTAGACCACTTCGGTGGCGTCAAGGGCGTGACCAGTCAGGCTGAAGTGGATGCCGGCGCGGTGCATATCTACGCGCCGACCGGGTTCATGGAGCATGCGGTCAGCGAGAACGTCATCGCGGGGAACGCCATGACTCGTCGGGCTCGCTACATGTACGGCACCGACCTGCCGATAGACCCACAAGGCCACATCGACACGGGGCTCGGCAAGGGGCTCGCGCGCGGTCCTCTGACGCTCATCCAGCCGACCGACCTGATCAGCGAAAGCGGTGTCCGCCGGATCGACGGGGTAGACATCGACTTCCAGCTGGTCCCGGATAGCGAGGCCCCGGCCGAGATGATGATGTATTTCCCAGCGCAGCGAGTGCTGAATACCGCCGAGCTCACCTCTCAGCAGATGCACAACATCTATACGTTACGGGGCGCCGAGGTGCGGGATGCGAGCCAGTGGTCGCGCTATATCGACGAGGCGCTGGATCGCTTCGGCCCGATCAGCGATGTCATCATTGCGCAGCATCATTGGCCGGTCTGGGATAGCGCGCGTGCTCAAGAATTCCTCGCTGGGCAGCGCGACCTCTACAAGTTCATACATGACCAAACAGTGCGCCTGATGAACCAGGGCTACCGCCCCGGGGAAATCGCCGAGACGCTGCAACTGCCTGCGAGCCTGGCCCAGCGCTGGTATGCCCGAGGCTACTACGGCACCCTTCGACACAACGTACGCGGGGTGTACCAACGGTATCTGGGCTGGTACGACGGCAACCCGGCCAATCTGGATTCCCCTGCCCCGGTCGATGCGGCACGCAAGACCATCGAGTACATGGGCGGCATCGAGGCAGTACTCGAGCGAGCCCGCGCCGATTATGCCGCTGGCAATTACCGCTGGGTGGCGTCGGTAATGAGCCAGGCCGTATTCGCCGAGCCGGACAACCGCGCAGCCCGTCAGCTGGGGGCCGATGCGCTCGAACAACTGGGTTACCAAGCCGAAGCCGGCCCCTGGCGTGACGTTTACCTGTCCGGCGCACAGGATCTACGCGCACCACGCGAAACCCCGCCCAGCGATCCCGAACTGCGGGCCGACCTGCTTCGCTCCCTGGACACGGGCATGTTCTTCGACCTGCTCGGCGTCCGCCTGAACGGTCCCAAGGCGGCAGACAAGCACATCGTGATCAACTGGATATTCACCGATACGGAGGAGCGCTTTCGGCTCAATCTGCAAAACAGTGCGTTGACTTGGCTCGCCGACCGCCAGGCCAGCAGCCCGGACGCCGCGCTGACTCTGACGCGCAAGACGCTCGATAGCATCCTGCTAGGCGAAAGCAGCTTTCTGAAGGCTTTGCAGAACGGCGACATCCGTGTCGAAGGCGACGTCAAGAAGGTCGTCGAACTGCTGGGCCTGATGGAAACTTTCGACCCCGACTTCCCCTTGATCGAACCGAAGGCCGGCGGCCAAGTGCCGGCACGCTAGCCGCTTCGCCTGGCGGCGGCCCACCGATAATTGTTTCATTCGGTGAATGTCAGCGTCAGCGCAGGGCCGAAGAGGTTGCCCGAAAAATGTCGTGACAAGGGTTGGCGATGAACGCGCCCGCCCCTGAGGGCATTGTCATAAGCAAAAGCCCCGGATAAGCCTCCGGGGCTTTCTGCTTCGGGGCAGGCTTGCTGACGGGTGCGTGCGCTACCCGGCCCCTGTCACGAACCACCACGTTATCCGCAACGACTGAGTTCGCGCGGTCTCGGTTGGCGAGAGGACGATGTCCTCAATGCTCGTGCTTGGCGCTGACGAAACTCAGTGACGAGAACATGCCGCGCACGCGCGCATCCGGATCATCGCTCGGAACGGTGGTGGAGGCGGCGATGACGTTGAGGCCGTGGTTACGCACGATTATCTTCGCCTTGCCGTGCTTGTCGGTGGTCGCAGCCACCTCGTCCGGGTTGTTCACGTAATCGGCGATCAACTCGACGTTGGCGGCCGGTTTGCCATCGACCAGGACCTGCACCTCCAGCGCCTGGCCTACTTCAACCACCAAGGGATCACGCTGCGGCACGATGACCAGCTTCAACTTGTCCAGCGCGGGCAGTTGCGCACCCTCATGCAGCACCGCCAGGCTGTACTTGTAGTAGTGCCCGGAATCCAGCGCGCCGGGGACCTTCGTTTCGCCAACGTTGAGCCATTGCTTGTCCGGCGCCTGAGTCCAGTAGCCGTTATCCAGCGCGACGCTGAGCACCGCCGCGGACTCCAGCGGCTTGAGGCGTGCATGGTCCTCGAGCCGCTCGACGGTGACCGGGATTCGGCTGCCATGATGATCCGTCGCCCAGGCGCCGGAGATCTTCTTCGGATCGAAGGCGTCGTCTTCGGCGCCGTGACCGTAGATCACTTCGATGTTGCCGCGACGCTCTTCAGTCCACATACCGTGGGCACTGGCCTGACCGGCCATCAACGCAGCCACCAAAGCCATGGCGTATTTCGCGTGGTGCTTGTTCATCTTTCATCCTTTGGATCGAGGAGTATTGAGCCTGCCCGGGGCGAGCCGGCTATGCGTTACAGATTCAGCGAAAGGCTCAGGCTGAGGTTGCGCGGCTCGCCAGGCATCACCCAGACGTTGCTGTACGAGCGCTCGTAGTAGGCGCGGTCGAACGCGTTATTGAGGTTCAGGCCCAGCGTCAGGTCCGGCGTGGCCTTGTAACGCGCCAGCAGGTCCACGGTGGTGTAGCCCGGCAATTCGAAGCCGCTGTCCGCCACGTTGCCGGAGCGTTCGCCGACGTAATTGACTCCGCCGCCCAGTTCCAGGCCCTGCAGGGAGCCATCAAGAAACTCGTAAACGCCCAGCAGGCTGCCGCTGTGCTCGGGCACGTTGAGCAGGCGGCTGCCGCGCCCCAGCGTGTTGTCTTCCGTGACTTCCGCATCGACATAGGCGTAGGCGCCGATCACACGGATTGCGTCGGTCAGCTGCCCCGTCAGCTGCAGGTCGACGCCGCGGCTGCGCACTTCGCCAGCGGCGATCTGGTACGCGGAGTCGACCGGATCGACGGTGAGTACGTTTTCTTTGGTGAGATGAAACGCAGCGATGGTCATGCCCACGCGGCTGTCGAGCAGGTCGAATTTGAAGCCCGCTTCGTAGCCGACGCCTTCCTCTGGATCGAATGCCGTGCCTGACGCATCAGCGCCGCTATTGGGCTTGAATGACTGCGAGGCATTGGCGAAGACGCCGACTTGAGGTGTCAGCTGATACAACGCCCCAATGCGCGGCGTGACCTTTTCATGGGTCTGCTCCACGCGCGTGCCGGCTACTTCGTTATCCAGCCGTTGCTCGTAATGGTCGTAGCGCGCGCCGATGACGCCGAAGAGTTTTTCGCTGAAACGCATCTGATCCTGCAGATTCAGCGATCTGGAGTGGATCAACTCGTGGCGATCGGTGCTACGCCCGCCCGGGCCAATGCTGAAGGGCGGGCGTGGTTGACCGTAAACGGGTTCGTAGATATCGATCTGAGAAATGGGCCGGGTACGCAGCACTTCTTCAGTCTTGGCATAGCGCTCGTATTCGGTTCCGATCAGCAGGTTGTGCTCGATGTCGCCGGTGTAGACCAGGCCGCGCAGCTCCAGCTGGGTGATGCTGTCCTGCCACTCGTAATCGCGGTAGCGGTACTCGCGATTGAGGGTTCGGGCGTCCGCCGCAAGGGTGCTCGCCTCGGTCGCGCCACCGCTTAGGCGCCCTTGCTTGTAGTGACTGGCCAGGCGGACGGTCCAGCTGGCGTTGAGGTCATGCTCGAGCTCGGCCTGCAGGCTTTCGTTGTTGTTGTCGATTTCACCGTCCCGAGGTTCTCCGAAAAAGTCGGAACGCGAGACGCTGCCCAGGTGATCGTTCGGCGCCACCACACCACGGTCGAATACCTGGCTGCTGCGGATGACCTCGGCCTGTACCAGCAGGCGCGTCTGAGGCGTCAGTTCCCAGCTGAACGCCGGTGCGAAGAACTGCCGTTCACTGGCGCGGTTATCACGGAAACTCTTGTTGTCCTCCACTGCCAGATTCATGCGATAGAGCATCGTGCCCTCGTCATCCAGCGGCGTGTTGACGTCCAAGCTGCTGCGATAGCGATCCCAGCGGCCCGCGCTCAGGTCAAGACGAGCGAACTGGTCGTTTTGCGGGCGCTTGCTGACGATGTTGAGGGTGCCACCCGGGTCACCGCGACCATACAGACTGGACGCCGGCCCCTTGAGCACGTCGATACGCTCGACGTTGGATGGGTCTTGCGGGTTCATGTAGCCGCGGTTGACGCTGAAGCCGTCCTTGTAGAACTCCGAGGTCGTCAGCCCACGAATGCTGTACTCGTACATGGTCAAGCCGCCGAAGTCGTTCTGACGAGCCACGCCGCCTGTATAGTCCAGGGCTTTTTCGATACGCGGGCTGTCCAGGTCCTCGAGCACCGTGGCGGGGATGACGCTGACCGCCTGCGGAACCTCCTCCAGCGGCGTATCCGTCTTGGTGGCGCTCGCTGACCGCCGAGTCCGGTAGCCCTCTGCTTCGACCTGTTCACGATCGGCCGTGACGACCACTTCTTCGAGAACCGCGCTGTCCGTCTCTTGTGCCAACGCCGGCATGCTGCCCAAACCTGCCGCGGCGGCAATGCCCAATATGCTTGCTGCAACCCTACTGCTGTTCATGCCCGCTTCCGACAAGATGTTATACCGTAACATTTGATCGGAAGCTGTCTGCAACTGTCAAGGCCGCAGGCGCTCTGGCAAGCCGCGTTCAGCTAGGGCAGCATGCAGCGACAACGATCCATGATGAGGAACGCAGCGATGATCGATTTCGATAACAAGGGTTTCTTCAAGCTGAAGCAGAACGATGAATACGCAGAGCGGGTCCGCTCGCTGCTACTGGACGACGAACAGGTGATCGATTCCTACAAGTCCATGCGCGACGGCGTGGTGTTTACGGACAAGCGGATCATTGCCGTCAACGTGCAGGGCATCACCGGCAGCAAGAAGGATTTCACCTCCCTGCCTTACAACAACATCGTCGCCTATTCGGTGGAGACGTCCGGGACCTTCGATCTCGACTCGGAGCTGGAGGTGTATTTCTCGTCATTGGGGAAGGTCAGGTTCGAGTTCACCGGCAGGACTTCGATCGTTGAAATCTCGAAGTACATATCCAAACATGTGCTCTGAACTGTTAAGTAAACACAAAGGCACCGCAGCGCGCTGATCGCAGCTTCGCGGTGCACGGTTCGGCTCGTTGTGCTTGTGCATAGGGTAACGAAACAACAGCAGCCCCCGCTCGCTAGCATAGGGTAGCGAGCAGCTTGAATCCGACTACAGAAACAGCAACGAAACGGGCGTCGCTACCGTTCGATCCCCACACCAGGGCAGGCTTCTTTAGCCGTTGAAGACGCCACGTCGGCACGGCGCGAATTTGGCTCGGGAGGTTTAGGTTCTTCTGTGCGGATACCTAACGCAATCAACAACGTCTCGCTCATTTCCATGAATGAATAGCCATCGGCCCATATTTCAGTCTTGCCGTTCAGTCTGTTATCCATGCTTTCCATATCCTAGGCCGGTGCGCCCACTCGGCCGTGCGTTCGAATTGTTGCGCTACGCCTGTTGGCGATACGGAGCTGCAGCATCCTGCGTGCCAACACATGAAACAGATTTTGTTGTTTTAAATCAGTAATTTAACTTTAACCGTGCAAACTTTAAGTATTGCAAGATGCACGATTACCCTACTGTACCCTTGCGATGTGCAAGTTCGCGTTTCTGTGTTGCGGGTCACAGAATGTAGACGAGCTCATGTTCGAGCACACAGCCGCCAACGTTCGCCAACGGTGAATGCACAATCCGGCCTTTGGGCATACTTGACCACCCGTCCTTGAGCAAGCGCCATGCAGATCGATGAAGAACTCACGCTGAAAAAGCTGGAGGTGTTTCTGGCCTTCATGCGCAGCGGCAATCTGAGCAAGGCGGCCGCCGAGCTGAATACCAGCAATGTCAGCGTGCACCGTGCGATCCATTCGCTCGAAAGTGCGCTGCGCTGCCCGCTGTTCAAGCACGAGGGACGCAATCTGATTCCGCTGGAAAGCGCTTATGTGCTGGAAGAAAAGGCGCAGAAGCTGGTGCAGGACGTGCTTGAAACCGTCCGCCAGACCCGCGAAGCGGCAGGGTTCTCGGCCGAGCGGTTCAAGCTCGGGGCGCTCTATTCGCTGACGGTTAAAACCGTGCCGCAGCTGATCATGGGCCTGAAGCTGCGCCGCAGCGAACTCAACATCGACCTCATTCTCGGCTCCAATATCGACCTGTTCTACAAGCTGAAAAACATGGAGCTGGACGCCATCCTGGTGTCGCTGAACGAAAGCGTCAGCCATGACCAGGATTGCGCGCAGCTGCCGCTGTTCGCCGATGACATCTTTCTCGCCGCGCCGGCGGATTCCCCGTTCGCGCAACAGGCGGAAGTCGACCTGAGCGACCTGCGCGACGCCACTTTCATTACCCTGACGCAAGGCTTTGCGACACACCAGGACGGCAATCGGGTGTTCCAGCAGGCCGGTTTCGAACCCAAGGTCGCGATGCAGGTTAATGACATCTTCACCCTGCTGAGCATGGTCAATTCAGGCGTGGGGTATGCGCTGCTGCCGGGTCGGGTGGGGATGGTCTACGAGTCGCGGGTCAAACTGGTGCCGCTGCAGGCGCGTTATCACCTGCAGCAGCATATCGGGGTGGTGTTTCTGAAGGCCAAGGAGCGCGATCCCAACCTGCTCGCGCTCCTGGCCGAATGCCGCATGTACAGCCTCAAGCATCCCAGTTGAGACCTACGGAACCATCACCTGTCGCTTGAAGATTCTACGGCAGGCAATGTGGAGCCCTAGGGTGGAAAACGGCATCGCCTTTTCCACCTTGAGAGCCCTCAACCCAGCAGCCCGCGCATGATGAAGAACAACAGTGACGGGCCAAGCAGACAGCCCAGCGCGGTATAGAACGCAGCTGTAAGGCAGCCGTAAGGCACCAGCTTGGCATCGGTCGCCGCCAAGCCGCCGGCTACACCGCTGGAAGTACCGATCAGCCCGCCGAAGATCACCGCCGCGCGCGGATTGTTCAACCCGATCATCGGAGCGAAGAACGGCGTCGCGATCATCACCAGGATCGCCTTGACGAGGCCCGCGGCGATGGACAGCGCCATGACCTCGGAGCTGGCGCCAATCGCCGCGCCGGTGACCGGGCCAACAATGTAGGTCACCGCACCCGTGCCGATGGTGGTCAGGCTGACCGCATCGGTGTAGCCGAAAGCCATGGCCACCGAAACGCCCGCAATAAACGACGAGAACACGCCGACGAACAGGGCCAGCACGCCCACCATCCCGGCGCGCTTGAGTTCCTCGACGCTGACGCCAAAGCCGGTGGCGACGATGGCGAAGTCGCGCAGCATGGAGCCACCGAGCAAACCGATGCCGGAAAACAGGGCGATGTCGACCAGGCCCTTCTGCCCGCCAGTCACCACACCGCCGATATAAGACAGCAACAGGCCGATGAGGATGGCCACCGCCGAACCGTGCAGACGGCCCTTGGTGAGCTTGTCTGACAGCCAGTAGGAGAACCACATGGTGGCGCCGATGATGGCGAAGCCGCTGATCAGTCCGTAGCCGGAGACGACCTTGAGTAGAGATTCGTACATGGCTCAGCCCTCGTTGGTCAGTGGTTTGGCTTCATCGGCTTCAAGCTTTTTTCGTCCGATCCGGTCGAGTACAGGCACCAGGGCAAAGGCGATAGCGACCGCCGCGATGCCGGCGAGAATCGCCATCGGGCCGCCGCTCAGCGCGCCATAGACGTTCTGCTGCGCAGCCATGGCCACCACGATCGGGATATACACGGCGCTCCAGAATTTGATGCCCTGCTCCGAATCCATCGTGAACAGGCCGCGCGTCTTGAGATAGCTGCCAAGCAGGATCAGCAGCACCATGGCGATGCCGACGCCGCCGACGTTGGCTGGGACGCCGATGAGCTTGCCGAGCAATTCACCGACGAAGATGCCCGTCAGCGTGCACAAGGCCAGGAAGGCCACACCGAAAATAATCATTGTTATTGTCCTTTTGGGTTGCGCTCAGCCCGGCGGTGCCGGTTCCAATGCGCGTGTGTTGTCGAGGTCGTTGTTTTTATCCATCGAACAGCGGCGAGTTCATCTCGCTCTGAATTGCACGCGGTCTATCGGCTCTGGCGGCCCTCCTGACGCAGCAAGGCGTCCAGTGTGTCCAACCGGGCGCCGTCAAAGGCGATCAGCGTACCTTGTTCAAAAACCCGTCGCGCCAGCCCGGTGAGCACCGAGCCAGGCGGCAGTTCAATGTGCAGTCGCACACCGCGCTCGTAAGCGGTGCGCAGCGTGCCGTGCCAGTCGACTACGCGACACATGTTGTAGGCGAGGTCGTCACGCAGCCGCTCGGGGTCAGCGATGGGGCGCGCTGTTGTGCTGCTCAGATAGCGAATGCGGGGGGCGCGAAGCTCGACATCAGCGAAGGCTTCAGCCAGCTTTGCGGCGGGTGCTTCCAGCAAGGCGCTGTGCGACGGCACGCTCACCGCGAGACGTTTGGCGCACGACGCGCCCAGCGCTTTGGCACGTTGGGCGACAGCCGCCATGGCAGCGTCCGCACCGGCGATGACAATCTGGTTGTCAGCGTTGATGTTGGCCAGATGCACCGGCGTGCTCTCGTCATGCACGTCGGCCAGCAGCCGCTCGACCGAGCCCAGATCCAATCCGATCACGGCGGTCATGCCGAAGCCTTCGGGGTAGGCGTTCTGCATCAGCTCGCCGCGCAGGGCGACTAGCCGGACTGCGTCCTGATAGTCCAGCGAACCCGCTACCACCGCCGCCGCATAGGCGCCAATGGAAAGCCCCGCCACGTAATCCGGGGACTCCCCGCCTCTCATCAGCAGACGTGCACCGGCGACGCCTGCAATCAACAGGCATAGCTGCACGGCGCGGGTGGAACTCAGCGCCGCTTCGCTGTCCAGACCGAGAGCATCCTCCGCCAAGGTTTCGCCAGCCTCAGCGAGGCATTCGAGGACCTCGGGCGCCTGCGGCAGGCGATGCAGCATGCCGGGCTTTTGCGCCCCCTGACCGGGAAAGGCGAACAGGCTGCTCATGCGACCATCTCCGCCTGATCCCAAGGATTCTCCACCAAGCGTGCACCGGTTACGCACTTGAGCAGAACCCGGCTGGCGCTGCCTGCCCATTCGCGCATGGCAATGGCGCCGGATGGCGTTTCCAGTTGCAGGTCAACGCGGCAGGCGGCCTCGTCCAACAACCCCAGCAGCGTGCGCGCTTTATGCCTTGGCAGCTCGATGGGCGTACGCAGCAGCAGGTCGAGGTCGCTGTCGGTATGGGCCGTTGGCAACCCTGTCGCCAGCTGAAAGCCGACCGAGCCGGTCACGCCCCAGCAGAGGCCGAGCGCATCCATGTTCGGTTTCAGCTGCTTGAGCGCATGGAGCGCAGGTAGGTCGCTCACCGGTAGCCGCTCGACCAGTTGCTCCGGACGCACCTTGCGCAGCACCGACCTGGCCGGCATCACCGAGGCATAGCGCTGATCACGACTGGAGCCGCGCAGGCCCACCGCAAGCTGACCGTTCTCTACCATGGCCCGGCGCACTACTACCGGCTGGCCGGCAATGAGCACCTCATGCGCCCAGGCGGGCGCATCGGCCTGCAGCTGTGCTGGAGTCATGCCCCAGAGCAGGTCGTGGGGGCGTGGAGTGTCGTGCATCTACAGCCTCCTCGTGATTGTTGTTGTCGAGTCGCTGATCGGTGTGGCGAATAGGGCCGCGTCAGGTGTTCGCTACCACTGCGCGCGCAGCAGCTCGCGCACCCGCGACGACGCCTCGCGGTTCGGCGCGCCGAGACGGCCGCGCAGATCGCAGCTGCCGCCGATGTCCGCCACAGCCTTGTTCAGGCAGTCGCGTACACGCTGCAGGTCGTCCGCCGAGGGCTGCTCGATGCTGTCCACCGAGAGGGTTTCCCAGAGCAGGCCGAGGGTCGCGTAGTTGTCGATGTCATAGGCCATTGGCGGCACCGATTCGGCCAGGGCTTCCAGCTCCTCGACGCTGCGCAGGGTGATGCGCGCCGCGGCGGCCTTGCCCATGGCGTGCACCATCACGCCCGGATCGCGCAGGGCGATGATCCGCTGGGCCTGATAGCCGTGCGCGAGAAAGGCACCGGACATGGCCTTGCCCACCAGCAGCGCGATCACCGGGTGCGCGGCCAGCCGTGCGCGGGCATAGCCGTCCACCGCACCGGCCAGCGCCTGGTGAATGCCCAGCGCCTCCTCGCGGCGGCCATAGGCCTGGCTCGGCACATCGACCACGGCGACCAGCACACGCTTGTCCGCCTTGTCGCGATCGGCGGCGATCGCCTCGTCCAGCGCCTGGCCCAGGGCCCAGCCTTCGAGCAGACCGACCTCGCCATTGCGCGCGCGCGGGAAGGGATTCTCGGCGTCCGGCACCACGGCGATATAGCGGGCGGCGCGCTCACCGAGCGTGCCGTCGACCACCTTCACCGAGGCCGGATAGCCCGCCAGTACCTGACCGCCGGCCAGGGCTTGCAACCAGTTCAGTCCACGGCTCATTGGGCATCTCCTTCGTAGAGGGCACGCACGGCGGCGGCATCGAGCTGCGTGCGGGTGTCGACGTCGGCCAGGCGCTGGAGGAACCAGGCGTGGCGGCGGCTGCGCGGTTGAACGGGTTTGCCGAGGGCGAACAGTTCGTGCAGTTGCGCGCGGATGGCATCGGTGTCGTCGGCGACGTAGGCGTCTACCAGACCCGAGGCGTAGCGCTGCTCGCCGCCGGTCAGGCTCCAGATGAACGGGCGGTCACGCGAGTCGTACTCGTCGAGGCCCGCTTCCTGCTCGATCACCTGCGGGCCGTTGAGGCCGACGCGGGCCTCACGCGTGACGACCAGATAACTGCACAGCCCGGCGGCGATGGACATGCCGCCGAAGCAGCCGACGGAACCGGCGACCACGCCGATCACCGGCTGGTAGTCGCGCAACTCTACGATGGCCGCCTGGATCTCGGCGATGGCGGCCAGGCCCAGGTTGGCTTCCTGCAGACGCACGCCGCCGGTTTCCAGCAGGAGCACGGCGCGGGTCGGGATGCCGTTGCGGTTGTCTTCGGCAGCCAGCTCCAGCAAGCCTGCGATCTTCGCGCCGCCGACTTCGCCCATGCTGCCGCCTTGGAAGGCGCCTTCGATGGCGGCAATCACCGCCGGCTGGCCGTCAATGGTGCCCTTGGCGACCACCACGCCGTCGTCGGCCTGGGTGACGATGCCCTGCTTCGGCAGCCAGGGCGAGGTGACGCGATCGAACGGATCGAGCAGTTCGCGAAAGCTGCCTTCGTCCAGCAGTGCGCGGGCACGCTGGCGGGCACCGAGTTCGACGAAGCTGCGCGACTCGAGTAAACGGGCCACGGTGTTAGCGGACACATCAGTCATGGCCGACCTCCTCCAGTCCCTGCTCCAGACGCAGACGCACTACGCCGGGCGTGGCCCCAAAATCGTGAATATCGATGTTCAATGCCGGTGGCATCTGCTCGCGGAACATCCGCTCGAACAGGCTCTTCCAGCGTTGTTCGGCCCCATTGACCGAGGTGACAACCTGGATCGCCAGCTTGCCGGCCTGGCCGGGTTCCAGCAGCACCTCCAGATCGCCCGAGCCGACTACGCCGACCAGGGCCTTGCCGCGGGCGGGTTGCCCGGCGGCGAATTCGAAAGACAGGGTTTCCATGTTCAGTTGCTCCCAGTCGGCGCCAGCGAAGGCGTCAAACGGTCGAGGAATAAGGTGGCGGCCAGGAGGTCGGCGGCGCCGCCCGGCGAAGCGTTGAGGGCGAGCATGTCGCGATCGAGCAGGCGCAGCTGGCGACGCCCGGCGAGACTGGTGGCGCCACCGGCTTCGAGCACGGCGCGGGCGCCGGCCTGCATGCGGTTCAGCCCTTCAAGACCGGCGCGGTGCAGCACGCAGGTGTCGGTCAGGGTGCTCATGATCGCCAGCAATGCATCGAGCCTGGCGTTCTGCTCGCCAGCGCCAGCGCGGCGGCTGGCCAGCAGCTGCGGCAAGCCACGCTCGATGACCGCAGGAAAGCCGTATTGCGCCTGCTCGCGGGCGCCGAGCACGCCGTAGCGACGGCAGACGCGCGCGCCATGGCTGTCCGGGTTGCAAGGGGCGGCCGGATCGTCCAGCCGCGCCAGGGCGGCCGCGCTGGCGGCGATCTCGCCAGCCGAAGCCCCGCCTTCCAGCATCGCCGCCGCGCTGAGCAACCCCAGCGCCCAGATCGCGCCGCGATGGGTGTTGACCCCGGCGGTGACGCGCAGCATCTCCGCTTCGCCGTCGCGGCCCAGCTGGCCGAGGGTTTCACGCAGCGCCTGGCTGACCCGGCCTTCGCTCCGCGCGGCATCGGCCATGGCGGCGAAGGCCGGCCACAGCGACTGCGCCGAGGCGTGCATCAGCCCCAGGTGCAAGTCTTGATGGGCGCCACTGCCGCGCCGGTCGACCAGCCCCGGCTTGGGCGACAGATCGGCCTCGTCGATCAGCACCTGCACTGCCAGGTCCGCCAGGCGCTCGGCCAGTGTCGGCTGCGCCTGTCTTGCAATGAGTGCGCTCATCACCAGCTCCTGAACTTAGCAGGCGGGCTGTAAAGGCCACCGGACCAGTCGACCAGCTCGGCGATGCTCTTGGCCGCCAGCAGCTCGCGGCTTGCGTCGTTGCGGCGGATGCCGAGGTCTTCCGGCAGCGCGATCAGGCCTTCGCGGCGCATGCGCTCGGTGTCTTTCGGGTTGTGTCGCAGGCCGATGCTGGTGACGCCGGCCACCGCGGCGATCATCGCCTGGCGTTCCTCCAGCGAGCGAGCCTTGTACAGGTAGGCGATGCCTTCCTCGGTGAGCAGGTGGGTGACGTCGTCGCCGTAGATCATGATCGGCGCCAGCGGCATGCCGCTCTTCTTCGCCACCTCGACCGCGTCGAGCTGCTCGACAAAGGTGGGTTTGCCGCCTTCCTGGAAGGTCTCGACCATCTGCACCACGAGCTTCTTGCCGCGCTCTAGCATCGTCACCGGGGCTTCGCCGCCGGGCATGGCCATGTCCAGCCAGGCTGGGGTCGGATGACGGCGACCGCGCGGGTCGTGGCCCATGTTCGGTGCGCCGCCGAAGCCCGCCAGGCGGCCACGGGTCACGGTGGAGGAATGCCCGTCGCCATCAACCTGCAGGGTGGCGCCGATAAACAGGTCCACCGCGTATTGCCCGGCCAGCTGGCACATCATGCGGTTGGAGCGCATCGAGCCATCGCGGCCGGTGAAGAACACGTCCGGACGCTGGGCGATGTAGTTCTCCATGCCCAGCTCGGTGCCGAAGCAGTGCACGCTCTCGACCCAACCGGTCTCGATGGCCGGGATCAGCGTCGGGTGCGGATTGAGCGTCCAGTTGCGGCAGATCTTGCCTTTCAGGCCGAGGGATTCGCCGTAGGTCGGCAGGATCAGCTCGATGGCGGCGGTGTTGAAACCGATGCCGTGGTTGAGCGACTGCACGTTGTGTTTTTCGTAGATGCCGCGGATTGCCATCATCGCCATCAACACGTGTACCGGCTTGATGTGGCGGGGGTCGCGGGTGAACAGCGGCTCGATGTAGAACGGCTTGTCCGCCACCACGACGAAATCCACCCAGCTGGCCGGGATGTCCACGCGCGGCAGCTCGTCGACGATCTCGTTGACCTGGAAAATGACGATGCCGTCGCTGAAGGCGGTCGGCTCGACCAGTGCGGGGGTGTCTTCGGTGCTGGGGCCGGTGTAGATGTTGCCGTGGCGGTCGGCCTGGAAGCCGGCCACCAGCGCGACATTGGGGATCAGGTCCACCAATAGGCGCGAGTAGAGTTCGATGTAGGTGTGGATGGCGCCGACTTCCAGCAGGCCGTCTTCCAGCAGCTGGCTGATGCGCAGGCTCTGCGGCCCGGCAAAGGAGAAGTCGAGCTTGCGCGCGATCTGCCGTTCGAACAGATCCAGGTGCTCGGCGCGGCTGACGCTCGGCATGATCATGTGCAGGTCATGCAGCTTGCCGGGGTCGGCCTTGGCCAACGAACGGGAGAGGAAATCCGCCTGCTTCTGGTTGTTGCCCTCGAGCACCACCCGATCACCAGGGGCGATCAGCAGTTCCAGGGCCTCGACGATCCGCTCGCCCGGCAGCACCACGCCGTCGGCAAGGCTGCGCACCTGATCGACACGGCGAGCTTTTTCGGCTCGGCGGCGCGACCACTGCGGCGGTGGGGAGATTGTTGTTGTCATGCTGACTCCACAGGTTTTCCGCTATGTGGAGCGCACAGTAGAAGTATGAACGGGAGGTCATCAATCAAGCGCGGAGGCGTTTCGTTACGCTGAGGTTAACGATTTGAGTACAGCGGCGCTCAGAACCAGCCCAACGTCACACTGGCGAGCAGCAAGTAGCGGCCACCCTTGGCCAGCGTTACCAGCAACAGGAAGCTCCACAGCGGCTCCCGCAGCATACCGGCGACGACTGTCAGCGGGTCGCCGATGATCGGCACCCAGCTCAGCAGCAGTGACCAGCGACCGAAGCGGTGATAACGCCGCTGGGCACGCTCCAGCTGCTGCTCGCTGACCGGAAACCAGCGCTTGTGGCGCAGGCGTTCAATGGAGCGGCCGAGCAACCAGTTGACCAAGGAGCCCAGCACGTTGCCCAGCGTGGCCACCAGCAGCAGCCCCGTCGCTGAATAACCGCCATGCAGCAACAGCCCGACCAATACAGCCTCGGACTGAGCGGGCACCAGCGTGGCCGCGGCGAAGGCGGCGCCAAACAGGCCAAGGTAGGCAGTCAGGTCGAACATGTGGGTTACGGGATCTGGGGTTTAGGTATCGCGGGCGGCGAGATAATGAGAAGGCTCGGCGAAAATCTGGCAGGCTGCAGCGTTGGCTTCACAGATGCAAGGTTACCGAGGATTTTGATGGAAGGCAGGTTGATCTACCTCATTGGCCCCTCCGGTTCGGGCAAGGACAGCGTGCTCGATGCGGCACGCGAGGCCCTGGCCAAGCGCGGCGTTCGAATCGCACGGCGGGTCATTACCCGCTCGGCCGAGGCTGTGGGCGAGTCCGCCGAGGCCGTCACCCATGACGAGTTTGACCGCCTGGAACGCGCCGGTGCCTTTGCCATGAGCTGGCGCGCCAACGAGCTGGCCTATGGCATCCCGATCCAGATCGACCAGTGGCTGGCCGCCGGTGAGGATGTGTTGGTCAACGGATCGCGTGGCTATCTGGAGCGGGCGCGCCAGCGTTATCCGGACCTGCTGGTGGTGCTGCTCAGCGTGCGGCCGGAGGTACTGCGCCAACGCCTGCTCAAGCGCAACCGCGAGACACCCGAGCAGATCGAGGCGCGGCTGGCGCGTAATGCGCGTTTCGAGGATTCGCTGGACGAACTCTTCCTGCTGGACAATTCAGGCGATCTTCAAGAGACGGTCGACAAGCTGCTGCGCATCATCGACCGCTAAAGGCTTTCATCGGCCCGGTTGCGGATGAAAGCCCGGCACTGCGTTGGGCCGATCTATGCGGCCGGCCGGCATGCTGCAGTTGAGGTCGCGAAAAGGCTGCCCGTTGAGAAGCTCCCAGCCATGCCCCGGCGAAGTCTGGCGACAAATGACTGTGCCATCGGCCTTGCTCTGCCATTGGTAATACGGCGCAGGGCCGGCCGAGGCCAACAGAGGAAGGAGCAAGCTGATTGCAAGGATTGCCGCACGCATAATTCGGGGCTTCCAGAAAGAGTCGGGCTACTCTAGCCGTATCGTTTCTCAGCGCAAGCGCTCCCGGTCGGCACGCCTCAATACCAGACCTTTTCCGCCTCGCGCATGAAGATTTCCACAGTCTTCGGCCCGATTCCTTCGAACTCGCCCAGCCGCTTCTTCAGGTCCTTGCGGTCCTTGCTCCTTTCGCGAATGTTGCCGAGCTTGCCGCCGTATTCGCTATTGAGTTTGTCGCAGAGCTTGAGCAGCCGTTCGGCGGTCGATTCGTCATAGCGCACGTAGTGACCCTCCCCCAGCATGTCCACCAGCTCTTGCCAGCTGCAGTTGCCGATCTTTCTCGGCGTGTCGCGTTTGTGCTTTTCGACGATGACACGATAGGCGTCGGCAGCAATGTCCTGCTGGATGCGCTTGCCAAACAGGAAGCTGGCGATGAACCACTTGAACAGATCGCCTTCGCCCTGACTGATATCGATCCCGAGTTGCTTCGCACTGATTTCGCTGGCCATTGCCCTGTCTCGTTCGCGGTGAATTCACCTCATTGCGACGCCAGTCAGGCTTAAGGGTTCGCCGCTAGCATCTGCAGTGATCGGCAAGAATCCGCCGATACCCCCTTAATCATGAGCGACTTCTTGCCAATGGCGACAGGCTGCCGGTTCGGAAAGGCTGGAACAGAGCCTTCAGCGCTTATGGCACAGCTCGTGCTTGGTCTGATCTGCCCGATGCGACGACCAATGACAAGAAAAGCCGCACAGCGCTTCTGCCTTCCTCCGTGAAAGCACGTCCGACGCCGTCTCCCTTTTCTTGTCCTTGCATGCAGCCCTGGCTGCAGTAGCTGATCGTCTATCGTCAGTTCTGCAAGACCAATAACAACGAAACGGAGAGACACCATGAGATTGACCAAACGCTTCAGCCTGCTCGCTGCCGCAGCAGCCTTTACGGCCAGCACCGCCGCAGTCGCTGCCCCGACCTTCATCAACATCCTCACGGGCGGCACCAGCGGTGTGTACTACCCGATCGGAGTGGGCATATCCCAGCTGTACAGCAAAGGCATCGACGGCGCGAAAACCTCCGTGCAGGCAACCAAGGCTTCGGTCGAAAACCTTAACCTGCTGCAAGCCGGCCGTGGCGAGCTGGGCTTTGCCCTCGGCGATTCCGTGGCCGACGGCTGGAATGGCGTCGAGGACGCCGGCTTCAAGGCGCCCCTGAAGAAACTGCGCGCCATCGGCGGCAGCTACCCGAACTACATCCAGATCGTTGCCAGCAAGGAGTCCGGCATCAAGACGCTGGCTGACCTGAAGGGCAAGTCGCTCTCCGTCGGCGCGCCGAAATCCGGTACCGAACTCAACGCCCGTGCCATCCTCAAGGCTGCAGGCCTGAGCTACGAAGATATGGGCAAGGTGGAATACCTTCCATTTGCCGAGTCCGTCGAACTGATCAAGAACCGCCAGCTGGATGCGACCCTGCAGTCCGCCGGACTGGGCATGGCGGCCATTCGCGACCTGGCTTCCACCATGCCGCTGAACTACGTGGAAATCCCGCAAGACGTGGTCACCAAGATCGGCAACGATGCCTACCAAGCGGCCAAGATCCCGGCAGGAACCTATGACGGCCAAGAAGCCGATGTGCCGACCGTGGCCATCACCAACATCCTCGTGACCCATTCGGACGTGCCGGATGACATTGCCTACCAGATGACCAAACTGCTGTTCGAGAACCTCGATCAGCTGGGCAATGCGCACTCCGCTGCCAAGGACATCAAACTGGAAAACGCGACCAAGGCGCTGCCGATCCCGCTGCATCCGGGTGCCGAGCGTTACTACAAGGAAGCCGGCGTACTCTGATTACGCCCTGGGCAGCCCATGTGCTGCCCAACCTGAACCGCAGGCGTCGGAGCTGACGCTTGCGGCTCGCCAATCCGAATCTGAAGAGGCGCTAGTAAAACCAGCGTGTAATCACGGCAGGTTTTGTTAGCGGCTCTACGCGACCACGCTTTATCGGCTCGAGGCAATTCATGAGCGAACTACAACAAGAGGAAGGCCTGGCAGGTAGCGCAGCCGATTGGCCAAAAGCTTTGTTTTATGTGGCCCTGCTGTTTTCCATCTACCAGATTGTCATGGCGGCGTTTCACCCGGTATCGAGCCAGGTACTGCGGGCGGGGCATGTCGGCTTCCTGCTGATGGTCGTTTTTCTGTACTTTCCCGCTGCTGGCAAGGGTCGCCCATGGCAGCCGCTGGCCTGGGTACTGGCCCTGGCCGGCATGGGCACGGCGTTCTATCAGTGGTATTTCGAAGCTGATCTGATCCAGCGCTCCGGTGACCTCACCACCCTGGACTTCGCTGTCGGCGTCCTGCTGATCGCTCTGGTGTTTGAAGCGGCCCGCCGGGTCATGGGCATCGCCCTGCCGATCATCTGCGCCATCTTCCTCGCCTACGGGCTACTCGGACAGTATCTGCCCGGGGATCTTGCGCACCGTGGCTACGGTATCGACCAGATGGTCAACCAGCTCGCCTTCGGCACCGAAGGTCTGTACGGCACGCCGACCTACGTCTCGGCCACCTACATCTTTCTGTTCATCCTGTTCGGCGCCTTTCTTGAGCAGGCCGGGATGATCAAGCTGTTCACCGACTTCGCCATGGGCCTGTTCGGCCACAAGCTGGGCGGTCCGGCCAAGGTCTCGGTGGTGTCTTCGGCATTGATGGGCACCATCACCGGTTCCGGCGTCGCCAACGTGGTGACCACCGGCCAGTTCACCATCCCCCTGATGAAACGCTTCGGCTACAAGGCCGCTTTTGCGGGCGGTGTCGAAGCGACCTCCTCGATGGGCAGCCAGATGATGCCGCCGGTGATGGGCGCCGTGGCGTTCATCATGGCTGAAACCATCAACGTGCCCTTCATCGAAGTCGCCAAGGCCGCGCTGATTCCAGCCCTGCTGTACTTCGGCTCGGTGTTCTGGATGGTTCATCTCGAAGCCAAGCGCGCCAACCTCAAAGGCCTGCCGAAAGAGGAGTGCCCCAGCGCAATGGCCGCGGTCAAGCAGCGCTGGTACCTGCTGATTCCGCTGGGTGTACTGGTCTATCTGCTGTTTTCCGGACGCACGCCGCTGTTCTCAGGAATGGTCGGCCTGGCGCTGACAGCGATCGTCATCCTTGGCTCGGCAATCATCCTCAGGGTCTCGTCATTCGGCCTGCGCATCGCCTTCTGGATCGCACTGGGCGTGCTCTGTGCCGGATTCTTCCAACTCGGTATCGGGGTCATCTTCGCGGTCATCGCGGTGCTGGTGGCGATCTGCTGGTTCATCAAAGGCGGACGCGACACCCTGGTGGTCTGCCTGCACGCGCTGGTCGAGGGCGCACGCCATGCGGTACCGGTGGGCATTGCCTGCGCCCTGGTTGGCGTCATCATCGGTGTGGTCTCGCTGACCGGCGTGGCCTCGACCTTTGCCGGTTATATCCTCGCGGTCGGTGAGAACAATCTGTTCCTTTCGCTGATTCTGACCATGCTGACCTGCCTGGTGCTGGGCATGGGCATACCGACCATCCCCAACTACATCATCACCAGCTCGATCGCCGCGCCCGCGCTGCTGGACCTCGGTGTTCCGCTGCTCGTCTCGCACATGTTCGTGTTCTATTTCGGCATCCTCGCCGACCTCACGCCGCCCGTGGCACTGGCATGCTTCGCGGCGGCGCCGATCGCCAAGGAAACCGGGCTGAAGATCAGCATGTGGGCGGTGCGCATCGCCGTTGCCGGCTTCGTGGTGCCGTTCATGGCGGTCTACAACCCCTCACTGATGATGCAGGGCGACAGCCTGTGGATGACCGCTTACATGGTGATCAAGGCCGCCTTCGCCATTGGGCTCTGGGGCATCGCCACGATTGGCTACCTGCAGCGCCCGCTCGCCTGGTGGGAGCGTGTGCTTGGGTTTGCCGCTGGCGCGACGCTGATCATGGCCATGCCGATCACCGATGAGATCGGCTTCGGCATTGGGATCCTGTTGCTGGCTCAGCACATCGTGCGCGCGCGTCGTGCCGGACCAGTACTGGCGTGATCGGACTCTGTTTGGGGGTGGCCGGGGCGGTGTGGGCGCAGGTGCCCGTCACCGATTTCACCCTGGCCTGGAACCACACCATCGAGAAGATCCGCTGGGAAGAGGATTACCGCGTGACGCCGGACGGGCTGCTGCTCGGCGAAGCGAGGGTCAAGGGTTCAGGTGCCGGGATGGAAATCCCGGATGGCGCCGAACTGCGTGACGGGGCCTGGCACTACCAGCGTCAGATGCCGCCGTTGCAACCGCTGCGAGTGGGGCGAACCCCCGAAGCAGGGGATTACCAACTGTGTTTCGACCAGCGTTGCCACGCCTTGAGCGAATGGCTAGGCCCGCCAAAAGCGGCCCAGCCCGCGCTGGAACTCTGGAGTTGTACCGCCTCGGCGGACGGCTCCAGCTAAACCTCGGCCGGCGTTTCAACTGCTATGCCGGCCACCTTAGCTCCGCCTCTGCTTTCGCTGCGCCAGCTCACACCCCAGCATTGGCGAACTTGAACAGACCTTCATCGCCACCGTATGCAAGTTCTCGGCTAGTCTTCCAGCATTCCCATCGCAGGAGACTGTAATGATCCCCATCACCAGACTCACCGTAGCTGCGCTTTTCGCCGCCTCTCTCCCCGTTCAAGCAGCGCAGCTACTCCCCGGGCTTTGGGAGTTCAGTAGCGAGAAACTGGTCGTCGACGGCATGCAGATGCCTGGCATGTCCGAAATGTTGGCGCAGATGAACCAGCTGCCTCCCGAGCAGCGCAAAATGATGGAGAGCATGCTCGCCGAACAGGGCGTTGAGCTGGGCTCCGGGGGCGTCCGCATCTGTCTGAGCGAAGCACAGGTCAAATCACGCAAGCTGCCCTTTCAGGACGAGCCAGGTTGCAAGCAAGAGGTTCTTGAACAAACGGAAAGCCTGTGGCGATTCCGTTTCGAATGTCCGGATGCAAAAGGCCAGGGCGAGACCAAGGTCATCAGCGAGCGGGAGGTAGCGAGCACCATCGAGACCACCTACACCACGGGCGAGCAACAGGGCACCAGTCGGATGCAGTCACGCGGTCAGTGGATTGGTGAGGACTGCGGCGCACTGAAGCCTCAGCGCTAACCAGCGCGGCGTTTCACGTGGAACGTGACGCAAGACTTGCGATTACTCGGTGACCCATTCACCCGCACTGTTCTGTTCGCACGCAGGTTGCAGGTAACGGGCATCGCTGGCGACGCCGTAGTAGTGGATGTCCTGGCGATATGGCATGTTCGAAACCTGGGCGTTGCGGCAAATGCCAAAGGCGCCGGTCGGACACTGCTCAACGAAGGTCACCTCGACCTTTTGGTCCTTGAGGGCTGGCTGGCAGAATCCGCTGCGGAAGAGCTCGCCAGGGATGCTGCGATTCTCCTGACAGATTTTTACTTCGATCCGATCATCCTGACTATGAACGATGCAGCCTTCTGCAAGCGCCTCGGCGCAAAGCCCTACCATCAACAGCAGCCCATACTGCGAACGCATCACCAGTCCCTCCGGATCGAACGCCGCGACTCTAGCATGCAGGTCTGAAAACCGCTTTCCTCCGTTCAGTAGAATGCGCACCATAACGCCATGCTTTCCAATATCCCGACACACCTCATCAGCGGCTCACTCGGCGCCGGCAAGACCAGCCTGATACGTGCGCTGCTGGCGCAACGCCCTGCCAGTGAGCGCTGGGCGGTGCTGATCAACGAGTTCGGACAGATCGGACTTGATGCTGCGCTACTGACCACCGACGACTCAGGCGTCAGCTTGGCGGAGGTCGCCGGCGGCTGTCTGTGTTGCGTAAACGGTGTGCCCTTCCAGGTGGGTTTGAGCCGGCTGCTGCGCAAGACGAAGCCGGACCGGCTGTTCATCGAACCCTCCGGCCTGGGTCATCCCGCCGAGCTGCTTGATCAACTCTCACGCGCACCCTGGCTCGGCGTGCTCGCTGTGCAGCCCTGCGTGGCAGTCGTCGACGGGCCGGGGCTGCTACGCGGCGAACCGCTTCCGGAGAGCCAGCAGCAGTCAATGAACCGTTGTGGTCTGTTGGTGATAAACAAGAGCGATCGCCTGGGTCAAACCGAACGGCTTGCACTTCAAGCGCTGCTGCCGTCGATACCGGTCTGCTGGACACAACATGGACAGCTGCCGCTCGGGAAGCTGCCCGGCATCGACCAGCACGCAGGAAATGCTGAAACAGCGCCATCATCGCTGCCCTCTTTAACGGCAAGCCTCGGCAGTGTCTGGCTGGACCCGCGTCAACCACTGTGCCAGAGCCAGGGTAACGCCGATGGCTGGAGCATCGGCTGGCGCTGGCACCCAAGCCAGCGCTTCGATCTGCAGCAGGTAAAGGCATGGCTGGAATCGCTGGACTGGCGCCGCGCGAAGCTGGTCATGCAGGGTCCGCAGGGCTGGCAATCGCTCAACGCGCTGAATGGCCGGACCTTGGCATTCAACCCCAGCGAATGGCGCAAGGATTCTCGCCTGGAACTGATTTTCGCCGAGCCCCAGGATGAAAAAAAACTGCACGACGCGGTGGTCGCCTGTCGACTATGACCTAGCAGCTCAATCGTCGCGGCGGCGCCAGTCGTCCATCTGAATCACCTGGCCAGAATCCTGACGAGCAGGAAACGGATGGGCCTCCATTTCGATCGGGCCCGGACGACCGCCAAACATCACGATGCTGCCCTGATGGCGATGCTCCCCGGTTACGGTGAACTCGAAGCCATATACCCGTGCAAAGCGGCGTTGGCCACGTGTATCACGGATCAACCCGAGTCGGCGAAAGGCTACGTTGCCGTCAAGCAGTTCTACATCCATCTTCTTGCAGTGTTGCCGCACCGCCCTCAGCGCCCGCTCGCGAATGCCATAGGAATGCCACAGCCAGGCGCCGATGCTGAGCAGCACCAAGACGATAAACAGATTGCCGAGGGTCACCATGCGTGACACTGCCGGCAATCCTGCAAGCAGCGATGGGCTTCGGGCCTCGCGCGCGGCGAAACGGTGACCCGGCGCATCAGCTCTCCAGCCAAACGTCGCGTACCCAATGCCAGACCGACTCCCAGCTTTCGTCAGTCATCTCATGCTCGCTGCCGTCGAACAGCATGACCTCACCTTCAAGATCCACTACGTAGAAGTCAGGCCCGTCCTGGCAGATGGGCAGCAAGTCTCGCTCCACGCCGGCGTCCCAGGCGTTCGCGGCCACTTCGGGCAGATAGGTATGCGCTTGCGGATCAGAAGCTGTCACGGGCTCCAGACGTCCATAGACCACGTCGCTGACTGTCAGCAGAAACTCGCGCAGGCCAAACGGAAGGTTGATCAGCAACTCCTCCTCAACCTCGACCAACCGGTCATCGTCCGGCAACTCCAGTGGCACCGGCACCGGTTCGTTTAGCTCTCGCAGCTGCTCGATTACTTCTTCCATGACGGTCCCCCTTCGACGGTCTTGAGAATGCGCGTTTATACAAGCCCGCGCATTGGCTAGCCAGTACCAGTCGCGCTAAAGTACTTGCCGTTTGGAAAAAATGGCGCACCGCTAGGTATCGCAGGTAATGAACGGTCCGCCTTGCAGTCTCAGACCATTAGGTAGCAACCGCAATTGGTGCCTGCTCGTCGCCATCAGCCCGTAACGGGGTGGACAGGAGAAATTGTGGCATCCATTGAAGATCTAGACACGCTCGCCAAGGCGATCGCCCAGTGCGGTGATGAGCCGATCCATATCCCCGGCAGCATTCAGCCTCATGGCTTTTTGCTGGTGCTCAGCGAGCCCCAGCTGACCATTACCCAGGCCAGCGAGAACGTGCGTGAATGGCTTGGTGTTGATGCGCAGGCGCTGCTGGGACAGCCGCTGACCGACCTTATTGGTGAATGCGGTTTCGCTGAAGGGTTGGCTTCATTAGCCGATGATGACCACAACCCTCTTCACCTGCGGGACATCAATTTCAACTTGCCGGGCCGCAGCAACCATCCGCCGCTAGCCCTGATGGCGCACCGTTTCAAGGGCAAGCTGATCGTCGAGTTCGAATCGGCCGGTAGCCCAAGCGCGGCATACGACAAGCTATACCCGCTGATGCGGACCTTCGTCGTACAGCTGCAGGAGGCGCAAGACCTTCAGTACATCTGCCAACTGGCTGTTCATGAGGTCAAGCGCATCACCGGCTTCGGTCGGGTCAAAGCCTATCGATTCGACGCCCAGGGCAACGGCCATGTATTGGCAGAGCAGGCTGACGACGGCTATCCAAGTTATCTGGGTCTGTGTTTTCCCGCCTCGGATATCCCGCCGCAAGCGCGCCAGCTCTACTGCAACAACCTGATCCGCGTGATCCAGGACGCCAATTACCAACCCTCTCCGATCGTGCCCACGCTCACCCTTGACGGGGAGCCGCTGGACTTGAGTTTCGCCTCGCTGCGCAGCGTGTCGCCTGTTCATCTGCAATACATGCGCAACATGGGCACGTTGGCCTCGATGTCGATCTCCATCGTCATCCAGGGGCGCCTCTGGGGACTGATTTCCTGCCACGACGCCGAGCCTCGCCAGGTCAACTATCAGACCCGTACAGCCTGCGAACTGCTGGGTCGCATTCTGTCGCTGCAAATCGAAGCCAAAGAAGCGGCGACCCTGGCGCAACGCAAGCTCGAACTGCGACGGCAGATCGTCGAGATGCTTTCCTCCATGGCAGACCGTGACAGCGTCATTGAAGGCTTCAAGTGTCTGCCACAGGTCGTGCTGGAGTTCGCCGGTGCGGTCGGCGGCGCGATTGTCTCCGGCGAGCACTCCGAACCGATTGGCGAGACGCCGCCAGCCGCCTTGCTTGTGCGCCTGACCCAGTGGCTGTCGAAGCAACGCGAGCAACTGGTGTTCAGCACCGACTGTGTCAGCCGCGACATCCCGGCCATTCCCGAGCTTGCCGAGCATTGCGCCGGTTTGCTGGCCATCTCTATCTCCCGTCTGCATCCGCATTACCTGATCTGGTTTCGACGCGAACAAATCAAGACAGTCAACTGGGCTGGACAGCCAGAGAAGCGGATCGACAGTCAGGGCAGTCTTTCGCCGCGTCACAGCTTTGAAAGCTGGCGGGAAACAGTCCGTGGTTTCGCGACACCTTGGCAGCAGGTAGAGCTGGAGGGAGCGCTGGAGTTGCGCACAGCGGTACTCGGTATCGTTCTGCGCAAGGCCGAAGAAATGGCCCAACTGGCTGGAGAATTGCGCGAAAGCAACAAGGAGCTTGAGTCTTTCTCCTACAGCGTCTCGCACGACTTGCGTGCGCCGTTGCGACACATTGCCGGGTACGCCGAGCTACTTGGAGAGCTCGAAGGCAGCAAGCTCAGCGAACGTGGCTTGCGCTTTCTCGACAACATCGGCGACGCGGCCCGCTTTGCGGGAACCTTGGTCGACAATCTGTTGAGCTTTTCCCAGATGGGTCGCGCCGCGTTGCGCTTGTCCGATGTGAATCTTTCCGCGCTGGTTGAATCCATTCGTCAGGAAATGGCACCCGATTGTGAAGGTCGCGAAATAGAATGGCGGGTCCATCCTATGCCGATCGTGGTCGCCGACGCTGCTTTCATCCACATGGCGTTGCGCAACCTGATCTCGAACGCGATCAAGTACAGCCGCAAACGCGAGCACGCGACCATCGAGGTCGGTGCTGAAGAGCGTGCTGAGGAAATCATCGTCTATGTCCGCGACAACGGCGTGGGTTTCAACATGCAGTACGCCAACAAACTGTTCGGCGTCTTTCAGCGTCTGCATCGCATGGAAGAATTCGAAGGCACTGGTATTGGTCTGGCCAGCGTGCGCCGGATCATCGAACGCCATGATGGTCAGGTCTGGGCCAACGGCGAGGTTAACCAGGGCGCAACCTTCTTCTTTTCGCTCCCCAGACTTACCTACGCCTCACCCATTTAGTACGGGACTCTAAATGCTCAAACCGATTTTGCTGGTCGAGGACAATCCACACGATCTCGAGCTGACATTGGTGGCGCTTGAGCGCAGTCAGTTGGCCAATGACGTCATTGTCATGCGCGACGGCGCCGAGGCCCTGGATTACCTGCACCGCCGCGGGGACCACTCAGGCCGCGCCGATGGCAATCCAGCTGTGCTCCTGCTGGACCTGAAACTGCCAAAAGTCGATGGCCTGGAGGTGCTGAAGAACGTTCGGGACACCTCAGAATTGCGCAGCATTCCTGTGGTGATGCTCACATCGTCCCGTGAAGAGCCCGACCTGGTTCGAGCATACGAACTCGGAGTGAACGCTTACGTGGTCAAGCCGGTCGAATTCCGAGATTTCGTCGCCGCCATCTCCGATCTGGGGATTTTCTGGGCCGTGCTGAATGAGCCGCCACCCGGATCACTGCGGTTGCAGCGCCAACTTCGGGATCGCAAGAACAGTGAGGAGCCGGGCTAAACGCTCATGCTTAAGGCTCCAAAGCAGAACTCCTTTCAAGTAGTGCGGTATCCGCGACAGGATGGTTATGCCGGCGACAACACCTATCAGCGTCCTGTTTGTTGAAGACAGCCCGCACGACGCTGAACTAGCGCTCGTCACGCTCGAAAGAAGCGGCTACGGCATCGATAGCGAAGTGGTTTTCGACCAGGCAGGTGTTGTCGAAGCCCTGCAACGCCGAAGCTTCGATCTGATTCTTTCCGACTTCATTCTCCCCGGTTATTCCGGCAGCCTGGCGCTGCAGGATGCCAGGCTGCTCGCACCCGAAACTCCGTTCATCTTCCTCTCCGGAGTCTTCGGCGAGGAGCATGCTGTGAACATGATGCGCTCCGGCGCCGTGGACTATGTCCTCAAGCAAAACCTCGGCTTTCTTCCGAAGGCTGTCGAGCGGGCATTGAGCGAGGTCCAGGAGCGATGCGGGCGGTTGCGCGCAGAGGAGGCGCTGCGCGAGGTGGAAGTTCGGGCGCGTTTGGCGATCGACGCTGCGGGGCTCGGAATGTGGGACTACGATCCACAGCACGACAGGCTGGTTCTCGATCGTCGCTGCCGCGCCATGTTCGGCTTGGCCGACCGTGCGCCTGTGGATATCCATGTCTTCGAGTCGCTGTGCCATCCCGACGACCTTCAGCGCATGCGCGAACACGTGTGGGAAGCGATCAGCATCGACAAGGGCGACAAGGAGTACACCACCGACTACCGCATCATGCTCGAAAGCGGTCAGGTTCGCTGGTTTGAAACCCGTGGCCAAGCGTTTTTCGATGAAGGCCTGTGCAAGCGCTTCATCGGTGTAGTGATGGACGTCACCGAGCAGCGGCTGGCGACCGAAGCGCTCAAACGCATGAATATAGCCCTGGGTGAACGCGTAGAAGAACGTACCCGGGAACGAGACCGGACCTGGGAGCTGTCACGGGATCTGCTCGCCGTGATGCGTTTCGACACCACAGTGATTGCACTCAACCCCGCCTGGGAAGAAGCGCTTGGCTGGCCGCGCGAAGACCTGATCAACACACCGCTATGGTCACTGGTCCACGCCGATGATCTCAGCGCGACCCAAGCGGAGACCGAACGCATTCGCTGCGGTAACGTCACCGATCGCTTCGTCAACCGCATGCAGCATCGTGACGGCAGCTATCGCTGGCTGTCCTGGACCGCCGTACCTGAGGCCGGAATGATGTACGCCGCTGCACGTGACATCACCAGCGAAATAGCGGCGGTAGACAAGCTTGCCGACGCCAACCGCGAGCTCACTGAGCAGATTAAAGAACGCGAACGCATCGAAGCCACGCTGCAGCAAATGCAACGGCTCGAGGCCGTCGGCCAGCTTACGGCTGGTGTCGCGCATGACTTCAACAACCTATTGACGGTGATCCTCACCAGCGCCAGCTTTCTCAAGAACGATCTGGAACGCGGCGCACCGCTGGCCAAATCACTCAGCCGCCTGCAGTACATTCAGGATTCCGGCGAGCGCGGTGCAACCTTGACCAGTCAGCTGCTTGCGTTTGCACGCCGCCAGCAACTCGCCCCAAAGGCCGTCGATCTCAACGACACCCTGGTCGGCCTGTTGAGCCTGCTACACAGCACCCTGGGTGGCTCCGTCACCATCGAAACCGATACCCGTGCCGGGCTATGGCACGCGCTGGTTGACCCTACGCAAATCGAGATGATCATCCTCAATCTCGCCATTAATGCGCGAGACGCGATGGGCTCCGGTGGTTGCCTGACCCTGCGTACCGACAACGCAGTGATCAGCGCGCCAGCAGAACGTGCTGAAGAGCCTGGGCCGGGCGAATACGTGGTGCTTTCGGTCAAAGACACCGGCTCCGGCATGACAGACGAGGTGCTGCAGAAAGCTTTCGAACCCTTCTTCACCACCAAGGAAGTCGGCAAGGGCTCAGGGCTCGGTTTGGCTCAGGTGTTCGGCTTTGCCAAGCAATCCGGTGGCGGGGCGCGCATCGAGACCGAGCTGGGCGTGGGCACCACAGTGAGGGTATACCTGCCTCGGGTGACTGCCCCCGAACGCAGTCTCGGCCTAGCGGACCATGAGCAGGGCACGCCGATCGACGAAGCCTCGCATAAGGTACTGCTGGTCGATGACGACCCCGCCGTGCGCGAAGTAACCGCACAGATGCTGAGCAACCTGGGCTACGCAGTAGTGCAAGCCGACGGCGGTCGGTCGGCCTTGGAGCTGCTTGAACAAGGTGCGGCAGTGGATCTGGTACTAGCCGACTTCGCGATGCCGGGCATGAACGGAGGTGAACTCGCGCGAGCTGTCTCGTCTCGCTACCCAAAGTTGCCCGTGGTATTCATCACCGGCTACGCCGAGCTTGGCGAACTGGGAATGGGCAGCTCGACTATCATTCAGAAGCCCTTTCGTGAGGAACAGTTGGTGCGAAAGCTAAGCATGGTCCTAAAGGAAAGTTACCCGGCTTGATGGACACTTTGCGAAATCAGTTGCGCTCAGCCACTGCGGCGCAACATGAACGCGTCGACGCGGCCTTTTCAGCCTATCGGCTGGATCAGCCCGAAGGCTACCGCGCTTTTTTACAGGCCCATGCACAGGTGCTCATTCCGCTGGAAATCGAGCTGGAGCAGGCCGGTATCGAAACGATGCTCGATGACTGGCCGCTGCGTTGCAGACGTCAAGCATTGCTCGCAGACCTCAAGGCACTGGGCTGCGCGGAACCGCCGTTGACGCCGGCTGGCATGGCACCCTCGCCCGGTTGGAGCTGGGGCGCGGCTTATGTGATCGAAGGCTCGCGCCTGGGTGGTCGTGTGCTGGCGCGTCGCGTTGCCGACGCCAATCCGTCTGCCCCGCTACGCTATCTGAACCATGGCAGCGCGACGCCACTGTGGCCAAGTTTTCTACAGAAGCTCGAACAGCAGGGCTCGGCATGTGACTGGTCGGAGGTACTTACCGGAGCGAATGACACGTTCGAGCGTTTTCTGGGCGCAGCCCGGTCGAACAGGTCATAAAGCAAAAAAGCCCTGACGGGCTTTTTTGCCTTGTTCAACACGCACGCACGCGCGCGCGCTTAGGAACATCGAACGTCCTATTCGACGGTGACTGATTTAGCCAGGTTACGTGGTTGGTCAACGTCGGTACCGCGCAGCACGGCAACGTAATAGGAAAGCAGCTGCAGGGGAATCGTGTAGAGGATCGGCGCCAGCACATCGTGGATGTGCGGCATGCTGACGATAAAGGTGCCCTCCCCGTTCTCGATGCCTGCTTCACGATCAGCGAAGACGATCAGCTCACCGCCACGCGCGCGTACTTCCTGCAGGTTGGATTTGAGCTTTTCCAGCAATTCGTTGTTCGGTGCTACCGTGACCACCGGCATGTCAGCGTCGACCAGCGCCAACGGGCCATGCTTGAGCTCACCGGCCGGATAAGCCTCGGCGTGGATGTAGGAAATTTCCTTTAGCTTCAGCGCCCCTTCCATAGCCACCGGGTATTGCGCGCCACGGCCGAGGAACAGTGTGTGGTGCTTCTCGGCGAAGTGTTCGGAAATCTTTTCTACCGTGGTGTCCATAGCCAGCGCCTCGCCGAGACGTGTCGGCAGACGACGTAGTTCGTCGATCAGCTCCGCTTCCAGGGCTGGCGTCAAGGTGCCGCGTACCTGTCCCAGTGACAGGGTCAGCAGCAACAGGCCGACCAGTTGCGTGGTGAAGGCCTTGGTCGAAGCCACGCCGATTTCAGGCCCGGCCTGCGTCAGCAGGGTGAGATCGGACTCACGCACCAACGAGCTGATGCCGACGTTGCAAATAGCCAGGCTGGCAAGATATCGCCCTTCCCCTTCCGTCCGCGCCTTGGCGTTGCGCAGCGCGGCGAGAGAGTCGGCCGTTTCGCCAGACTGAGAAATGGTGACGAACAGCGTATCCGGCTGCACCACCACCTTGCGGTAGCGAAACTCGCTGGCCACCTCTACCTGACACGGAATGCCGGCCAGCTCTTCCAGCCAGTAACGGGCGACCATCCCGGCATGATAGCTGGTGCCACAGGCGACGATCTGCACATTGCGCACCTTGGCGAACAGCTCGGCGGCCTGCGGGCCGAACGCCTGCACCAGTACCTGATGGTCGCCAAGACGGCCTTCGAGGGTACGTTGCACGACCTTGGGCTGCTCATGAATTTCCTTGAGCATGAAATGGCGATATTCGCCCTTGTCCGCTGCTTCGGCGCCTTCATGGTATTGCACGCTTTCGCGCTCGACAGGCTCGCCATCGACGTTCCAGATCTTCACGCTGTCGCGGCGGATCTCGGCAATGTCACCTTCTTCCAGGTACATGAAGCGATCAGTGACCTGACGCAGTGCCAGCTGATCGGAGGCGAGGAAGTTCTCACCCAGGCCCAGGCCTATCACCAACGGGCTACCGCTGCGAGCCGCGAGGAGACGATCTGGCTGCTGCGCGCTGACTACCGCCAGGCCGTAAGCTCCGTGCAACTCCTTTACCGCTGACTTGAGCGCGACGGTCAGGTCGCCAACCTCGCCGAGTTTGTGATGCAACAGATGAACGATGACTTCGGTGTCGGTATCGGACACGAAAACATAACCCATCCCTTTCAGCTGCTGGCGCAGCGCTTCATGATTTTCGATGATGCCGTTGTGCACCACGGCGAGGTCGTCGCCCGAAAAATGTGGATGAGCGTTGCGCTCGCAAGGTGCTCCGTGAGTGGCCCAGCGGGTGTGCGCAATGCCCAGGCGACCGGTAAGTTGCTCGTCCTGTTGCGCCTGTTCCAGCTCGGCGACCTTGCCGGAACGGCGCAGGCGATGCAGGCTGCCGCTGGCATCCAGCACGGCGACACCGGCGCTGTCGTAGCCCCGGTACTCCAGGCGCTTGAGCCCTTCGAGCAGGATTGCGGTGATGTTACGTTCAGCGACGGCGCCAACGATGCCACACATGGTCAGGACTCCTGATGGGTTTCGACGGGCGCGCAGATCAGCTTGATACCGCGGGCCTGAATGCTTGAACGCGCCTCGGAGGTGAGGCGGTCGTCCGTGATAAGGGTCTGGATGTCGCCCCAGGGCAACTCCAGGTTGGGAATACGTCGGCCGATCTTGTCGGACTCGGCCAGCACGATGACTTCTCGCGCGACTTCGGCCATCACCCGCGACAAGCCGAGCAGCTCGTTGAAGGTGGTGGTGCCACGCTGCAGATCGATACCATCTGCACCGATGAACAGCTGATCGAAATCGTAAGAACGCAGCACCTGTTCGGCCACCTGTCCCTGGAACGACTCGGAATGCGGGTCCCAGGTACCCCCTGTCATCAACAGTGTCGGCTCGTGTTCCAGCTCGCGCAACGCATTGGCCACACTCAGCGAATTGGTCATGACCAACAGACCATGCTTGTGGCCCAGCTGCGGGATCATGGCTGCGGTGGTGGTGCCGCTGTCGATGATGATTCGCGCATGTTCACGAATGCATGCCACAGCGGCACGGGCGATGGCTTGCTTGCAAAGCGATACCGGCTGCGCATTATCACCAATCAGCTCCTGTGGCAGGGGCACCGCACCGCCGTAGCGACGCAACAGCAGACCGTTTTTCTCCAGCGCGGCGAGGTCCTTGCGGATGGTCACCTCAGAGGTCTCGAAACGCCTGGACAGCTCGTCGACGCTGACCTCGCCCTGCTCGTTTAGCAGGGCAAGTATCGCGTGACGTCGCTGCGGGGTGTTGCGTTTCGACATATTTAAGTTTCGGTTCGAAAGAAGAGCTGGCGAATCAAAACCTATATCTGCGCAACGGTCAACTGAGGAGACGCATAAAAGCGTAAATAGCGCGCCAGACCATAAGGATTGACTGGTCAACTGTTTAGCACCTGGCTTACAGCTCCACTCCCCAATCCTTCGAGTCCAAATCGCGGTAAAGGGTCGTGATTGAGCAGCTCACCAGCGCGACGCTCTGACGCCACTAGTACAGGAGAGCCAGAGCCGCAGACCCACGACGACGTCTTTCGCTGCTACTTCTGGCCTTTCTGAGGCCGCCGCCAGCCTGTGATCACTGCTTGTCGCGCTCGTCCCAGGGCCAGAGTTTCAGCCGGGACGTCAGCGGTGATCACCGAGCCCGCGCCGGTGGTTGCGCCATCGCCCAAGGTCACCGGAGCCACCAACGAACTGTTGGAGCCAATGAAGACGTCCTTGCCCATGACTGTGCGGAACTTGTTTGCACCGTCGTAATTGCAGGTGATGGTGCCGGCCCCGATGTTGGTCCGTGCACCTATATCCGCATCGCCCAGATAGGCGAGGTGCCCGGCCTTGGCGCCCTCACCCAGGCTGGAGTTCTTTACCTCAACGAAGTTGCCAACATGCGCTTTGGCGCCCAACACCGCGCCGGGACGCAAACGGGCAAACGGCCCGCAATCAGCGCCTTCACCCAATTCCGCGCCTTCAAGATGACTGTTGGCCTTGACCACCGAACCGCGGCGTAGCGTGCTGTTGCGGATCACGCAATTCGGGCCGATCTCCACACCGTCCTCGATCACAACCTTGCCTTCGAGAATCACGTTCACATCAATAAGCACATCGCGACCCGCAGTAACCTCGCCGCGCAGATCAAAACGCGCCGGATCTCTCAAAGTCACGCCCTGTGCCATTAAATGGCGAGCGGCGCGCTGCTGATAATGTCGCTCAAGCTCAGCCAGTTGAATGCGGTCATTGGCGCCCTGAACTTCCATTGCATGCAGCGGCTGCTCGGTGGCGACCACCAGCCCATCGGCGACCGCCATGGCGATCACATCGGTCAGGTAGTACTCACCTTGGGCGTTGCTGTTCGACAGCCGGCACAGCCAGTCGGCAAGCCGCTCACCAGGCACGGCCAAGATGCCGGTATTGCCTTCAGTGATGAGCCTCTGCGCAGCGGATGCATCCTTGTGTTCGATGATCGCCTGCACCACCCCTTGCCCATCGCGAACGATCCGTCCATAGCCGCTGGGATCGGCCAGGTTGACAGTGAGAAGTGCTAGCTGTTGTGGGGTGACCTGCTGCAGGAGACGTTCCAGCGTCGCCGCCTCGATCAGCGGCACATCACCATAAAGGATCAGCACACGTTCGGCCGAAAGTGCCGGGAGCGCTTGCGCCACTGCATGTCCTGTTCCCAGCTGCTCAGCCTGCACCACAAAATTCAGATCATCCGCGGCCAGCTGTTCGCGAACCCGCTCGGCGCCGTGGCCGATGACCACGTGGATGGCCTTTGGCGCGAGTGAGCGAGCAGTATCGATGACATGCCCAAGCATGGAACGACCCGCTACGGGATGGAGTACTTTCGGTAGGGCCGAGCGCATGCGCGTACCCTGACCAGCCGCGAGAATGACGATATCGAGAGACATGGCAGATCCTGAACAAACGTAGCCGCGGGCCGACGCGGGGGTTATTTCCAAGTGGCAGAAAAAGAAAAAGGGTAGCCAAGGCTACCCTTTTACTCGTTCGCGATGAAGCCGTTAGCGGATCAACCGCGACCGTACTTCTTGCGCATCGCCTCGATCGTCCGCAGCTGGGCTGCAGCCTCGGCGAGACGCGCAGCAGCGGAGCCGTAGTCAAACTCGGCACCCTTCTCGTGCAACGCTTTTTCAGCGGCTGTAACTGCAGCTTTCGCCGCCGCTTCGTCCAGATCCTTGGCGCGAGTAGCAGTATCGGCAAGCACCTTCACCATGTTCGGCTGTACTTCAATGAAGCCGCCAGAAATGTAGAAGATGTCTTCTTCGCCGCCCTGCTTGATCACACGCACCGGACCGGGCTTGAGATCAGTCAGCAAAGGAGCGTGGCCCGGCAGAATACCCAGGTCACCCAGGTGACCATGGGCGATGACCATCTCTACCAGCCCCGAGAACAGCTCTTCTTCCGCGCTGACGATGTCACAGTGGACTGTCATAGCCATACTTATGCCTCGGTAATGAGCTCCGCTGGAAACCTTCGCCGCCAGCAGAGCTTATTGGCGCCCGCAAGCGGGCGCGCCAGTTACAGTTTCTTGGCTTTCTCGATGGCTTCGTCGATACCGCCAACCATGTAGAACGCCTGCTCCGGCAGGTGATCGTAGTCACCGTTGAGGATGCCGGCGAAGCCACGGATGGTTTCTTTCAGCGAAACGTACTTGCCTGGCGAACCGGTGAAGACTTCGGCAACGAAGAACGGCTGGGACAGGAAGCGCTGGATCTTACGAGCACGGGATACCAGCTGCTTGTCGGCTTCGGACAGTTCGTCCATACCGAGAATCGCGATGATGTCCTTCAGCTCCTTGTAGCGCTGCAGCACGTACTGAACGCCGCGAGCGGTGTCGTAGTGCTCCTGGCCGATCACGTTGGCATCCAGCTGGCGCGACGTGGAGTCGAGCGGATCGACCGCCGGGTAGATACCCAGGGAAGCGATGTCACGCGACAGAACCACGGTGGCGTCCAGGTGGGCGAAGGTGGTCGCCGGGGACGGGTCGGTCAAGTCATCCGCAGGTACGTAAACGGCCTGAACGGAGGTGATCGAACCGCTCTTGGTAGAGGTGATGCGCTCTTGCAGAACGCCCATTTCCTCGGCCAGTGTCGGCTGGTAACCCACCGCGGACGGCATACGACCCAGCAGGGCGGACACTTCGGTACCGGCCAGGGTGTAACGGTAGATGTTGTCGACGAACAGCAGAACGTCCTTGCCTTCGTCACGGAACTTTTCGGCCATGGTCAGGCCGGTCAGTGCCACGCGCAGACGGTTTCCTGGTGGCTCGTTCATCTGGCCGTAGACCAGTGCAACCTTGTCCAGAACGTTGGAGTCCTTCATCTCGTGATAGAAGTCGTTACCTTCACGAGTACGCTCACCCACACCGGCGAACACGGAATAACCGCTGTGCTCCATCGCGATGTTACGGATCAGTTCCATCATGTTTACGGTCTTGCCCACACCGGCACCACCGAACAGACCGACCTTACCGCCTTTGGCGAACGGGCAAACCAGGTCGATAACCTTGATGCCAGTCTCCAGCAACTCGTTGCCGCCAGCCTGCTCGGCATAGCTCGGCGCCGCGCGATGGATACCCCAGCGCTCTTCTTCACCGATCGGACCGGCTTCGTCGATGGGGTTGCCCAGCACGTCCATGATCCGGCCCAGTGTGGCAGTGCCCACCGGTACGGAGATGGCTGCGCCAGTGTTGCTGACGTCCAGGCCACGCTTGAGGCCTTCGGTCGAACCCATGGCGATGGTACGGACAATGCCGTCGCCCAGCTGCTGCTGAACTTCCAGGGTCGTTTCGGCGCCGGTCACTTTCAGCGCGTCATAGATGTTCGGTACCAGATCGCGCGGAAATTCCACGTCGATAACGGCGCCGATGATTTGAACGATACGTCCGCTACTCATGTTTGGTTCCTCTGAATATTTGAACCGTTCTTAAACCGCGGCAGCGCCGCCGACGATTTCCGAAATTTCTTGCGTGATCGCAGCCTGACGGGCCTTGTTGTAGACCAGTTGCAGGTCGCTGATCAGCTCACCGGCGTTGTCGGTTGCGTTCTTCATGGCGATCATCCGGGCTGCCTGTTCGGCGGCGCCGTTTTCGACCACGGCCTGGTAGACCTGGGATTCGACATAGCGAACCAGCAGCGCGTCCAGCAACAGGCGAGCGTCGGGTTCGTACAGATAGTCCCACTTACCTTTCGGCGCGGTCTGATCGTCGCTCGCGGCCAACGGCAGCAACTGAGCTACGGTCGGCTTCTGCGTCATGGTGTTGATGAACTTGTTCGACACCAGGTAGAGACGGTCCAGACGGCCTTGATCGAAAGCATCCAACATGACTTTGACGCTGCCGATCAGATCATTGATCGACGGCTCTTCGCCAAGTCCGTTGACTGCCGCGACCACATTGCCGCCAAAGCTGCGGAAGAAGCTCGCACCCTTGTTACCGATCACGCACAGGTCAGCTTCGACCTTATTGTCGTGCCATTCCTTCATGTTCTTGATCAGCGCCTTGAACAGGTTTGTGTTCAAGCCGCCGCACAGGCCACGATCGGACGACACGACGATGTAGCCGACACGCTTGACCGGGCGCTCAACCATGAACGGATGACGGTATTCAGGGTTGGTATTGGCCAGGTGGCCAATAACCTGCTGGATCCGCTCCGCATAGGGACGGCTGGCAGCCATGCGCATCTGTGCCTTGCGCATCTTGCTGACCGCCACCTTTTCCATGGCGCTGGTGATCTTCTGCGTGCTTTTGATGCTCGCAATCTTGCTGCGAATCTCTTTTGCGCCTGCCATTTGACACCTATCGGGTTAGCAAGCGGGAGCCTCGCGGCTCCCGCTGCGGCTTACCAGGATTGGGTGGCCTTGAACGACTCGATACCGGCTTTGATGCCTGCGTCGATTTCGTCGTTGAAGTCGCCCTTCACGTTGATCTTGTCCAGCAGAGCAGCATGCTCATGATGGAAATAGGCAATCAACGCCTGTTCGAAGGCACCAACCTTGGCTACTTCGATGTCCTGCAGGAAGCCGCGCTCGGCTGCGTACAGGGACACCGCCATGTCGGCAATGGACATTGGCGCGTACTGCTTCTGCTTCATCAGCTCGGTGACACGCTGACCATGCTCGAGCTGCTTGCGGGTCGCCTCGTCCAGGTCAGAGGCAAACTGGGCGAAGGCCGCCAGTTCACGGTACTGAGCCAGTGCGGTACGAATGCCACCGGAGAGCTTCTTGATGATCTTGGTCTGAGCGGCGCCACCGACGCGGGATACCGAGATACCGGCGTTAACGGCCGGACGGATACCGGCGTTGAACATCGACGACTCGAGGAAGATCTGGCCGTCGGTGATCGAAATCACGTTGGTCGGTACGAACGCAGATACGTCACCAGCCTGGGTTTCGATGATAGGCAGAGCGGTCAAGGAACCGGTCTTGCCAGTCACGGCACCATTGGTGAACTTCTCGACGTACTCTTCGGAAACGCGCGATGCACGCTCCAGCAGACGGCTGTGGAGATAGAAAACGTCACCTGGATAGGCTTCGCGTCCTGGCGGACGGCGCAGCAGCAGGGAGATCTGACGATAGGCGACAGCCTGCTTGGACAAATCGTCATAAACGATCAGTGCGTCTTCGCCGCGATCGCGGAAGTATTCGCCCATGGTGCAGCCGGCGTAAGGTGCCAGGAACTGCAGCGCAGCGGATTCGGAAGCCGAAGCGGCAACGATGATGGTGTTGGCCAGTGCACCGTGCTGTTCCAGCTTGCGCACCACGTTAGCGATGGTCGACTGCTTCTGACCGATGGCCACGTAGACGCACTTGATGCCGCTGTTGCGCTGGTTGATGATCGCGTCGATGGCCAGAGCGGTTTTACCGATCTGACGGTCGCCGATGATCAGCTCGCGCTGACCACGACCGACCGGGATCATCGCATCGACCGACTTGTAGCCGGTTTGAACCGGCTGGTCGACCGACTTACGCCAAATCACGCCCGGTGCGACTTTCTCGACAGCGTCAGTTGCCTGAGCATTGACTGGGCCCTTGCCGTCAACGGGATTGCCCAGAGCGTCAACGACGCGACCCAGCAGTTCCGGACCAACCGGAACTTCCAGTACGCGACCGGTGCACTTGGCGCTCATGCCTTCGGTCAGGCTTTGGTACGCGCCCAATACAACGGCACCTACAGAGTCCTGCTCCAGGTTCAGGGCCATGCCGAAGACGCCACCGGGGAATTCGATCATCTCCCCGTACATCACGTCGGCCAGGCCGTAAATGCGCACGATACCGTCGGAAACGCTGACGACGGTACCCTCATTGCGCGCTTGAGCAGACACATCGGAGCTGCCGATGCGCTGCTTTATGATTTCACTAATCTCGGAAGGATTCAGTTGCTGCATGCCACGACCCTCAAATCAGGATTTCAACGATTCGGCCAACTGGCTCAGTTTGCCGCGGACCGAACCGTCGACAACCACATCGCCGGCGCGGATAACAACGCCGCCGATCAGCGCAGGGTTCACGACCTGCTGGGGGTTGACGGTACGATCTAGCCGCTTCGACAAGGCGGCAGCCAAAGTTTGGAGTTGCACAGAGGTCAGCTCGAAGGCCGTCTGCACTTCAACGTCGAGTGTCTTTTCGGCCTCAGCCTTGAGTTCCTCGAACAGCTCCCGAATAGTCGGCAACACATCCAGACGATCGTTATCGCCGAGTGTGGAGACGAAGTTTCGGAATGCTTCATCGATGTCGCTACCGAACAGCTGAACCAATGTCTGGACCTTGCTTTCGCTGGTCAGACGCGGGTTCTTAAGCAGTTCGGTAACTTGGGGAACGTCAACAGCGACCGCAGCCAGGCTCAACATGCCCGACCAGGCATCAATCTGGCCAGCCGCGCTGGCAAACTCAAAAGCGGCCTTTGCATAGGGCCGAGCAAGCGTCTGGGTATTGATCATCGCTTGCCTCGCTTAGAGTTGGGAGGCCAGTTTTTCGACCAGATCGTTGTGTGCCTTGGCGTCCACCTGGGACTCCAGAATCTTCTCCGCACCCATGACAGCCAACACGGCTACCTGGTTACGCAGTTGCTCCTTGGCACGATTCACTTCCTGCTCGATCTCGGCGCGGGCGCCGGCTACCAGTCGCTCGCCTTCGGCGCGCGCCTGTTGCTTGGCATCCTCAACGATGGCGTTGGCTTGCTTATTGGCTTGCTCAAGAATCTGGGCAGCTTGCCCTTTGGTCTCACGGAGAGTGTTGGAAACCTTTTCCTGAGCCAACTTTAGGTCTTGCTGCGCACGGCCTGCGGCGTCCAGTCCTTCGGCGATTTTCTTCTGGCGTTCTTGCATGGCCTTGGTGATCGGCGGCCATACGTACTTCATGCAAAACCAGACGAAAATAGCGAAGGCGAACGTTTGACCGAACAGCGTCAAGTTAATGTTCACAGCGATATACCTCGTGCTATCTCGTTCGACGCGGTTGTCAATTCCACGGCAACGGGGCTCGCCATGCGAACCCCATCAGGAACCGGAAAAGTCTTAAGCAGCGACAACGAAGATGAGGTACATCGCGATACCAACACCGATCATCGGTACGGCGTCGAGCAGACCAGCCATCAGGAAGGTCTTGGTTTGCAGCTGAGGAGCCAGCTCGGGTTGGCGAGCAGTGGATTCCAGCAGCTTACCGCCCAGCAGAGCGAAGCCAATGCCAGTGCCCAGGGCACCCAGACCGATCATGAGAGAGGCGGCGATGTAGACGAGTTCCATGTAAAGCTCCTGAAGCTAAGGGTTAAGGTTTTCTTGGTAAAACGAAACGTGTTGAACCGGTTTTAACTGTTACGGCGTGAGTTCGGCATGACTGTGGTCTTCATGCGCAGAGCTCAGATACACCACGGTCAGAACCATGAAGATGAACGCCTGCAGCGGGATCACCAGGATGTGGAAGATCGCCCAGGGTACATTCAAGGTCCACTGCACGTAGAACGGCAGCAGCGCGATGAGGATGAATACCACCTCACCGGCATACATGTTGCCGAACAGTCGTAGAGCCAGGCTCAACGGCTTGGTCAGCAGACCGAGGATTTCGAGGAACAGGTTGAACGGCACAAGCGACCAGTGATTGAACGGCGTGAAAGCCAGTTCCTTGGTGAAGCCACCGAAGCCCTTGACCTTGAAGCTGTAGAACAGAATCAGAATGAACACGCCAAGCGACAGACCGAAGGTTCCGTTCGGGTCCGCAGTCGGTACGATCTTGAAGTACGGCAGGCCCAACATGCTCGCCAGACCTGGAATGTAGTCGACCGGAATCCATTTCAGGCTGTTCATCAGGAACACCCAAACGAAAATGGTCAGGGCCAGCGGCGCGATCAGCGCGTTGCGACCATGGAAGGTGTCTTTCACCACGCCTTCGACAAACTCGACGCACATCTCGACGAAGTTCTGCAAACGGCCTGGGGTACCCGCAGTAGCGCCCTTGGCCGCCATGCGAAACACCAGCACGAAGATGAGTCCCATGAACAGCGACCATCCGAGCGTATCGAGATGGACGGCCATGAAGCCCATGTCACGCGCTTCCACGCCCGAATGAGCAATGGTCCAGGTAGCCTGGTCGACGACCGAGCCGTCTGCGCGTACGTAACCTTCCGGCAGTTTTCCGTAGGTCAGATTCTGCAGGTGATGCTGGATGTATTCCGCCGGGGTACTCGCCATAAACGCCTCAGTGCTCAATGCTTCGGATTATTTTTCATCAGCAGGAGGGCGCTCGCTCCGGCGCCCAGAACCATCAGGTAACCGACGAACAACGCCCCCGGTTGCAGCGGTTTCACTCCTACAAACACCAGCGCAAACAGCGCTGCTGCCAGAATCTGCTTACCCATTTCTCCAGCCCACAGGGACTGAACAATGGCTGTGGTCGAGCGCGCGCCAAAATAGCGAAACGCCTTAAACGCAAAGTACAGGTTGGCCACTAATGCAATCAGGCCACCCAACAATCCCGAATAGCCGGCAACCATACCAAAAAACAAACCGCATGCTACGCCTGCGCCTAACGCAACGAACGCCTGTACGGCTAACACACGTACTACAGGCAACCGATGGAGAGGTGTCTTGTTGCGTATATTCACCGTGCATCCATCGAAAAAGATCGTTAGCTGTTCAGCTCGACCGCGGTCAAAAAAGCGCCGCGAGTATAGGAGCAGCCCATCCTGCGTTCAACCTTCAGGTAGCACTTTCTGACCGGCACTACATAAACTTTGTATCAGCGAATGTGCGCAAGTACACCCTGCAACTCATCCAGCGAACTGTAACGGATTACCAACTGCCCCTTGCCCTTCTCACCGTGCTTGATTTGCACCGGTGAGCCCAGACGTTCAGCCAGGCGCTGCTCCAGACGGACAATATCGGGATCGCTTTTTGGCTCGGTTTTGGTGCTTTCCGGCTTGCTCAGCCATTGCCTTACCAGCGCTTCGGTCTGGCGTACGGTCAGACCGCGTGCGACAACATGCCGCGCGCCTTCAACCTGCTGATCGGCAGGCAGTCCAAGCAAAGCCCGGGCATGTCCCATTTCCAGATCGCCATGCGAGAGAAGCGTCTTGATCTCCTCCGGCAGTGCAATCAGACGCAGCAGGTTGCTAATGGTCACACGGGATTTACCCACCGCGTCCGCGACCTGCTGCTGTGTCAGCTGGAACTCCTGCTGCAGTCGCTGAAGCGCAACGGCTTCCTCGATAGGGCTGAGGTCCTCGCGCTGAATGTTCTCGATCAGTGCCATGGCGATAGCTGCTTCGTCGGAGACTTCCCGAACCATGGCAGGGATTTTATCCAGGCCAGCCTGCTGACTTGCACGCCAGCGCCGTTCTCCAGCGATGATTTCGTAGCGGCCAGAGCCAATCGAGCGAACCACGATGGGTTGCATCACACCCTGGGTACGGATCGAGTTCGCCAGTTCGTCGAGGGTGACTGGGTCGATGTCGCGGCGAGGCTGATACTTGCCTCGCTGGATAACGTCGAGCGGCAACTGTTGCAGCTCACGCACAGCAGCTTGAGCGGCATCCTCTTGTATGGCCGCCACATTGGCGCCGCCGAGCAGGGCATCCAGACCCCGTCCTAGGCCTCGTTTTTTGGTCGCCATGAAGTTTCCTTATGCGGTTGCGCTGCGGGCGGCTCGACGCTGACGGCGCGACAACTCGCCCGCCAGTGCCAGGTAAGCCAAGGCGCCCTTGGATTGCTTGTCATAGACCAGCGCCGGCATGCCATGGCTGGGGGCTTCTGCCAGGCGTACATTGCGTGGAATCACGGTGTCATAGAGCTTCTCACCGAAGTGCGCTTTCAGCTGCTCGGTGACATCGTTGGTCAGGCTGCTGCGCGGGTCATACATGGTGCGGAGCAAACCCTCGATCTTCAACGATGGGTTCAGCGCCTGACCAATACGCTGAATCGAATTGACCAGATCTGACAGGCCTTCGAGCGCGTAGTACTCGCATTGCATGGGAATGATCACACCATCGGCGGCCGTCAGCGCATTGATCGTCAGCATCGAGAGCGAGGGTGGGCAATCGATGAGGATGTAGTCGTAATTCTCGCGCACCGGGGCCAGCGCTTCGCGCAAGCGGTTCTCTTTGGCCGGGAGATTCAGCAAGGCAACTTCAGCAGCCGTCAGGTCGCGGTTGGCTGGTAACAACTGATAACCGCCGTGCTCTGAGAACTGCATGGCATCGACCAAGCTGCACTCACCAATCAACACGTCGTAGATCGAATATTCCAAAGCCAACTTATCCACACCGCTGCCGGTGGTGGCGTTGCCTTGTGGATCAAGATCGATCAGCAGCACGCGACGACGCGTTGCCACGAGCGAAGCCGCCAGATTGATGCAAGTGGTGGTCTTGGCGACACCGCCTTTCTGATTGGCGATGGCAAATACTTTAGCCATGGTCAGTGTCTGTCCGGGTCATGAAGTGCGCCGCAGTATCAGCAGATGGCGTTGCCCTTGGCAACCTGGAACCTTGAGTACTACACAGCTCTGCAGCTGGAAGTCCGTCGGAAGCGCCTGCAGCTCATCGTCTGGTTGCACGCCTTTCATGGCGAGCCAGCGGGAATCTTTATCGCCGAGATGGCGAGTCCAGTTGGCAAAATCCTCTAGCGAGCTGAACGCTCGCGAGGTGATATCAGTGAACGGCTGCGGCGGTCTGAACTGCTCGACGCGGCTGTGGACAACATCCACGTTGGCGAGTTTCAACTCCAGCTTCACCTGGGTGAGAAAGCGGGTCTTCTTGCCGTTGGAGTCAAGCAGGGTGAAGTTGCGCTCGGGAAACATGATCGCCAGAGGAATTCCAGGCATACCGCCCCCACTTCCGACATCGAGCCAGCGGGCGCCGCCCTGTTCGGCGTGCGGCACAACGCTCAGGCTGTCGAGCAGGTGGCGAGAGACCATCTCGGCCGGGTCACGCACTGCGGTGAGGTTGTAAGCTTTGTTCCACTTGTTCAGCAGTGCCAGATAAGCCATTAGCTGCTGTTGCTGAGCGCTGCTCAGGTCGAGCCCCAGCTGCAACGCCCCTAGTCTGAGCTCATCGGCATGATCAACCAGTTCCATAGCCATCAAGCGCTCTGCTCCAGCTTTTGCCCAGCGCTGCGCTTTTTCAGATGAATCATGAGTAGCGACACCGCTGCCGGCGTGACGCCCGGAATCCGAGAGGCTTGCCCAAGGGTTTCAGGCCGTGCCTGCGAAAGCTTGTGCTGGATCTCTTTGGAAAGTCCGGAAATACCTGAGTAATCCAGCTCAGCTGGCAGCGCGATGGATTCGCTGGCCCGTAAGCGGAGAATCTCCTCCTGCTGGCGGTCGATGTAGCCGGCGTACTTGGTCTTGATCTCAACCTGTTCGGCGACTTGAGGATCTTCGGCTCCGCCGCCGGTGAGCTGCACGAGGCCCCGATAATCGATTTCCGGCCGCGCCAAGAGGTTCAGCAGGTTGTACTCATGGGTAAGCGGGGTCCCGAATCGCTCGGCAATCGCATCGCCCTGCTCGGTTCCCGGGCGAACCCAGGTGCCCTTCAAACGTTGTTCTTCCTGCACGATACTCTCGCGCTTGCGTTCGAATGCAGCCCAACGCACGTCGTCGACCAAGCCCAACTCGCGGCCTTTTTCGGTCAATCGCAAATCAGCGTTGTCCTCACGCAGAATCAGCCGATATTCGGCGCGCGAGGTGAACATCCGATACGGCTCCTGCGTCCCGAGCGTGATCAGGTCATCGACCAGCACGCCGAGATACGCTTCGTCCCGACGAGGACACCAGCTGTCCAACCCTTTGGCGCGTAGCGCAGCGTTGGCACCAGCGAGTAGCCCCTGGGCTCCCGCCTCTTCGTAACCGGTAGTGCCGTTGATCTGCCCTGCGAAGAACAGCCCACCAATCACTTTGGTTTCCAGGCTGTATTTCAAATCACGTGGATCGAAATAGTCGTATTCGATGGCGTAGCCGGGCCGCACGATGTGCGCCTGCTCCATGCCACGAATGCTTTGAACGATCTGCAACTGCACGTCAAAAGGCAACGAGGTCGAGATACCGTTTGGGTAGAGCTCATGGGTCGTCAGGCCTTCCGGCTCAATAAAGACCTGATGGCTGTCCTTGTCGGCGAAACGATGAATCTTGTCCTCAATCGACGGGCAGTAGCGCGGGCCGACACCCTCGATAAGGCCAGAATACATCGGTGATCGATCAAGGTTGGCGGCGATGATTTCGTGAGTGCGGGCGTTGGTGTGCGTGATCCAGCAACTCACCTGCCGCGGGTGCTGCGCTGTCTCACCCAGAAACGACATGGGAGGAATCGGCGTATCGCCTGGTTGCTCGATCATTACTGAAAAATCGACGCTGCGTCCATCGATTCGAGGAGGCGTTCCGGTCTTCAGACGGCCAACCCGCAGGGGTAGCTCGCGTAAACGTTTGGCCAACGGTATCGAAGGGGGATCGCCGGCCCTACCACCAGAGTAATTCTGCAAACCAATGTGGATAAGTCCACCAAGGAAGGTGCCGGTTGTGAGGACAACCGATTCAGCTAGGAAGCGCAGTCCCATCTGGGTAACGACACCCTTGACCTGATCGGACTCAACGATCAGGTCGTCGGCTGCCTGTTGAAATATCCACAGGTTCGGCTGGTTTTCCAACACTTCGCGGACAGCAGCCTTGTACAACACCCGATCAGCCTGAGCGCGCGTCGCCCGTACGGCTGGCCCTTTGCGGCTGTTGAGCACCCGGAATTGAATGCCGCTCAGGTCGGTTGCAGTTGCCATGACGCCACCGAGAGCGTCGATTTCCTTCACCAAATGACTCTTGCCGATGCCACCAATGGCTGGATTGCAGCTCATCTGTCCCAGCGTTTCGACATTGTGGGTCAGCAAGAGTGTTTTTACGCCGATTCGAGCGGCTGCGAGCGCAGCTTCGGTACCGGCATGGCCGCCGCCGATAACGATGACGTCAAAACGGGAAGGGAAATCCACCACGCACCTCGTGCCTGTTTGGTTGAGTCTCAGGAAGCTCGCCAGTATAGGCACTAGGAGAGCGCGAAAGAAGGCCTCTGAACAAAAAATGATCAGCTGCAGCGCTCTAGCTCAAGAGAAGGCCTTAATAGATAAAAAAGAGAAATGATTTAAAGCTTATTTTTATGTTTATAAATACGCAGCGCATATCTGTGGATAGAACGCTGAAACGCTTATTTAACGCTGGTTGCAGCCGGAAGAAACGCTGTGTTCAGGAGCCGTACAAGCGGTGGAAGCCCGGTTAACACCCTGTGTATGGAATCACACCTTATCCACAGTCACCTGCAGCAGTCGCTTTGCGCACTGCTTATTGACCGAGCTTAAGCAGGGTTTTCCACAGAGCTTAAGCGTCCTATCTTTATGCAAACTGCCAGGCACGCTGCGCTGAAAACAACAAAATGGCAGGGATGGAGGAGAATTTTAGGCGAGCAGGTGGACAGGCCCTCCAACTGAAGGGCTGATGTCGAACTGGAATGCTGGGGTGGCTGTGGGAGGTCGCCCCCTCAGGAACGGATAGCGTTCAGGAAAGGTCTGAGCGCCACAGCGTGGCTAGAGACCGACTATTTGCCGATGCAGAAGCTGGAGAAGATTCGGCCAAGCAGATCGTCGGAACTGAATGCCCCGGTGATCTCGCCAAGTGCCTGCTGCGCTTGACGAAGGTCTTCAGCCAGGAGTTCACCTGCGCCTGCCAGCGTTAACTGAGCATGACCATGGTCAAGGTGCTCGGCAGCCTTGCGCAGCGCGTCCAGGTGCCTGCGTCTTGCGCTAAATGCGCTCTCCGCTGTCTGGTCATAGCCCATACAGTGCTTGAGATGCCCACGGAGCAATTCAAGACCGTCACCTGAACGGGCCGACAGGCTGAGCGTGGTATGTCCATCTGGGGCGACTGATATACTGACGGCGTCACCCGTAATGTCGGCCTTATTGCGAATCACCGTGGTCTTCGCTGGGTCTGGTCGGGTCAGCAGCAGACCCGGCCACAGGACATCATCATCAGCACCAGACGCCGCACTCGCATCGACCACCAGCAATACCCGGTCGGCATCCTCTATGGCTTTGATGGCCCGATCCACGCCGATTCGTTCCACCTGGTCCTCCGTATCACGCAGTCCGGCTGTATCGACGATGTGCAAGGGCATTCCATCAATCTGGATATGCTCTTTGAGCAGATCTCTCGTGGTACCTGCAATGTCGGTCACGATTGCCGCCTCACGCCCTGCCAGAGCATTGAGCAGGCTCGATTTGCCGGCGTTGGGTCGGCCTGCAATGACCACGTTCATGCCCTCACGCAGCAATGCGCCCTGCCCTGCCTCACGAAGAACTGTGGATAACTCTGTGCGAAGCTGCTCCAGCAACCCGAGCACTCGGCCGTCTGCGAGGAAATCGATTTCCTCCTCCGGAAAATCGATCGCTGCTTCGACGTAGATGCGCAGCTGCACCAGGCTTTCGGTGAGGTGATGCACGCGCCGGGAGAAATCACCCTGAAGGGAGCGCACTGCATTACGCGCTGCTTGCGCCGAGCTCGCTTCGATAAGGTCCGCGATCGCCTCTGCCTGGGCCAGGTCCAGCTTGTCGTTGAGGAACGCTCGTTCGCTGAACTCGCCGGGACGAGCAGGCCGGATGCCGAGCTCTATGCAACGCTGCAACAACATGTCCATCACGACGGGGCCGCCATGACCTTGAAGTTCCAGAACATCTTCGCCGGTAAACGAGTGGGGGCCGGGGAAGAACAGCAACAAACCCTCATCGATCACTTCACCATCATCGGCATGGAAGGGGCCGTAGTGGGCATGTCTTGGAACCGGCTCGCGACCGCTAAGCGTGATCGCGACGGCTTTGGCTCGCGGGCCGGAAACGCGGACTACGCCGATTCCACCACGGCCGGGTGCAGTGGCGACGGCAGCGATGGTTTCGCGATCTTGGCTCATCAAAACTCTCCCAGGTATCGATAATGCAAAACGCCCCAATTAAGGGGCGTTCTGTTCACTTCGACGGATCAGGTTGCGCTGGCAGTCTGTCCGGTGATCTTGCGGGTAATGTACCACTGCTGCGCGATCGACAAGCAGTTGTTAACGACCCAGTACAGCACCAGGCCTGCCGGGAACCAGAGGAAGAAGAAGGTGAAGATAATTGGCAGCAGCTTCATCACCTTGGCTTGCATCGGGTCCGGTGGCGTAGGGTTCAATTGCTGCTGGATAAACATGGTCAGACCCATGATGATCGGCAGAATGAAGAAAGGATCTTTGATCGACAGGTCTGTGATCCAGAACATCCATGGCGCCTGGCGCATTTCGACGCTTTCCAGCAGAACCCAGTACAACGCGAGGAAGACGGGCATCTGCACCAGGATCGGCAGACAGCCTCCGAGTGGATTGATCTTCTCTTTCTTGTACAGCTCCATCATCGCCTGAGACATCTTCTGGCGGTCGTCGCCGAACTGCTCTTTGAGCGCCTGCATTTTCGGCGAAACCGCACGCATGCGGGCCATCGACCTGTAACTTGCAGCCGAGAGCGGGAAGAACGCCAATTTGATCACGATAGTCAGCGCGATGATCGACCAGCCCCAATTACCCAGCAGTGCATGGATATTCTGAAGTAGCCAGAATATCGGCTGGGCGATGAACCAGAGAATGCCGTAATCAACGGTCAGACGGAGGCCGGGTGACAGCTCTTCCAGCTGGTCCTGACTTTTCGGACCGGCATACAGGGTAGCGTAGGTCTCACCCTGACTGCCCGGTGCAACCGAAACAGCGGGACCGGTGAAACCGATGATGTAGTTGCCCTGGCTGTCCTTGCGTGTCTGTACCAGATTGGTCTGGTCAGGCGCTGGAATCCACGCGGTCACAAAGTAGTGCTGCAACCATGCTATCCAGCCACCTTCAACGGTCTTCTTCAGACTCTTGTCGTCCATGTCCCCCATGGAAACCTTAGTGTAGGGCTCGTCTTTGGTCCAGAGCGCCGCGCCCAGGTAGGTTGCTGTGCCAGTTGCGGTACTCGACGACGGATCCTTGCTGTCATCACGTTTCAGCTGACCGAACATATGACCGGTCCACGCTTGATCGCTTTGGTTGTCGATCAGATAGCGCACGCCAAGATCGTAGTCGCCTCGTTTGAAGGTAAAGCGCTTGGTGTAGTTGACGCCGTCTTCGCTGAATTGCAGATCAACGACCAGCTGGTCCTGATTCTCACCCAATTGGTATTGCTGTTGCTCGCTGCTGTATAGCGGACGACCAGTTGCTTTGTCCGGACCGTTCCCAATCAAGCCGCTCTGGGCTTCATAGGTCCTCTCGCCGCTACGTTCGAACAACTGGAACGGCACGTCAGGACGATCTTGCCGACGAGGAAACTCTGGCAAGCGCAGGTCGACAATGTCGCCACCGCGGGGATCGATCGCGACGTCCAGTACGTCAGTGCGTACGTGGATCAATTCAGAACTGGCCTGACCGTCGGCTACCGCGTTGGCCGACGGTTCAGTACTTACGGCAGGGATATCCCCCTGCGCATTCACATCACTGTTGGTTGGTACAGCGGGAAGCTGCGCAGCCGTAGATTGCTCCTGGCGTGTTTCGTCAGGGATAGCGGTCTGACCGTAGTCCTGGTTCCACTGCAAAACCATCAGGTAAGCAACGACTGCCAGGGCGACAAGCAGGATCGAGCGTTTGATATCCATGGTTACTCGGTCATCGAAGATGAATTGGAGGGGGTGTTGGAAGGCACGGGATCATAGCCGCCCGGATTCCATGGATGGCAACGGCCAAGCCTGCATAGGCTCAGCCAGCCACCGCGCAGCAAGCCATGAGTTTCAATGGCCTCTTGTGCGTAGCAGGAGCAACTTGGGTAGAAGCGACAGTGGCTGGCCATCATCGGACTGATGGCGTACCGGTAGAATTTGATGGGGACGAGTGCGAGCTTACGCATCGGCGGCGTTGCTCTGGACCTGCTTGGTATCCGGCGCCGGCGTACGAGCCAAGCGTCGCCAGAGTTTGGCAAACTGCTTTGCCAGTTCTGGATTATCCAGTTCCGCGAGGCCCTTGCGTGCGATGACCACGATGTCCCACCCCGTCAACTCCATCTGGTGGAGACGAAAGGTTTCACGCAGTTGCCGCTTGATGCGATTGCGCTCTACCGAGAGCTTGACGCTCTTCTTGCCAATTACCAATCCGATTCGCGGGTGTGGCAACTGATTTTCGCGCACCAGTAGCAGGACATTCCTGCCCGGTAACTTACCGTCGGGGGAGTCGAAGACCGCCTTGAACTGGCTCGGGGTCAGCAGACGCTTTTCCCGACCGAAGTCTCGACTCACTACCTGTTCCGACGTCTTCAGACTGCCAGACGCTTACGACCTTTGGCGCGACGACGCGACAGAACGGCACGACCGTTTTTGGTGGCCATACGGGCACGGAAACCGTGGGTGCGAGCGCGCTTGAGGGTGCTGGGTTGGAAAGTGCGTTTCATGATGCGTTACCTGGTGATTCGTTGCGGGCCGGAATGGCCCCCTTTTAAGAGACCGGCGATTGTAGAGAAGCCGCGCGGTGAGGTCAATTTCCAACCAGCGCCATTCATTCAGAAATTAATAGATAGAGAAAGAAGATAAAGCTCTTCTTAATGCAGTGCTTATAGATGGTGGAGCCATTTTCTGTGGACAGGTGCCTGTAGCCCACGCAGTGCAAGGCGTACAGCGCTCTTAAACCTTCTGTGGAAACGGTGCGTTTGCAGTGCAAAGCCACTGCGTTTCCTGTGGATGGAAGCAGAACTTATACACAGCCCCGAACCACCGCAAGCTGTACACAGGCTTTTCCAATGGGCTGGAGCATGGTTATCAACAAACCTTAGGAGGCTGGTTTCAATGATCACCAAGCATGGTTGGATCGCCTGCTTCCTATATAACTGCCCTTGGACTGTGGATAACTGATGGGCTCAGGGCTACAATGAGCTCCGTTTTGAGCGTTACAGCGTCTAGGAGAGTCCGTGTCGGTGGAACTTTGGCAGCAGTGTATTGACCTCTTGAGAGATGAGCTGCCGGCCCAGCAATTCAACACTTGGATTCGTCCGCTTCAGATTGAAGCTGATGGAGATGAGTTGCGGGTCTATGCCCCGAACCGGTTTGTGCTCGATTGGGTTAACGAGAAGTATCTTTCGCGCTTGATGGAGCTGCTGTCGGAACGTGCCACTGGAGCCGTGCCTTCACTCTCTCTGCTGATAGGCAGCCGGCGAGTGGCTTCTTCGCGGCCAGCTGTCGGCTCCGTTCCTCGTTCTCAGGCGCAGGTTGGCGCACCTGCCGCCGCTGCGCCGCCGCCTGCATCGTTCAACGAGCCGACCCCATCTGCCGAACCAATGGCAGTGCCTGCGCCTAGCGCACCTTCGCGGCCCGCGGAACGCAACGTTCAGGTCGAGGGTGGGCTCAAGCACACCAGTTATCTCAACCGCACGTTCACCTTTGAGAATTTTGTCGAAGGTAAGTCCAACCAACTGGCGCGGGCAGCTGCCTGGCAGGTGGCCGACAATCCCAAGCATGGCTACAACCCGTTGTTTCTGTATGGCGGCGTAGGACTTGGCAAGACGCACTTGATGCACGCGGTTGGCAATCATCTGCTGAAGAAGAACCCTAACGCCAAGGTGGTCTATCTGCATTCCGAGCGGTTCGTTGCGGATATGGTCAAGGCTCTGCAGCTCAACGCGATCAATGAGTTCAAGCGCTTCTATCGATCGGTGGATGCGTTGTTGATTGACGACATCCAGTTCTTCGCCAAGAAAGAACGGTCGCAGGAAGAGTTTTTCCACACGTTCAACGCCTTGCTTGAAGGTGGCCAGCAGGTAATCCTCACCAGTGACCGTTACCCGAAAGAAATTGACGGGCTCGAAGAGCGCTTGAAGTCGCGCTTCGGCTGGGGGCTGACTGTGGCCGTCGAGCCGCCGGAGCTTGAGACCCGTGTGGCGATCCTGATGAAGAAGGCTGATCAGGCCAACGTCGAGCTTCCACATGATGCTGCGTTTTTCATTGCGCAGCGCATCCGTTCGAATGTTCGCGAACTGGAAGGAGCATTGAAACGCGTAATCGCCCATGCTCATTTCATGGGGCGTGACATTACCATCGAGCTGATTCGCGAGTCGTTGAAAGACCTGCTTGCACTGCAAGACAAGCTGGTAAGTGTTGATAACATTCAGCGCACCGTCGCTGAATACTACAAGATCAAGATATCGGATCTCCTCTCGAAACGACGCTCGCGTTCGGTCGCGAGGCCTCGGCAGGTCGCGATGGCATTGTCCAAAGAGCTCACCAATCACAGCTTGCCGGAAATCGGCGACGCCTTCGGTGGGCGCGATCACACGACGGTGCTACACGCTTGTCGTAAGATTGCCGAACTTCGTGAATTGGATGCGGATATTCGCGAAGATTACAAGAATTTGCTGCGCACTTTGACAACCTGAACAGACTGCGGCCATTTAATAGGCAAGGGACCAGACCATGCATTTCACTATTCAGCGCGAAGCCTTGTTGAAACCTCTGCAGCTGGTGGCCGGCGTCGTCGAGCGTCGACAGACCCTGCCGGTGTTGTCGAACGTCTTGCTGGTGGTCCAGGACCATCAGCTTTCGCTTACCGGCACTGATCTTGAAGTCGAGTTGGTTGGTCGTGTCGCCTTGGAGGATGCATCCGAGCCAGGCGAGATCACGGTACCCGCGCGCAAACTGATGGATATCTGCAAAAGCTTGCAGCCTGATGCGCTTATCGATATCCGGCTGGATGACCAGAAGATTGTGATCAAATCCGGGCGCAGCCGCTTTTCGCTTTCAACCTTGCCAGCCAATGATTTTCCTACTGTAGAGGAAGGGCCTGGCTCGCTGAACTTCAGCGTTAACCAAGGCAAGATGCGCCGTTTAATCGAGCGCAGCAGCTTCGCCATGGCACAGCAGGATGTGCGTTACTACCTGAACGGTATGTTGATCGAGGTTTCAAGTGGAATGCTGCGCGCGGTCGCAACTGACGGACATCGTTTGGCCATGTGCTCCATGCAAGCTGGCATCGAACAGCCCGACCGACATCAGGTGATCGTTCCGCGTAAGGGCATCCTCGAGTTGGCAAGGCTTCTTACGGATCAGGACGGTGAAGTAAGCATCGTCCTGGGCCAACATCACATTCGGGCTACCACAGGTGAATTTACTTTTACCTCCAAGCTTGTTGATGGGAAATTCCCTGACTATGAGCGTGTGCTCCCCCGCGGCGGTGACAAGTTGGTGGTGGGTGAACGCCAGACCCTGCGCGAAGCGTTCAGCCGTACGGCCATTCTTTCCAACGAGAAATACCGTGGTATCCGGCTGCAGCTGGAATCTGGTCTGTTGAAAATACAGGCGAACAACCCCGAGCAGGAAGAAGCTGAAGAAGAAGTCGCAGTGGACTATACCGGTGGGGCTTTGGAAATCGGTTTCAACGTCAGCTATCTGCTCGATGTGCTTAGTGTCATGACGACTGATCAGGTCCGGTTGATTCTTTCCGATGCGAACAGCAGTGCTCTGGTTCAGGAGTACGACAACGACGACTCGGCCTACGTCGTTATGCCGATGCGCCTGTAACCCATTCATTGAATGTCACTTAGCCGCATCTCCGTCACCGGCATTCGCAATCTGCAGCCGGTGACGCTAAACCCCTCCCCTCGTGTCAATATTCTCTACGGTGATAACGGTAGCGGGAAAACCAGTTTCCTCGAGGCGATTCATCTTCTTGGAATGGCCCGTTCTTTCCGCAGTACACGTCTAACACCTGTCATTAGTCATGAGCATTCCAGCTGCACGGTTTTTGGCCAGGTCGAAATGGCTGATGGTCAGTCGAGCGCCCTCGGAATCTCCCGAGATCGCAGCGGTGAAGCGCGCATTCGGATTAATGGGCAGACTGTTCGAAGCGCAGCGGAATTGGCTGAAGCCTTACCGTTACAGCTGATCAATCCGGACAGTTTCCGCTTGCTTGAGGGTGCCCCCAAGCTCCGCCGCCAGTTTCTGGATTGGGGTGTGTTTCACGTGGAACCCCGCTTTATTCAGGCCTGGCAGCGTCTCCAGCAGGCTCTGAGGCAACGTAACTCGTGGCTGCGACGTGGTACACTTGACCCCGCTTCTCAGGCGGCCTGGAGCCGCGAATTAAGCGCCGCGAGCGATGAAATCGATGGATACAGACGGGCTTATATTCAGGCGCTGAAGCCGATTTTCGAGGCCACTCTGGCGGCGCTTTTGGACCTCGAAGGTTTTCAGCTCAGCTACTACCGTGGCTGGGATAAAGGACGTTCTCTAAGTGAAGTGCTTGCGGCTTCAATCGAACGAGACAGGCTCATGGGACACACTCAGGCGGGTCCCCAGCGGGCTGACCTTCGATTGCGAATTGCTAACCACAATGCCGCGGAGACCCTATCCCGCGGCCAGCAGAAGCTGGTGGTGTGCGCGTTGCGGATTGCTCAAGGTCATCTGGTAAGCGAAGCCAAGCGAGGCCAGTGTATCTACTTGGTCGACGACTTACCGTCCGAATTGGACGATCAGCACCGGCTTGCGTTGTGCAGGTTGCTTGAACAGTTGAATTGCCAGGTATTTATCACCTGTGTTGATTCGAACATATTGCGAGAAGGCTGGTGTTGCGACACGCCAGTCTCAATGTTTCACGTGGAACATGGAGCGATAGCCCAGGACCACGGCCCCTCGGGAGTGAAGGCATGAGCGAAAACCACACGTACGATTCGTCCAGTATCAAGGTGCTCAAGGGCCTTGATGCCGTACGTAAGCGCCCCGGCATGTATATCGGCGACACGGACGATGGAACTGGTCTGCACCATATGGTCTTCGAAGTCGTCGATAACTCGATCGATGAAGCTTTGGCAGGTCACTGCAGCGATATTTCGATCACTATCCATGTCGATGAATCGATCAGCGTTCGCGATAACGGTCGTGGCATCCCGGTAGACATTCACGAAGAAGGCGTGTCTGCAGCAGAGGTCATCATGACTGTTTTGCACGCAGGCGGTAAGTTCGACGACAACTCCTACAAAGTTTCCGGCGGCCTTCACGGTGTGGGTGTTTCGGTAGTGAACGCCTTGTCCGAGGAGCTCATCCTGACAATTCGCCGGGAAGGTAAGGTGTGGGAACAAACCTACCGCCACGGTGTACCGCAAGCCCCGCTCGCAGCAGTCGGAGAAACCGAAGATTCGGGGACTGAAATCCACTTCAAGCCCTCGGCTGAGACCTTTCAGAATATTCACTTCAGCTGGGATATTCTCGCCAAACGGCTGCGTGAGCTGTCATTCCTGAATTCCGGTGTCGGAATCATCCTGCGCGACGAGCGCAACGCCAAGGAAGAGTTGTTCAAGTACGAAGGTGGGCTCAGTGCTTTCGTGGCTTATCTCAATACCAACAAGACGCCGGTCAATGAAGTGTTTCACTTTAATGTTCAGCGTGACGATGGTGTCGGTGTCGAGGTAGCGCTTCAGTGGAATGACAGCTTCAACGAAAACCTGCTGTGCTTCACCAATAACATCCCTCAGCGCGACGGTGGAACCCATCTGGCCGGTTTTAGATCGGCGTTGACGCGCAACCTGAACAATTACATTGAACAGGAAGGTTTGGCCAAGAAGCACAAGGTTGCTACGACAGGTGACGATGCGCGCGAAGGCTTGACCGCGATCATTTCGGTCAAGGTGCCGGACCCGAAGTTTAGCTCGCAGACCAAGGACAAGCTGGTTTCGTCCGAAGTAAAGACCGCCGTAGAACAGGAGATGGGTAAGCACTTCGGGGATTTTCTACTCGAGCATCCCAACGAGGCGAAGGCCGTAGTTGGCAAGATGATCGATGCTGCGCGAGCACGTGAAGCAGCACGCAAAGCGCGCGAGATGACTCGACGCAAGGGTGCCTTGGACATCGCGGGCCTCCCCGGTAAGCTAGCCGACTGCCAGGAAAAGGACCCTGCCCTTTCCGAACTTTACATCGTGGAGGGTGACTCCGCGGGCGGTTCTGCCAAGCAGGGCCGCAACCGCAGGACCCAGGCCATCCTGCCGCTCAAGGGCAAGATCCTCAACGTCGAGAAAGCTCGTTTCGACAAGATGATTTCATCGCAGGAAGTGGGCACCCTGATCACCGCGCTCGGCTGTGGTATCGGTCGCGATGAGTACAACATCGACAAGTTGCGCTACCACAACATCATCATCATGACCGATGCCGACGTTGACGGTTCTCACATTCGTACGTTGCTACTGACGTTCTTCTTCCGCCAGCTGCCCGAGCTGATTGAACGTGGTTATGTGTATATCGCGCAACCGCCACTCTACAAGGTCAAGCGCGGTAAGCAGGAACAGTACATCAAAGACGACGAGGCGATGGACGAATACCTGACCCAGTCGGCTCTGGAAGACGCCAGCCTGCACGTCAACGAGCACGCGCCCGGCTTGTCCGGTGAGGCGCTGGAGCGTCTGGTCAATGACTACCGTACCGTGATGAAAACGCTTCAACGTCTTTCGCGTCTGTACCCACAGGAGCTGACAGAGCATTTCATCTATCTGCCCAGGGTGACCGTGGAGCAGTTGGGTGATCACGCGGCGATGCAGGCCTGGCTAGAGCCCTACGCTGCGCTGCTGAAAGGCGTCGAACGATCTGGCCTGGCATACAGGGCAAGCCTGCGCGAAGACAAGGAGCGTAATCTGTGGCTTCCGGAAGTCGAGATCATTTCGCACGGGTTGGCGAGCTATATCACATTCAACCGCGACTTCTTCGGCAGTAACGACTACAAGACGGTCACAGTGCTGGGTGACAAGCTGAACAGCCTTCTTGAAGAAGGAGCCTATGTTCAGCGTGGTGAGCGCAAAAAGCCGGTTGCCACGTTTAAGCAAGCTCTTGATTGGCTGATGACCGAAGGTACGCGACGTCACAGCGTTCAGCGATACAAGGGGCTTGGTGAAATGAATCCTGATCAGCTGTGGGAAACCACGATGGATCCGGCGGTGCGACGGATGCTCAAGGTCACGATTGAGGATGCTATTGGTGCAGACCAGATCTTCAACACCCTCATGGGGGACGCTGTAGAACCCCGTCGTGACTTCATCGAATCGAATGCACTGGCTGTCTCCAATCTGGACTTCTGATGGAAGAGACAATCGTCAGTAAGCGGTAGCAAGAAACCCGGCCTAGGCCGGGTTTTTTGTTTCACGTGGAACGTCTCGATTGGACCATATAGTTTCGTTTAATCGTTCTGCTGCATTTAATCAATTTTCCGAACTCCTCTCCGACTTTTAAGCTACGTCCATCTAAATTCAACCGCTTCCTTTAATAAGCTTCTGAGTAAGGGGTACTCGACATGCTCGACAGCAACCTGAAATCGCAACTCAAAACCTATCTGGAAAAGGTCACCCAGCCGTTCGAGATCGTTGCGTCCCTCGGTGACGGCGCCAAGTCCCAGGAAATGCTCAGCCTGCTGGAAGACATCACCAGCTTGAGCGACAAGATCACCCTGCGTACTGACGGCGACGACGTTCGCCGGCCATCATTTGCGCTCAACCGAATCGGTGGCGACATCAGTCTGCGTTTCGCCGGCATTCCGATGGGCCACGAGTTCACATCCTTGGTACTGGCCCTGCTCCAGGTAGGCGGTCACCCGTCCAAGACCGCGCCTGACGTCATCGAGCAGATCAAGAACCTCGACGGCGAATACAACTTCGAAACCTATTTCTCGCTGTCCTGCCAGAATTGCCCCGATGTAGTTCAGGCACTGAACCTGATGGCTGTGCTCAACCCGAATATCCGTCACGTCGCCATCGACGGTGCGTTGTTCCAAGAAGAAGTCACCATTCGCCAGGTGATGTCCGTGCCGAGCATCTACCTCAACGGTGAGCTGTTCGGTCAGGGCCGCATGGGTGAAGAGGAAATCCTCGCCAAGCTCGACACCGGCGCCTCGGCGCGTGATGCTGAGAAACTCAGCGCCAAGGACGCCTTCGACGTGCTCGTGGTCGGCGGTGGCCCGGCCGGCGCTGCAGCGGCCATCTACGCGGCGCGTAAGGGTATCCGTACCGGTGTTGCCGCCGAGCGTTTCGGTGGACAGGTGCTGGACACCATGGCCATTGAAAACTTCATCTCGGTCAACGAGACCGAAGGTCCAAAACTGGCTCGTGCACTGGAAAACCACGTTCGCGAGTACGACGTCGACATCATGAACCTGCAGCGTGCGGCGCAGTTGATCCCCGCTTCAAGCGAAGGCGGTCCGCACGAGATCAAGCTCGAAAATGGTGGCTCGCTGAAAGCCAAGACGCTGATCCTGGCCACCGGCGCGCGCTGGCGCGAAATGAACGTCCCGGGCGAGCAGGAATACCGTGGCCGTGGCGTGGCCTACTGTCCGCACTGCGACGGCCCGCTGTTCAAGGGCAAGCGCGTCGCGGTGATTGGCGGCGGCAACTCGGGCGTGGAAGCGGCGATCGACCTGGCGGGTATCGTCGCTCAGGTCACCTTGCTCGAGTTCGACAGCCAGCTGCGTGCCGATGCGGTGCTGCAGAAGAAGCTGCACAGCCTGCCCAACGTCACCGTGATCACCAGTGCGCTGACCAGTGAAGTCATCGGCGACGGCAAGAAGGTAATCGGCCTGACCTACAAGGACCGCAACTCCAGTGAATTCCATGAGCTGGAACTGGAAGGTATCTTCGTGCAGATCGGCCTGTTGCCCAACTCTGATTGGCTGAAAGGTACGGTAGAGCTGACCTCACGCGGCGAGATCATCGTCGATGCGCGTGGCGAGACATCGCTTCCGGGCATCTTCGCGGCAGGTGACGTCACCACGGTGCCGTACAAGCAGATCGTCATCGCCGTTGGTGAAGGCGCTAAAGCTTCGCTGAGTGCCTTCGATCATCTGATTCGCAGCTCGGTGGAAGACTGAGCGTTGGGGTAAAAAAAGGGGAGCAGACATCAGTCTGCTCCCCTTTTGTATTGCCCTATTTTTTTAGGTCAAACGTTGCGTTCCAACTCCGCCACGGTCGAATTGATCCAGTCTTCGGCGCGCTGGTTGAGCTCAGCTGCAGCCCGGGGACCTTCGCTCTCGGCATGCATAGCAGGACCTATGACCACCTGAATGACCCCAGGTCGCTTGCCCCAACCGGACTGGGGCCAGAACGTACCGGCATTGTGCGCGACAGGCAAAATCGGAAGCTTGGCGTTGACTGCCAGCGCCGCACCGCTGCGCGAGAACTTGCCGACTTGGCCAACGGGAACGCGAGTACCTTCTGGAAAGATCAACACCCAGGCACCCTGCTCGAGCCGTTCCAGTCCCTGCTTGGCGACCTGGCGTAACGCCTCCTTGGGATTCTCACGGTCAATCGCAATGGGTTTGAGCAGCCGGATTGCCCATCCAAAGAACGGCACGTTGAGCAGTTCGCGCTTGAGCACCTGACTCAATGGTTCGAAGTAGGCCGAAAGGAAAAACGTTTCCCAGGTGCTCTGGTGCTTGGACAGAATCACGCAGGGCTTCTCCGGCACGTTTTCCGCACCGCTCACCTCATAACGCAGACCGATAATGGTCTTGGCTAACCAGACGGCGCTGCGGCACCAGGTCTGGACCACGAACCGGTAGCGTGTGCGGAATGACATGAAGGGTGCGAACACCAGGCTGACCAAACACCAGGCAAACGCCGTGAATGACAGCAACAGGTAGAACAGGACGATGCGAATCGGCAGCAAGGCGCTCATCGTTTCGCTCCCAACAGATGATCGACCACGGCAGCCAGGTCATCGAACACTTGGGTGCCAGGTGGCAGCGTACCGTCTGAAGCTTTCAAGCCTTTTCCGGTGCGAACCAGATAAGGCAGGCCACCAAGACGCATGCCAGCAACCAGATCGCGTTGACTGTCACCTACCACCGGAACGCCCTTGAGATCGTCCAGATGGAAGTGTTCTGCGATCTGCTGGAACAAGCCGGGCAGCGGTTTGCGGCAATCACAACCATCGTCGGGACCATGCGGACAGTGCACGATCAAGTCGACGCGACCACCCTCTTCCATTGCTAGCTGCTGCATCTTGAAATGCATGTCGCCGAGCGTAGTGGCGTCAAACAGACCTCGGGCAAGGCCCGACTGATTGGTGGCGACTGCCACTGTCCAGCCGGCCTTGCACAGCCGCGCGATCGCCTGGATCGAGCCTGGAATCGGAATCCATTCACCCAGACTCTTTACATAGGCGTCAGAGTCTTCGTTGATCACGCCGTCGCGATCCAGCACGATCAGCTTCACCGGCTTAGCCAAGTGCGGAAATATCGGCAACGCCAAGGAACAATCCTCTCAACCGGGCAAGCAAGGCATAGCGGTTGGCGCGGACCGAAGCGTCTTCGGCGTTGACCAGTACCGCCTCGAAGAAGGCATCCACCGGACCGCGCAGGTGCGCCAGACGCTCAAGCGCCTCGCGATACTGACGGTCCGCAGCCAGAGGCTGCACGGCTTGCTCGGCCTGCTGCAGCGCAGAATACAAAGAGAACTCGGTAGCGCTGTCGAAGTAACGGGGCTCGACGGTGGCTGGCAGCTTCGCCTCGAACTTGCTCAACAGATTCGAGACGCGCTTGTTCGCTGCAGCCAAGGCCTCGGCCTCCGGCAGATTGCGGAACGCCTGTACGGCTTGCACGCGCTGATCGAAGTCGAGGGCCGAGCCCGGATGAACGGCACGAACCGCCAGATAGGACGCCACCTCGACGCCTTCATCCTCATACCGTGCACGCAGTCGATCAAAGATGAATTCGAGAACCTGATCGGCCAGGCCCTCGGTTTTCACTTGGCCAGCGAACTGACTGATGGAGAAGCGCACCGCGGCGACCAGGTCAAGATCCAGGCGCTTCTCGATCAGGATGCGCAGGATGCCCAAGGCCGCGCGGCGAAGTGCGTAGGGATCCTTGCTACCTGTGGGAAGCATACCGATGCCAAAGATGCCGACCAGGGTGTCGAGCTTGTCGGCCACAGCCAGGATGGCGCCTGTATGGGTGCTGGGTAGCTCTGCACCGGCACCGCGGGGCATGTACTGCTCATTCAGTGCCAAGGCGACGTCGGTGGGTTCACCATCGTTGACAGCGTAGTAGTAACCCGCGATGCCCTGCATTTCGGGAAACTCGGCCACCATTTCGGTAGCCAGGTCGCATTTGCTCAACAGGCCCGCGCGTGCTGCCCAGTGCGCATTGCCTTCAGTGCGTTCGGCGATAAACGCGGAGAGCTTGGAGACGCGCACTGCTTTGTCGTACACGGTCCCGAGTTGAGCTTGGAAGACCACGTTTTTCAGGCGTTCGTTGAAGCTGTCGAGCGCTTGTTTCTTGTCCTGCTTGAAGAAGAACTCGGCGTCGGTGAGGCGCGGGCGCACCACCTTCTCGTTACCTGCAACGATCTGAGCCGGATCCTTGGATTCAACGTTCGCAACCGTGATGAAGCGCGGAAGCAGCTTGCCGTTGGCGTCCAGCAGACAGAAATACTTCTGGTTGTCCTGCATGGTGGTGATCAAGGCTTCCTGCGGCACTTCCAGGAAGCGCTCTTCAAAGGAACACACCAGCGGTACAGGCCACTCGACCAGCGCAGTCACCTCGTCCAGCAGCGCTGGCGGCACGATGGCGCGGCCGCTCTGCTCGCTGGCCAGCTGCTCGACCCGCTTGGCGATCAGCTCGCGACGCTCAGCAAAATCGGCGATGACGTAAGCGCCGCGCAGGTCTTCAAGATAGCTCGCTGGCTTGGAAATGCGGACCGGGTTCGGGCTGTGAAAGCGATGCCCGCGCGATTCGCGACCGGCGCGTTGCGTAAGGATAGTGCAATCGATGACCTGATCACCGAACAGCATGACCAGCCACTGCGTTGGCCGGACGAACTCTTCCCTAAGCGAGGCCCAGCGCATGCGCTTGGGGATCGGCAACTCATTGAGCGATGTTTTGACGATAGCCGGAAGCAGCTCGGAGGTTGCCTGGCCGGGTATCGAACGGCTGTATCTGAGCTTCGGGCCGCTGCGGTCGATTTCTGCCAGGTCCACGCCACACTTGCGAGCGAAGCCCAAGGCCGCCTGGGTCGGCTCGCCTTCGGCGTCGAAGGCCGCCTGCAGAGGCGGCCCGTCGAGGTTGATACTGCGGTCAGGCTGTTCGGTGTCGAGCTGCTCGATCAATACCGCCAGACGCCGAGGTGCGGCGAAGGCCTGCACCCGACCATGCTTGAGGCCGGCGTCCTTCAAGCCGTTTTCGATGCCTGCGCGGAACGCGTCGGACAGTTTGCCCAGGGCCTTGGGCGGCAGCTCTTCGGTGCCGAGCTCGACCAGGAAATCCAGTGCACTCATTCTGCTGCCTCCAACTTGGCCAGTACTTCGTCACGCAGGTCCGGGGTGGCCATGGGAAAGCCGAGTTTGGCGCGCGCCTGCAAATAGCTCTGCGCGACCGAGCGAGCCAGCGCCCGCACACGCAGGATGTACTGCTGCCGTGCGGTTACCGAGATAGCCCGGCGCGCATCCAGCAGGTTGAAGGTGTGCGAGGCCTTCAGCACCATTTCATAGGTGGGCAACGGCAGCTCCAGTTCGATCAACCGGTTGGCTTCCGATTCGTAGAAGTCGAAGAGTTCGAACAGCTTTTCGACATTGGCGTGTTCGAAGTTGTAGGTGGACTGCTCCACCTCGTTCTGATGGAACACATCACCGTAGGTGACGGTGCCAAACGGGCCATCCGTCCAGATCAGGTCGTAGACCGAGTCAACGCCTTGCAGGTACATGGCCAGTCGCTCGAGGCCATAGGTAATTTCGCCGGTCACCGGATAGCACTCGATGCCGCCTACTTGCTGGAAGTAGGTGAACTGAGTGACTTCCATGCCGTTGAGCCATATCTCCCAGCCCAGACCCCAGGCGCCCAATGTCGGGGATTCCCAGTTGTCTTCGACGAAGCGGATATCGTGGACCAGCGGGTCGACGCCGATGGCCTTGAGCGACCCGAGGTACAACTCCTGGAAGTTCTCCGGGTTCGGCTTGAGGACCACCTGGAACTGGTAGTAATGCTGCAGGCGGTTCGGGTTTTCGCCATAGCGGCCGTCGGTGGGCCGGCGCGAAGGCTGCACATAGGCTGCGTTCCAGGTCTCGGGACCGATCGCGCGCAGGAAGGTGGCGGTATGAAAGGTACCGGCGCCGACTTCCATGTCATAGGGTTGCAGAACGACACACCCCTGCTCTGCCCAATAGTTTTGCAGGGCAAGGATCAGGTCTTGGAAGGTGCGCACGGCAGGCGTAGGCTGAGTCAAAATTTCACCTGTGCTGGCTTCGACAGAAAGCCTCGGAGTATACCCGATAACAGCTCGAACCCGTGGAGACGGGTGCTCTACGGCGTATCGCCACTCCCACTTTCCGATCGGCCATTCGCCTCGTTCAAGGACTTGAAAACATGCCGCGTTGCGCCTGGTGCAATGACGACCCGTTGTACATCGAATACCACGACCGCGAATGGGGCGTGCCTACCCGTGATCCTCAGATCCTCTTCGAATTTCTCATCCTCGAAGGTGCACAGGCGGGGCTGTCCTGGATCACGGTATTGCGCAAGCGAGAGCGTTATCGCCAAGTGCTGTTCGGCTTCGATCCGAAGCGTCTGGCACAGATGACCGATGCCGAAATTGACGAACGTATGCTCGACGCCGGCATCATCCGCAACCGTCGAAAACTGGAAGCCGCACGGTGCAATGCGCAGCGCTGGCTCGAGCTGGACGATCCGGCCGGTTGGTTGTGGTCCTTTGTGGGTGGCGAACCGAAGATCAACCACTTCGACTCGATCAGCCAGGTTCCGGCAGTAACTGCCGAAGCGGAAGCGATGAGCCGTGCGTTGAAGAAGGCCGGGTTCAGCTTTGTCGGGCCGACCATCTGTTACGCCTTTATGCAAGCGTGCGGCATGGTTATGGATCACACCACGGACTGCGATCAATACCCGGCGCTGGCGACAACCGCGAGCAGCGCCTGACGCCATGACGGCTTCAGGAGTTGCCAACTGCACGAAGCAGTTACACTAGCGTCTTTGATTTTTCGGGAGAGATCCTTGGACAAGCTCAAAGGTGCGCTGGTGGTTGGTTTTCTGCGCCTGTTCGCCCTACTCCCCTGGCGCGCGGTTCAGGGGTCGGGTCGCTTCATTGGCTGGCTGATGTGGAAGCTACCCAACCGCTCTCGCGAAGTCGCCCGGATCAATCTTTCCAGATGCTTTCCAGAACTCGAAACTGCCGAACGGGAGCGCTTGCTCGGACAGAGCCTGCAGCAGATCGGCATGGCTTTTACTGAGAGTGCCTGCGCCTGGATCTGGCCAGCAGACAAGACGCTGCGTCTGGTCAAGGAAGTCCAGGGCCTTGAGGTTCTGGAGCAGGCGCTGGCTTCAGGCAAGGGTGTGGTGGGCATCACCAGTCATCTCGGCAACTGGGAAGTGCTCAATCACTTCTACTGCGCACAGTGCAACCCCATCATTTTTTATCGCCCACCAAAGCTCAAGGCGGTCGATGATCTTCTGCAACGCCAGCGTGTCCAGCTGGGCAACAAGGTCGCACCCTCGACTCGCGAAGGCATCATCAGTGTCATCAAGGAAGTCCGTAAGGGCGGCGCCGTGGGCATACCGGCGGATCCGGAACCCAGCGAAGGCGCTGGCGTGTTCGTGCCGTTCCTCGGCACGCAAGCGCTGACGAGCAAGTTCGTGCCCGGCATGCTCACGGGCGGCAAGGCTGTGGGCGTGTTTCTTCATGCGTTGCGCTTGGATGACGGTTCGGGCTACAAGGTGATCCTCGAGGCGGCGCCGCCTGCCATGTACGACGAGGATGTCGAGGTCGCGGTGGCGGCCATGAGCGGCGTCATCGAGCGCTACGTGCGTACTTGGCCGAGCCAGTACATGTGGACCATGAAGCGCTTCAAAAAGCGACCCGCCGGCGAAAAACGCTGGTATTAACGACAGCTCATCCAGCAAAGGGACTTCAATGAGCAACCCGAATCAGCGACAGCATCCGCGCGCACCGATGAAGTGCCGCATCCGCATCACCCATGAATCATTTGGCGAAGTGTTCGCGCACACCCGCGATCTCTCCGATGGCGGCGTGTATGTCAAACACCCGCAGCTGACCGAGCTGCAGCCGGGCATGACGGTCAGTGGGCAGGTTCAGGATCTCCCGATTCCCGCGCCGGTGCTGCAAATGGAAGTGATGCGGGTCGATGCCGAAGGTGTTGGGCTGCGCTTCGTCCAGCAAGAAGACTGATTCAGCAGCCCGCCCAGGCTTGAGCGGCTGGCCTAGCTGCCGGCCGGTTTGTTGAGTTTGCGAAGAAACACGTCCATTTCTTTCTCGGCCTGCTTGTCGCCATGCGCTTGCGCCGCGAGCAGGCCTTGTTCCCAGGCGCGCCTCGCGCCGTCTAGATCTCCACTGGCCTGTCGTGCCTTGCCGAGCAGTTTCCAGGCGGCAGAGTAGTTCGGATCCTGTTCGACGCTGCGTTGCAGGTGAATCGCGGCTTCTGCAGCGTCACCAGCGTCCAGATAACCCTTGCCCAGCCCGAAGCGCAGCATGGGGTTGTCCATGCCCTTGGCCAGCATCTTCTGCAGTGATTCGATCATCGCGCTCCCCTGGAAATTCAAACCTGCGGTAGCCGCCGAAGCAGTGGCGTACTCGCACCACCAGCCTAGCTCGCCTGGGTGACTGCGCTGAGAAATTCCTGCGTGCGCGTCTCCTGGGGATTGCCGAACAGCTCGTCCGGGGTGCCCTGTTCGTGGATCCGGCCCTCGTTGAAGAAGCATACACGGTCGGCGAATTCCCGCGCGAAGCCCATCTGGTGTGTGACCATTAGCATGGTCAGGCTGTGCGCATCACCCAGACGGCGGATGACGTTGAGGACTTCGCCGCAGAGTTCCGGATCCAGTGCAGAGGTCACTTCGTCGAACAGCATGACCTTGGGCCGCATCGCCAAGGCTCGGGCAATGGCTACGCGCTGTTGCTGACCACCGGACAGTTGCGAGGGGTAATGGTCGAGTTTGTCTTCCAGCCCGACCATGGCCAGCAGCTCCTCTGCCCGCTCGAGCGCATCCTTTTTCGACAGCCCTAGCACTTGCACCGGTGCCTCCATCACGTTCTGCCGGGTGCTCATGTGGGGGAACAGATTGAAGCTCTGGAACACCATGCCCACCTTGCCGCGGACGCGCCGCAGGTGCCGTGCATTGGCACGCACCAGATTGCCGTGGGCATCCGGCATGTGGGTCAGCGGTTCGTCATCGACCATGATCACGCCTTCATCGATGTCTTCCAGAGTCATCAGTGCCCGCAGCAGCGTGGACTTACCGGATCCGCTGGGGCCGATGATGGCGACCTTCTCCCCGGTTCGTACATCAAGGTCGAGATGATTGAGCACGGTCAGATCGCCGAAGTGTTTGCTCACATCGCGAAACTGCACCATCAGCTCCGGCTCGTTGGCGGTGCTGGCTGAGTTCTGTGTGTCGCCGGCAGGCATCGGTGCGTTCATCGGGCAAGCTCCATACGGTTTTCCAGTCGGCGTACGAACCAGGCAAGGCCGAGACTGAGAATGAGGAAGAACAGGCCGACCATGGTGATCGGTTCAAGGTAACGGAAGTGTTCCGAGCCGATGTTCTTGGCCCGCTGCATGATCTCCACCACCGTGATGGCGGAAAGCACGGGCGTGTCCTTGAGCATCGAAATCATGTAGTTACCCAGCGCCGGGAGAATCGGTCGCAACGCTTGCGGCAGGATTACCTTGCGGTAGGCGTTGAGCGGCTTCATGTTCAGCGCGGTGACCGCCTCCCATTGCGCACGCGGCACCGCATCGAGTCCGGCGCGGTAGACCTCGGCGGTGTAGCAGGCGTAGTGCAGCGCGATACCAAAGATGCCCGCCTGCAGCGCGGACAGGTTGAAGCCGTAGTTGGGCAGGACGAAAAACAGGAAATACACCTGAATCAGCAGCGGTGTGCTGCGGACGAACTCGATCAGACCGGTCATTGGCCAGGACAACCAGCGATGCCGGCTGCGACGCCCTACTGCCAGGAACAGCCCCAGCACGATGGCGATGGAAAACCCGGCGATGGTGATGCCGATGGTTTTCAGTGAGGCATCAAGCAGCCTGGGCAGAATCTCCCAGGCAAATTCCCAATCGAAGAAATTCATGACATGCCTCCCCGCATGCGGCCGCGCGCCAGTCGCCGCTCAAGGGTGCGCATGGAAAAGTTGATGATCTGTGCGAGCACGAAGTACATCACCAGTGCCAGGCCGAAGATTTCCAGTGTCATCAGGGTGGCCTGATCAAGCTGGCGAGCCCGGAAGGCCAGATCGGACAGCGTAATCAGGGACACCAGCGAGGTGTTTTTCAGCAGTTCGATCAGCAGGTTGGTACCGGGCGGGATGGCGGCCAGCAATGCCTGCGGCAGGATAACCCGGCGCAAGCGCTGGCCGGCGGTCATGTTCAGCGCCTGGCAGGCCTCGTACTGACCTTCGTGCACCGAGCGGATGGCGCCACGCAGTACCTCGGCACCATAGGAGCCGATGTTCAGACCGAGTCCGATCACGGCAACATTGAACGCGCTCATGGCGATATTGAACGGCGGCATCGGCAGGACAAAGTACAGCCAGAACAGCTGCACCAGCAGCGAACTGCCGCGGAAGACTTCGATGTAGACGATGGCCAGCCAGCGCAGCGGCTTGATTGGCGACAGTCGGCCCAGAGCGCCGATCAGCGCGGCGACAATTGCCAGCAGGGAGCCGAAAAAGGTGATCTGTACGGTCACCCAGGCCCCTTGCAGCAGGAGGGGGAGGAGTTCGGTCATCTTGGATTTCCAGTGGCCGGCGCGGCAGTAGCCGCTGAGAAGACAAGCGGCTCGCGAAGCTTGGCTGCGTGAGAGCGGTGACAGTCTTGCCAGCCAGCGTCCAGCAACGGGCAAAGGGCAGCAGCCAGCCGGGAGTGGCCATATCGCATGGGTGCGACAGGGTCGGGAGCAGGTCGCGGAGCAATGAAAAGGCTATTCACAGAGGAAAGTCCGGTGCGGCAGCCAGGCTGCCGTACCGGCTCCATTGATCAGGCGCTACACAACTCTTCGGCGGTCTTGTCGGTGATGTTCGAGCGGTCGAAGCCGAAGGGTTCGACGGTCTTCAGATGCTCTTCGCTGCCGAGCCATTTCTTCAGTTCGGCGTTGACTGCGTCACGCAGTGCCTTGTCTTCCGGGCGGAACGCCAGGGCGCCATAACCGGTGTTGGCCGGATCGTCCTTGAAGTTGTCGGTGGCTTCGACCTGATCCCCGGCCTTCTCCGCCAGGCCACGCATGGTCAGCTGGGTACCCACGGCTGCATCGGCGCGGCCGGTGCGCACGGCCTGCAGTTGTGAGGTGGTGTCAGGCACCTGAACGATCTGCGAATCCTTGATGCCGGCCTTGCGGGCGTAATTGAGATTGACGGTGCCGGACATGATGGCCAGCTTGATCGACTCATCCTTGGCGATGTCTTCGTAGCTCTGCAACTGCTTGGGGTTACCGGCCTTGACCAACAGGGTGTCCTGCAACTGGTAGTGCGGGTCGGTAAACAGCACCTGCTTGCAGCGCTCGGGTGTGATGTACATGCCGGCCGCGATCAGGTCGAAACGGCTTGCGCGCAGCCCAGGGATCAGGGAGCCCCATTCCGTAAGCACGGGTTTGATGGTTTCGACGCCCATTGCCTGGAAAATCTTCTCGACGATCTCAGGGGATTCGCCGGTGACACTGCCGTCAGTATCGGTGTAGGCAAAGGGGGTCTCGTTGGCGTAGCCGATACGAACGCTGCTCTTCGCCTTGATGTCGTCGAAGGTATCCGCCTGGACCAGGCCACCGATGGATAGGCCGGTCACTACGGCGGAGGCCAGCAAAAGTTTGCCGAAACGGAAAGGACGTGCGCGATTCATCGTGAATTCTCCTGTGCTTTTTATCGTTCGCGGGCCGAGACCTGCAGTTCAGAGGGCAGCTTCAAGAGCATCAGGACAGGGCATTCCCTGCCTCAACGCGGCTTTCGACCCCTTCTTCTGCCGGAGGGTGCGCCGCGTTTCGCTGCCTGAGCATACAAAAGCGGTTTTCCTCATAGGATTGCACTAGGACAATTGCATGACATTGCGCTTCGGCCGATCCTGTTGGCTCGACGGAGGTGGAACGTCATGCACAACTGGAAAGACGCCTTGCTCGCCGCGCATGGCGGCGGATCGAAGTACAAGCTGCTGGTAACGGCCATCGCAACCGATATCGAGCGGGGTGAGCTGCAGGATGGCCAACGACTCCCAACGCAACGGCTGCTGGCCGAGCAGCTGGACATCAGCGTGCAGACGGTGACCAACGCCTACAAGGAACTGGAGCGCCAGGGCTGGGTGCGCTGCGAGGTCGGACGCGGCAGCTTTGTCAGTCGGCGTATTAGTGAGCGGGTCGCCACCTCCATGCTCGACCGCGGCGAACATTCGCTGCTCGACTTCTCCACGGCGCGCATCGTCCGCAACGAGCGCCATGACCGCTACTGGCGGCAGGCTTGCGCAGAACTGGCTGCCGAGCACGAACAGCCGTGGATCCATGCCTGCCGGCCGATTGCCGGCTTTGAACATCACCGTGAAGCCGGGGTGCAGTGGCTCGCCGGGCTGGGCCTGTGTGTTGAACCACAGGATCTGCTGCTGACCAATGGCGCTTCCCAGGCGATCTTTCTTGCCCTTGCCTCGTTGGCCGGCCCCGATGACCTGGTGCTCTGTGAAAACTGTACGGATCACGGCGTGATCGGTACCGCGCAGGTGTTGGGCTTTAAGCTCCAGGGAGTCGAGGCTGACCGCGACGGCCTCGATCCGGAGCATTTCGAAGACATCTGTGCCAACGAACGTGTCACCGCACTGGTCTGCACGCCGAACCTGAACAACCCCACCAGCAGCCTGATGCCAGACAGCCGTCGGCGAGAAATTGCCGAGATCGCACGCCGCTACGGCGTCTACGTGATCGAAGACGACGTGTACGGCCCCTTGCTCGGTAACGACCGGCCGGCGCCGCCGCTGAGCCATTATCTGCCGGAGCTGGCCTTCTATTGCACCAGTCTGACCAAGTCCGTACTGACAGGCTTGCGCCTCGGCTACCTGGCGATGCCTCGGCGGTTGGCGTTGCGCACCGAGAGCATTTTCAGGGTGAACAGCTGGATGGCAGCGCCCCTGCTTGGCGAGATCGCGACGCGCTGGATCGAGCGTGGCCGCGCCGAGGAGCTGGTGAGCCTGCAGCGGGAGCTGATCGCGGCTCGGCAGGCTGCGGTGAGCGCCGAACTGGGCGATTACCTGCGCGGCAGCCATCCGGCTTCGCTCAGTGCCTGGCTGGATGTTCCCGAGCACTGGGATCTCGATGCCCTGCAGCACGAGTTGCGCGCGCGCGGTATAGCGCTGACGCTGCCTGATCCGTTCCTTCCGCCCGGCAGCCAAAGGCCCAGAGCAATGCGCCTATGCATCGGCGCGGAGTGCAGCGATCAGCGCTTGCGCACCGGCCTGGCAAACATTCGAGACGTCTTCGAGCAGTACCCGGAAATCCATGAATTTCGCGGCGCTCGATAGCCATTCGGCGGCCTGTGGCGGAGCGCTTTGCGCCACGAATGCTGTCGCCCCTTGGGATAGACGGAGACAAATGCATCCGGGCGTTCCGACCGGCGCGCTATCCGCCAGGTCGAAATGACACTAGAATGCGCGCCGCTCGGGCCATGTCGGCGCGGCAATGGGTTCCCTAACCCCATCACCTCAAAAAGGAAATGCCATGTTGCAGCTCCCACCCTCGGTCCGCCGCGCCACGTTGGCCGGTCTGATCGCGTTTCACATCCTCATCATCATCGCCAGCAACTATCTGGTGCAGCTGCCGATTACCCTATTCGGCTGGCACACCACCTGGGGCGCATTCAGTTTTCCGTTCATCTTTCTCGCCACCGACCTGACCGTGCGCCTACTCGGCAAAGGCCCGGCGCGTCGAGTCATCGCGCAGGTGATGGTTCCGGCGCTGGTCGCTTCCTATGTGGTCTCGGTGCTGTTTCACCAGGGCGCGTTTGGCGGATTCGCGGCGCTGGGCGAATTCAACCTGTTCGTGTTCCGCATCGCGGTCGCCAGCTTCCTTGCCTATGCGTTCGGCCAGATTCTAGACATTCAGGTGTTCGACCGGCTGCGCCGCTTGCGCCAGTGGTGGATCGCACCAAGCGCTTCGACCATCTTCGGCAACCTGCTGGACACGTTCCTGTTCTTCTCCATCGCCTTCTGGCACAGCGACGACCCCTTCATGGCGGCGAACTGGGTGGAGATTGCCAGCGTCGATTACGTCATCAAGCTGATCATCAGTCTGGTGCTGTTCGTTCCGCTCTACGGCATGCTGCTTAACGCCATCGTGCGTCTGCTGCCCGGCCAGCGCACGGTGACGGCATAAGCGAAGGGCGACGCATCACCGCTCGATCGGGGCAAAGATCGAGCGGGGTGCGCTAGCGCTGCCTGTCAGAAGAAGGTAAGCCCGGCCTGGAACAGGCGTTCCACGTCGCGGATATGCTTCTTGTCTACCAGGAACAGGATCACGTGATCGCCTGATTCGATGACCGTGTTGTCATGGGCGATCAGCACTTCTTCGTCACGGATCACCGCACCGATGGTAGTGCCGGGCGGCAGGGCGATCTTGCCGATGGCCCTGCCGACCACCTTGCTCGAACGGGAGTCACCGTGGGCGATCACCTCGATGGCCTCGGCGGCGCCACGGCGTAAGGAGTGAGCGCTGACAATATCGCCGCGGCGCACGTGGGTCAGCAGCGTGCCGATAGTGGCCAGTTGCGGGCTGATGGCAATGTCGATTTCACCGCCCTGAACCAGGTCCACATAGGCCGGGTTGTTGATGATGCACATCACTTTGCGTGCGCCCAGGCGCTTGGCCAGCAGCGAGGACATGATGTTGGCCTCGTCGTCGTTGGTCAGCGCGAGGAAGACGTCGGCATCGTTGATGTTCTCTTCCACCAAAAGGTCGCGATCAGAAGCGCTGCCCTGAAGGATGATGGTGCTGTCCAGGGTGTCGGAGAGGTAGCGGCAGCGCGCCGGGTTCATCTCGATGATCTTGACCTGATAGCGGCTCTCAATGGCCTCGGCGAGGCGCTCGCCGATGTGGCCGCCGCCGGCAATGACGATGCGTTTGTAGTTGTCATCCAGCCGGCGCATCTCGCTCATCACTGCACGGATATGCCCGCTCGCGGCGATGAAGAACACCTCATCGTCCGCTTCGATGACCGTGTCGCCCTGCGGCAGGATTGCCTGATTGCGGCGGAAGATCGCTGCCACGCGGGTGTCGACGTTGGGCATGTGTTTGCGGATCTGGCGCAGCTCCTGGCCCACCAGCGGTCCGCCATAGTAGGCGCGTACGGCGACCAGCTGCGCCTTGCCCTCGGCAAAGTCGATCACCTGCAGCGAGCCGGGGTGTTCGATCAGGCGCTTGATGTAGTTGGTCACCACCTGCTCGGGGCTGATCAGTACGTCGACCGGGATCGCCTCGTTGCTGAAGAGACCTGAACGGGTGAGGTACACCGACTCGCGCACCCGCGCAATCTTGGTCGGGGTGTGGAACAGGGTGTAAGCGACCTGGCAGGCGACCATGTTGGTCTCGTCGCTGTTGGTGACGGCCACCAGCATGTCGGCATCGTCCGCACCCGCCTGGCGCAGCACCGTAGGGAATGAGCCACGACCGACTACCGTGCGGATGTCCAGGCGGTCGCCGAGGTCGCGCAGGCGATCGACGTCAGTGTCGACCACGGTGATGTCGTTGGCTTCGCTGGCGAGGTTTTCGGCAAGCGTACCGCCCACCTGCCCTGCGCCGAGAATGATGATCTTCACGCGATCGCTCCTGAAAGACGGCTTGTAACCGCCACAGCATGAGGTAGCCGAGACGTTGGCGTCTGGCTCACCTTAGGATTGTCGGCCATTGGATTGGACCGCGACTTTAATCAATTTGGCGTAGTAGAAGCCGTCGTGGCCATTGTCCTGAGGCAAAAGCTGACGTCCATGCGGCTGTTCGACGCCGAACCCTTTGGGTAGGTCCAGTTCGCGGGCGCCGGGTGTGCGCGTGAGAAAGGCTTCGATCACCTCGCGGTTTTCGGTCGGCAGTACCGAACAGGTGGCGTACAGCAGAACCCCGCCGACAGCCAGGGTCGGCCATAGCGCGTCGAGCAGCTCGCCCTGCAGCGCCGCCAGGGGGGCGATGTCGTCGGCCTGGCGCGCCAGCTTGATATCGGGATGCCGACGGATAACGCCGGTCGCCGAGCACGGTGCGTCGAGCAGGATCCGTTGAAAGAGTTGTCCATCCCACCAATCGCCGGTGGCGCGGGCGTCGGCAGCCACCAGTTTGGCGTCGAGCTGCAGGCGATCGAGGTTTTCCTGCACACGCTGCAAGCGCTTCGGCTCAAGGTCCAGGGCGATGACTTCTGCCAGCGCAGGCTCGCGTTCGAGGATGTGGCAGGTCTTGCCGCCCGGGGCGCAGCAGGCGTCCAGCACGCGCTGGCCGGGTGCCAGATCGAGCAGGCTGGCGGCCAGTTGCGCGGCTTCGTCCTGTACGCTGATGCGCCCCTCGGCAAAGCCCGGCAGTTGCGTGACATCGCAGGCCGCGGCCAGTCGAATGCCGTCTTCGCTGTGGCTGCAGGGGAACGCTTCGATGCCGGCGTCCTGCAGTTCGGCGAGATAGGTGTCGCGCCCGATCTGGCGATGGTTGACCCGCAATATCATCGGCGGATGCAGGTTGTTTGCGGTACAGATCGCCTCCCAGTGTTCCGGCCAATGAGCCTTGAGCGACTTCTGCAGCCAGCGCGGGTGGGCAAAGCGAATCACCGGGTCACGTTCGAGCTCGGCGAACAGCGCTTCGCCGTCACGCTGGGCGTTGCGCAACACGGCGTTGAGCAGCCCTTTTGCCCAGGGCTTCTTCAGCTTCTCCGCGCAGCCCACGGTTTCACCAATGGCGGCATGCGGCGGAATCCGGGTGTAGAACAGCTGGTACAGGCCGACCAGCAGCAAGGCCTCGACATCGCGATCCGCTGCCTTGAATGGCTTTTGCAGCAATCGCTCGGCAAGACCGGATAGACGCGGCTGCCAGCGGGCGGTGCCGAACGCCAGTTCCTGGGTCAGGCCACGATCACGCGCGTCCACCTTGGCCAGTACGTCGGGCAGGCTGCTGTTCAGCGAGGCTTTGCCGGACAGCACCACGGCCAATGCGCGGGCAGCGGCGAGACGCGGGTTCATCGACATTATTCAAACACCTTGCCGACAGCGAACTGTTCGCGGCGGCTGTTGAACACGTCGCTGACGGCCAGCGTCTTGCCGCCCGGGAGTTGCAGGCGAGTGATGATCAGCGAACCCTCGCCACAGGCGACCTCCAGGCCGTCCTTGCTTGCCTCGATGATTTGTCCAGGCGTGCCCTGCCCTGCGGACCCACACGCAGCATGAATTTTCACTGCAGCGCCGTCGAGGCTGCTGTGGCAGGTCGGCCAAGGGTTGAATGCCCGCACGAGCCGCTCAAGCTCGACCGACGGTCGCTTCCAGTCGAGCCGTGCTTCGTCCTTGTTCAGCTTGTGCGCATAGGTGGCCAGATTGTCGTCCTGAACCTCACCAACGAGCGTGCCGGCTTCCAGCGCAGTGACTGCATCGATCACGGCCCCCGAGCCGAGGTCGGCCAGCCGATCATGCAGGGTGCCACCGGTATCCTCCGCTGTGATCGGTGTGCGGACCTTGAGCAGCATCGGCCCGGTGTCCAGCCCCGCTTCCATCTGCATGACGGTCACGCCAGATTCGGCATCGCCTGCTTCGATAGCCCGCTGAATCGGCGCTGCGCCACGCCAGCGCGGCAGCAACGAGGCATGGCTGTTAATGCAGCCCAGGCGCGGCATATCCAGCACGGCCTGCGGCAAGATCAAGCCGTAGGCGACGACGACCATGAGGTCCGCCTGCAACCCCGCCAGCTCCGCCTGCGCAGCTGGGTCACGCAGGCTCTGGGGTTGATACACCGGAATCTCATGCTGCAGCGCGAGCTGCTTGACGGGGCTGGGCATCAGTTTCTGGCCACGGCCCGCCGGGCGATCCGGCTGCGTATACACGGCCACGACCTGACGCTTGGCGTCGAGCAGGGCTTGTAGATGCTGAGCGGCGAATTCCGGCGTGCCGGCGAAAACGATGCGCATAGAAGGACTCATCAATAAAAAAGGCTTGCCGCTGCAAGCCTTTGGGGTGGGAGATCAAGCCTGCTGACGGTGAAGCTTTTCCAGCTTCTTCTTGATCCGGTCGCGCTTGAGATTGGACAGGTAGTCGACGAACAGCTTGCCGTTGAGGTGATCGCATTCGTGCTGGATGCATACCGCGAGCAGGCCTTCGGCGATCAGCTCATAGGGCTGGCCGTCGCGGTCCAGCGCCTTGATCTTCACCTTCTGTGGCCGGTCGACGTTTTCGTAGAAGCCGGGCACCGACAGGCATCCTTCCTGATACTGCTCCATCTCGTCGGTGAGAAACTCGAACTCGGGATTGATGAAGACCCGTGGATCGGTCTTGTCCTCGGACAGGTCCATCACCACGACCCGCTTGTGCACGTTGACCTGCGTCGCGGCCAGGCCGATGCCGGGTGCGTCGTACATGGTCTCGAACATGTCGTCGATCAACTGACGAATGCCGTCATCGACCACGTCCACCGGTTTGGCGATGGTGCGCAGGCGTGGATCGGGAAATTCTAGGATGTTCAGGATTGCCATATGCGTTTGTGATGCACTTATGGAATAAAGTCAAAAGCCGCTGCTAAGATGCCGAGCAGCTTGTAAACGGCTTAACGCCGCTTTCCACAAGGGTTACTGCGGCGCTAGGGCGCTTTACGTGAAGGCACATCATAAAGGGATTCACCACATGAGGAAATCACTACTCGCCCTGCTGTTGGTGGCGGTTGGCGGCATGGCGCACGCCGCTGTACAGCTCAAGGATGACCATCCGGAGCAGTACACCGTAGTGAAAGGCGACACACTCTGGGACATTTCCGGTCGCTTTCTCAGCGAGCCCTGGAAATGGCCCGAACTCTGGCACGCCAATCCGCAGGTCGAAAATCCGCACCTGATCTATCCCGGCGACAGCCTCAGCCTGGTCTACATCGAAGGCCAACCGCGCCTCATGCTCAACCGTGGCGCCTCGCGCGGGACGATCAAACTCTCGCCGACTGTTCGCACAACGCCCATGGCTGAGGCCATCAGTACCATCCCGCTGGAAGCCATCAACAGCTTTCTGCTGAGTAACCGCATTGTCGACAGCGCCGCTGAATTCGAGGCGGCGCCCTACATTGTTGCCGGCAATGCCGAGCGCGTGATCAGTGGCTCTGGTGACCGCGTCTACGGCCGCGGCGAGTTCCAGGACGACATCGGCGTCTACGGCATCTTCCGTCAGGGCAAGACCTACGTGGACCCGGAGAGCGGGGAATTTCTCGGCATTAATGCCGATGATGTAGGCACCGCCGAGCTTCTCGACATGGAGGGCGACATTGCCACCATGATGCTCACCCGGGTTACCCAGGAAGCGCGCATTGGCGACCGTCTGTTCCCCAGTGAAGAGCGTGCGATTAATTCGACCTTCATGCCGAGCGAGCCGAAAGAAGAAATCAACGGCGTGATCCTCGATGTGCCGCGCGGCGTGACCCAGATCGGTCAGTTCGATGTGGTCACCCTGAATCGGGGCGCGCGTGACGGACTGAGCGTCGGCAATGTGCTGGCGGTGTACAAGACCGGCGAAACCGTCCGCGACAGGGTCACCGGTGAAAACGTGAAGATCCCGGACGAGCGCTCGGGCCTGCTGATGGTGTTCCGCACCTACGACAAGCTCAGCTATGGCCTGGTCCTGCAGGCGACTCGCTCACTCTCGGTGATGGACAAGGTCCGCAACCCCTGAGACCCCAAGCCCCGCATTGCGGGGCTTGTCATTTCTGCTGAACAAGCACTGCATGGATGCGGTGCGACGAGACAAGGACTGTTCTCATGCCTTCGATTTCCCCCGCCGAACTGGAAGCGCGCCTGCGCCTGCACGTGTTGCCGGAGCTGGGCCCGCGTCGTCTGCGTAAGCTGCTCAGTGCGTTTCCCGATGCGTCTTCTGCGCTCAGTGCGCCAGGGTCCGCCTGGCGCTCGCTGGGTTTACCGGCTGGTTGCGCCGAAGCCAGGCGCAGTCCGGCAATTCGTGAGCGAGCCGCTGCCAGCCTCAAGTGGCTGGCAGCGCCGGCGCGACACCTGCTGATGTGGGATGACCCGGCTTATCCCGGTTTGCTGGAAGAGCTGCCGGACGCTCCGCCGCTGCTGTTCATCGAAGGTGACCCAAGCCTTTTGGAGCGACCGCAGCTGGCCATGGTCGGAAGCCGACGCGCTTCCCGGCCGGGACTGGATAACGCCACGGCCTTTGCTCGCAGCCTGGCGCGCGGTGGTTTCGTGATCACCAGCGGTCTAGCGCTGGGTATTGATGGTGCGGCTCATCAAGGCGCACTGGACGTCGGCGGCAAGACCATCGCCGTACTGGGTACCGGTCTCGAACAACTGTATCCGCGCCGCCATCTGGGGCTGGCTGCACGCATCGTTGAAGGCGGTGGTGCGCTGGTATCCGAGTTACCGCTCGATTGCCCGCCGCAGGCCGCCAACTTTCCACGTCGCAATCGCATCATCAGCGGCTTGTCGTTGGGTGTGCTGGTGGTCGAGGCAAGTCCTTCGAGCGGCTCGCTGATCACCGCCCGTCTGGCTGCCGAGCAGGGCCGGGAGGTCTATGCGATTCCCGGCTCGATCCACCATCCGGGCGCCCGAGGCTGTCACCAGTTGATCCGCCAGGGTGCGGCGCTGGTGGAAAGTGTCGAAGACGTGCTGCAAGCCTTGCGCGGCTGGCAGCAAGGCCCGGCCGCTCCCGAAGCGCAACGATCCGAGCCGATGCATCCTCTAGTCGCCCAGCTGCATGCCGCCCCCATGAGCAGCGAGGCGCTGGCCAGTGCGGTGAACCAGCCTTTGTCGGAAACCCTCGCAGCGCTCACCGAGCTTGAAATCGAGGGCGTGGTTGTTTACGAGAACGGTCGCTGGATCGCCTGTACGGGTTGAGGGCTGCTGTGCTGCCACCGGCGCTTGGGTACACTTCGCTGATCAGTCTCAGGGGAGTTGGCAATGGTCGGCAATTGGCGTGTGCAGCAGGCGGCGCGAGTCGTTAGACGTGGTGGAGTCATCGCTTATCCGACCGAGGCGGTGTGGGGGCTGGGCTGCGATCCTTGGGACAGCGATGCGGTGCATCGGTTGCTAGCACTCAAGGAACGGCCGGTGGAGAAAGGCCTGATCCTGGTCGCCGATTGCATCGAGCAGTTCGAATTCCTGCTGGACGATCTTCCTGAGCGCTGGCTGGACCGGCTGGTTGGCAGCTGGCCGGGGCCGAACACCTGGCTGGTCCCGCACCGCGACCGTCTGCCTGACTGGATCACCGGCGAGCATGACAGCGTGGCGCTTCGTGTGACCGATCACCCGCTGGTCGCCAGGCTATGCGCCCTGACCGGCCCATTGGTATCCACATCGGCGAATCCGGCCGGCCGACCTTCGGCGCGGTCGCGTCTGCGCGTCGAGCAATACTTCCCTGGCGATCTGGACGGCGTGCTGGGCGGCAGCCTGGGCGGACGTAAAAACCCTTCCACCATCCGCGACATACGCAACGGCGAGGTGATTCGCGCCTCCTGACGCCGCTGGCGTCAGGGCGTACACGTCTGCCGGCTCAGGGCAGGAGGATGGTTGAGCCGGTTGTCTTGCCTGCGGCGAGCTGGCGCTGTGCCTCGGCGGCGTCGGCGAGTGCGTAGCGTTGGCCGATCTCCACGTTTATCTTTCCGCTGGCGATCATCTCGAACAGCTCGGCCGCCATGTCTCGCAGGCGTTCGGCTGAGGTGGCGTAGCCGGCCAGAGTCGGCCGGGTGACATACAGCGAGCCCTTCTGGGCCAGTACACCGAGGTTGACCCCCGTCACCGCGCCGGAGGCATTGCCGAAGCTGACCAGCAGGCCACGCGGTGCAACGCAATCGAGCGAGACGTCCCAGCTGCTCTTGCCCACCGAGTCGTAGACCACCGGACATTTCTGGCCATCGGTCAGCTCCAATACGCGCTGCACCACGTCTTCCTGCGTGCGGTCGATGGTTGCCCAGGCGCCCAGCGACTTGGCGCGCTCGGCCTTTTCCGCCGAGCCCACCACGCCGATCAGTCTGGCACCGATGGCCTTGGCCCACTGGCAAGCAATCGATCCGACACCGCCCGCCGCCGCATGGAACAGGATGGTTTCACCGGCTTTAAGCGCATAGGTCTGGCGCAGCAGATATTGGGTCGTCAGGCCCTTGAGCATCACCGAGGCGGCTTGTACGAAGCTCACGCTTTCGGGCAGCTTGACCAGATGCCGCGCTGGCAGGGTGTGGTGTTCACCGTAAGCACCCAGCGGTCCGGTCGCGTAAGCGACACGATCACCTACCGCGAAATCATCGACGCCCTCCCCCAGCGCGTCGACGACACCGGCACCTTCGGTGCCCAGGCCCGACGGCAGGCTCGGCGGCGCGTAGAGCCCGCTGCGAAAGTAAGTGTCGATGAAGTTCAGGCCGATCGCATGGTTGCGCACGCGGACCTCACCGACACCGGGTGCGGCGACCGGGACGTCGACCTGTTCGAGGACTTCAGGACCACCGTGCTGACTGAACTGGATGCGCTGCGACATATCGACTCCTGGCAAATACAAAGGAGCCTATCCAACGCTTCTCGGGCGCGTCCGTCAATTGGCCCGGTGATATGCTTGCCGGCCTTCTGTTCTAGCGCTGCCGCTCTGGGCCCATGGCCGGCGGCAGCGCAGCCCACTTGCCAAGGTGAATTCGTGAACGAGCGTACCGAAGCCGTCAAAGCCTACCTGCTCGATCTGCAGGACCGTATCTGCGCCACCCTTGAGACCGAGGACGGCGGCGCGCGCTTCGTCGAGGATGCCTGGACGCGTCCTGCAGGCGGCGGTGGCCGGACCCGGGTCATCGAAAACGGTGCGCTGATCGAAAAGGGTGGCGTCAACTTCTCCCACGTTCACGGCAGCGGTCTGCCGCCTTCGGCCAGTGCCCATCGTCCGGAACTGGCCGGCCGTGGTTTCGAAGCGCTCGGCGTGTCGCTGGTGATCCATCCGGAGAACCCTTACGTGCCGACCTCCCACGCCAACGTGCGCTTCTTCATTGCCGAAAAGGAAGGTGAGGAGCCGGTCTGGTGGTTTGGTGGCGGCTTCGACCTGACGCCCTACTACGGCAATGAAGAGGACTGCGTGCACTGGCATCGCGTGGCCCGGGATGCCTGCGCGCCGTTCGGTGCCGATGTCTACCCGCGATACAAGGAATGGTGCGACCGCTATTTCCACATCAAGCATCGCAACGAGCCGCGCGGGGTCGGTGGGCTGTTCTTCGATGATCTGAACGACTGGGACTTCGATACCAGCTTTGCCTTCATGCGGGCGGTGGGCGATGCCTACATCGAGGCTTACCTGCCCATCGTCCAGCGTCGCAAGGCGATACCGTACGGCGAACGCGAGCGCGCCTTCCAGGAGCTGCGCCGCGGTCGCTATGTGGAATACAACCTGGTGTACGACCGCGGCACCCTGTTCGGTCTGCAATCGGGTGGACGCACCGAGTCGATCCTCATGTCATTGCCGCCGTTGGTGCGCTGGGGTTACGACAAGCATCCCGAACCCGGCTCGCCGGAGGCGCGCCTGACCGAGTATTTCCTGCAGGATCGAGACTGGCTGGGCGAGCAGCGCTGACGCGGCTTTCTCACACGTTGCGTCTGCCAGACGCTCACGCGTGACGGGTGCAGAACATATTTGAAGCGGAGTAATTGTTGATGGACCGCTACGGCGTTTTTGGTAACCCCATCGGGCACAGCAAGTCGCCCCAGATCCACCGTTTGTTTGCCGAACAGACCGGGCAGGATCTCAGCTACGAACCCTTGCTGGCGCCGCTGGATGACTTTCCTGGCTTTGCCAAAGCCTTTTTCGAGACGGGTCTGGGCGCCAACGTCACCGTGCCGTTCAAGGAACAGGCCTACCGCCTGGCTGACAGGCTGAGTGAGCGCGCCCAGCGTGCCGGCGCGGTGAACACTCTGAAAAAGCTCGAAGACGGCAGCTTGCTGGGTGACAACACCGACGGTATCGGTCTGGTCCGCGATCTGCTGGATAACGCCGGCGTCGCCTTGCAAGGCAAGCGGATCCTGCTGCTGGGCGCCGGGGGGGCGGTGCGCGGTGTACTCGAGCCGCTACTGGCGCAGCGCCCGGCCGCGCTGGTCATCGCCAACCGCACCCTGGCCAAGGCCGAACAGCTGGCGGGTGAATTTGCCGAGCTGGGGCCGGTGAGTGCCAGCGCCTTTGAGCAGCTGCAAGGCCCGTTCGATGTGATCATCAACGGCACGTCGGCGAGCCTCGGCGGCGAGCTGCCACCGCTGGGCGATGGCCTGATCGAGCCGGGCGTTACCTTCTGCTACGACATGATGTATGCCGCTCAGGCGACGCCCTTCTGCCAGTGGGCGGCCGCGCGTAAGGCGTCCAGTCGCGACGGGCTCGGCATGCTGGTCGAGCAGGCGGCTGCGGCGTTCGAACTCTGGCGAGGTGTGCGGCCGGAATCGGCCACTGTGCTGGCGGCACTGCGCCTTCAGCTCGCTGGCTGAAAGCCAGCGCAATCAGAGGCGGAAGTGAATCTGCTCGTGCAGGTGCTGCGGTGTCTCCAGCTCGTCGACGATGCCGGCCGCGATACGCCTTAGCTGCACGCGTCGATCGCCGGGGTCGAGATGGTCGATCACGTTGAAATCCTCGATCGACAGATCGTCACCATCGGCTTTGGCATCCACCAGCGTCCACTTCAACGGGTGCGCTGCAATGCGCTGCCGCGCTGCCGCAACAGCTGGATTGTCACCCTTGGCTGACAGGTCCACGACCAGCAGCAACCGATCGACACCGACTTTCGGCAACCCCGACAGCAGAGCGTCGACCGCCTGAGACAGATCATGCGGCTGGTGGTTGGCTGCCGAGCCGGAGGCTGTCGCCAATGCAGGGCTGTCGAATAGACAGATCACCGCATCCATCCCGGCCACGCTCTGCGAGACGCTGGTGGCATCGAACAGATCGCCGGTTTTGGCGCGCAGGCCCGGTCGTACGGTCATCGAGTTGAGATCGTCGACCAGGGTCACGGCTTCGTGCTGGCGGGTCAGCAGCTCGCAAAGCAGCGCATTGCCGAGGCTCGAATGCGCCCCGTACAGAGCGAATTTGAGCCGCGGCGTTTCAGCGTTGAGCATGATGGCTTGGCCGGATCAGCGTCGGGTGGCCAGATAGCCAATCAGCGCCACTGCGCCTGCGGCCAGGGCGACGGTGCTCAGCGGGTGCTCGCGTGCGCAGTCCTTGGCCATGCGCCCGGCGTCACGACCGCGGCGGGACAGGTCGTGGCAGTGCTCGTCCAATCGGTTTTCGTTCCACAGCGTTTCGGCGCGCGAGCGCAGCGCATTGAAACGGTTACGCGATTCGCGCGAGGCGTCGTCCTTCAGGTCGTCGAGCGCAGCCATCAGGTTCTGTATTTCGCGTTCGATTTCGTCACGGGTGGTCGGTGTGCGGCTGAAGCGGGACATAGCGTTCTCCCCTTTGAATGTACGGTTTGGACTCTGCGAAGCCGTGAAGGTGCGTTCGGCCGTGCTCAACCAAAACACCCAGACTGCTATGAGCGGACCTATCAATGGCAGCCGGGTTCCGCTGGTCGGCTCGGTTGTGGCGAAAAGCCGCGCGGCCGATAGCGTGTTTAACGGCGAATTCGTATGCCTGCGGCAGCGCTGCGTCGGTTGATCTACGCTTTGTATTGTGGCCGCTTCGCTGAGCGGTCCGGACGGCGAAACGAGCGAAACGGCTGGCGCCCTGCGTCCGGTCGATCCGCTGGAGGCGCCGAAATATAAGGGCTGGCGGCCATGTTTATGCTCGCCTTTTCCGTATAATGCGCGCCGCGTCCGTCTGCTTCGGCGCGCCTTTTTTCACTGCCAATTCATCGGTGTCCATCTTGAAGCTTCGTCATACCCTTCTCGGTCTGCTGCTCGCCTGCAGCAGCGTCATGTCGTCCCCCGTCTCGCTCGCTGCACCCAAAGCCCCTGCTCAGCAGGAACTGGCTTCTGGCAGCGCGCTGCTGGTCGATCTGAAAACCAACGAAATCCTCTATTCCAGCAATCCAGACGTGGTTGTGCCGATTGCCTCGGTGACCAAGCTGATGACCGCAATGGTGGCGCTCGACGCCAAGTTGCCACTCGACCAGCGCCTGTCCGTCACCATCCGCGATGCGCGTGAGATGCAGGGCGTCTACTCGCGCGTGCGCATCGGCAGCGAAATCAGCCGCCGGGAAATGCTGCTGCTGACTCTGATGTCATCCGAGAACCGCGCCGCCGCGAGCCTGGCTCATCATTATCCCGGCGGCTACGGTGCCTTCATCCAGGCAATGAACGCCAAGGCCAAGGCGCTGGGCATGACCCACACGCGCTATGTCGAACCGACCGGTCTGTCCGAGCAGAACGTCTCCAGCGCCAATGACCTGGTCAAGCTGCTCAAGGCCAGTCAGGCCTACCCGCTGATCGAACAGTTCAGCACCACCAGCGAGAAAACCGTGGCTTTCCACAAGCCCAACTACACCTTGGGGTTCCGCAATACCAACGCCCTGGTGCGCAAGCCTGACTGGAGCATCCAGCTGACCAAGACCGGTTTCACCAATGCCGCCGGCCATTGCCTGGTGATGCGCACGGTGATGAACAAGCGCCCGGTGGCCTTTGTGGTGCTCGACGCCTTTGGCAAGTACACCCACATGGCTGATGCCAACCGCCTGAAGAAGTGGATGGAAACCGGCAAGGTCACGCCGGTCGCGCCTGCGGCCCTGGCCTACAAGCAGCAGAAGATGGCGCAGCGTCAGCTGGCCGGGCAGCCGGGTGACGCCGCTACGGTGATCGGCACCCGCTGACCGAGGCGGCAAGCAAGCGCTTCACTGCCGGGGTGCGTGCCTGGCGGCTGAGGTGACGCGGCGGGTTGCTGTGCTTCCCGACGTCACGTCGAGCCGGCTCATTGCCCACCCCGGCCTGGCACCTCCAGACCCGCCGCGCTCACAGCGCTGAACTGAGCAACCGGCGACGGCGTGACTTTTCGATGCAACGATGCGGGTGCAGTCGACTCAAACGACTACATTCGCCCTCAGCGCAACGGGAATCGAAGGTCGTTATGAGCACGCCAGACAATACCTACATCGAGTGGCTGGAAAGCCAGTCCATGCTTCACGCCGCCCGCGAGCGGGCCCGACTCTATGCCGGCCAGGCGCGGCTCTGGCAGCGGCCTTACGCCCAGGCACGCCCACGCGACGCCAGTGCGATCTCCTCGGTGTGGTTCACCGCCTACCCGGCGGCCATCATCACCCCTGAAGGCGGCTCGGTGTTGCAGGCGCTGGGGGACGACCGCCTCTGGAGCGCGCTGTCCGAGCTGGGCGTGCAAGGTATTCACAACGGCCCGATGAAGCGCTCCGGCGGTCTGCGCGGCCGCGAGTTCACGCCGACCATCGACGGCAACTTCGACCGCATCAGCTTCGACATCGACCCCAACCTCGGGACCGAGCAGGAGATGCAGCAGCTCAGCCGCATGGCCGCCGCGCACAACGCCATCGTCATCGACGACGTCGTCCCGGCGCACACCGGCAAGGGCGCGGATTTCCGCCTCGCCGAGATGGCCTACGGCGACTATCCCGGCCTCTACCACATGGTCGAGATCAACGAGGAAGACTGGCCATTGTTGCCTGCCGTGCCCAAGGGCCGGGATGCGGTAAACCTCCCGCCGCCGGTGGTTGATCAGCTCAAGGAAAAGCACTACATCGTCGGCCAGCTGCAGCGGGTAATCTTCTTCGAGCCCGGCATCAAGGACACCGACTGGAGCGTGACCAATGTGGTCACTGGGGTCGACGGAAAACGCCGCCGCTGGGTCTATCTGCACTACTTCAAGGAAGGCCAGCCGTCGCTGAACTGGCTGGACCCAACCTTCGCCGCGCAGCAACTGATCATTGGCGATGCGCTGCATGCCATCGACGTGTCCGGCGCTCGGGTGTTGCGCCTGGATGCCAACGGCTTCCTCGGTGTTGAGCGTCGCGCCGAGGGCACCGCCTGGTCCGAAGGCCATCCGCTGTCAGTGACCGGTAACCAGCTGATTGCCGGCGCCATCCGCAAAGCCGGTGGTTTCAGCTTCCAGGAACTGAACCTGACCATCGACGACATCGCCTCGATGTCCCATGGCGGCGCCGATCTGTCCTACGACTTCATCACTCGTCCGGCTTATCACCACGCCCTCGTGACTGGAGATACCGAATTCCTGCGGTTGATGCTGCGTGAAGTCCACGCGTTCGGCATCGATCCGGCTTCGCTGATCCACGCAATGCAGAACCACGACGAGCTGACCCTGGAACTGGTGCATTTCTGGACATTGCACGCCTACGACCATTACCACTACCACGGGCAGACCCTGCCCGGCGGCGTCCTGCGCGAGCACATCCGCGAGGAGATGTACGAACGCCTGACAGGCGAGCACGCGCCCTACAACCTCAAGTTCGTCACCAACGGCGTGTCCTGCACCACCGTCAGCGTCATCACGGCGGCGCTGGGCATCCGTGACCTCAACACCATCAGCGCCGCCGATATCGAACAGATCCAGCGCCTGCATATTCTGCTGGTGATGTTCAACGCCATGCAGCCCGGCGTGTTCGCCCTCTCCGGCTGGGATCTGGTCGGCGCGTTGCCGCTGGAAGCCGAGCAGGTGGAACACCTGATGACGGAAGGCGACACCCGCTGGCTGCATCGCGGCGGTTACGACCTGGCCGATATCGCACCCGAGGTGGAAACCTCCAGCGAAGGCCTGCCCAAGGCGCGCTCGCTGTACGGCAGCCTGGTCGAGCAGCTGCAGAATGGCGGTTCCTTCGCCTGCCAGCTCAAGCGCATCCTCAGCGTACGCCGCGCCTACGACATCGCCGCCAGCAAGCAGATCCTGATTCCGGATGTGCAGGCGCCAGGGTTACTGGTCATGGTCCATGAACTGCCGGCCGGCAAAGGTGTGCAGATCACGGCGCTCAACTTCAGCTCCGAGACCATCAGCGAGACGGTCACCCTCCCCGGCGTAGCGCCCGGGCCTGTGGTCGACATCATCCACGAAAGCATCGAAGGCGACCTGACCGAGAACGGTGAGATGACCTTCAATCTCGACCCCTACGAAGGCCTTGCCCTGCGCGTGGTGAGCGCTGCATCACCGGTGCTCTGACCGGGCATCAGCGCCCTCTTCGCCTGGCCGGCCGGCGCAGCTATAGTGCGCGCCGGCCGGCCCTGCGGGCCGCCTAGCTCATCCGAAGAGTACCTACGTGTCCGCCTCCTCCCGCTTCCGTTTCCTGCGCACGGTGTTCGCCTGCGTGCTCGGTTCGTCGATCTTTTCGAGCCAGGCGCAGACCGCCTGCCCGCCCGGCCAGCAGCCGCTCTGCCTGGGTGCCTGCGTGTGCATGCCGGCCTCTGCGCAGCATTCCGAAACCTTGTACGAGCAGATGCAATGGCTGGCGGCCGCGGGGCTTGAGACCTGGATCCGTCAGTCGCGCGATAGGCTGGCGTTGCAGGAGAGCCGGCCGATCCCGCTGCACATTCGCTCGCAACTGGAGCCCTATTTCGACTTGGCAGTGCTGGAGACCGCGCGCTACCGCGTAGGCGATGACAGCGTGCTCACCGCCGCCAACACCCTGCTGCGCAACCCGGACATCGTCGCGGTGACGCTGATCGACATTATCGTCTTCCGCAACGAGGCCGACGCGCTCGACAACGTCGCGCTCTGGGCGCATGAGCTCAAGCACGTCGAGCAGTACCTCGAATGGGGTGTGGGTGAATTCGCCCGGCGCTACACCCGCGACTACGGCAGCGTCGAGCAGCCGGGCTATGCCATGGAGCTGCAGCTCGAGCGCGAGGCGGCCCTGCGCCAAGCTGGCGAAAGCACAGCTCGGCGCCACTCAGCCGAATGATTTAGGCCGAGGGATCGCCTTGGGTCGGCTCCGGTCACAACCTTATCGCCATAAGGAGACCGCCATGTCTGTGACCGTGACCAAGCTCCGGGGCAACGATATACCCGAGGCGATGCGTGGGCCCGACGTTCAGGTGGTCTTTCGCATTACCGACCACGAGGGCAACACGCAATACCTGCTCGATGATGTGGAGGCCGCGCAAGCTGCTGTGCGCTTCAGTGATGACCATCATGCTAGGAAAGAGTGACCGCTGCGGCCCGTGGAACGCGGGCTGGCGCCTGAGTCTCGGTCAGCGTCCGAGGCTGACCAATACGGTCTTGTCGCAGTGATTCAGCCTGCGCTGCCCTGAGCTGTCAGCGCGTTTTGAGCAGTCCAACCCAGCAGCAACTCGGGCGCCATGGGTCGGGCGATGTAATAGCCCTGCCCCTCGTCACACCCCCATTGGGCCACCAGCTCGCAGATCGCCTGGGTTTCGATGCCCTCAGCAACGACGCGTAGCTCCAGGCGCTTGGCCAGGTCGATGATGGTCCGTACCAGCCGCCGATCCTTTTCGTCGTCACCCAGGTGGCGGATGAACGACTGGTCGAGCTTGACCGTCGAGGCCGGCAGGTCGCGCAGATAGGTCCAGTTGCTGTAGCCCGTGCCGAAATCGTCGATGGCCACTTCCACGCCCAATGAGCGCAAACGCTGCAATTGGTGGCTGACTTCGCCCGGATTACGCATCAGCGCGCTTTCGGTGAACTCCACCTCCAGGCTCGTCGGGTCGATGTGCTGGCTGTTCAGCAACTCGATGAAGCGATTGGCAAAGGCTGGGCTGTCCAGGTCCGACGCCGACACGTTGATCGCCACCTTGAACCTGGCCCCCTGGCGTTGCCACGCTGCCGCCTGCAGCACGGCCTGCTCGGCCACCCACAGGCTCAGCTCGCGGATCAGCGCGGTCTTCTCGGCCAGCGGAATGAATTCGGCCGGGCCGATGGCGCCGAGCGTCGGGTGATCCCAACGCAGCAGCGCCTCCACCGAAGTGCAACGCCCGTCGTCCAGGCTGATGCGCGGCTGGTAGACCAACCGCAGCTGACCGTCGCCGTGCAGCGCCTCGGCGAGGCCACTGAGCAAGGTGAAGGCACGCTGCTGCACTGCATCGAGTCGGGACTCGTAAGGCGACCAGCCGATACCACGGTCGCGTGCGTCGTCAGCCGAGGTGATCGCCAGGCGCAGCCAGTCCTGCTCCAGCACGCCGCTGTGCAGCGGCAGCACGCCAAGGCCGATCTGGGTCTTGATCGGAATCGAATTGCACTGCACTGGCGCGTCGAACGCCGCGATGATCCGGTCATAGAGTTGGGTCAGTTCACCGGAAGGCCCGTCCGGGATCAGAAAGGCAAAACGACTCGGGCTGATGCAATACAGCCCGCACGGTTCGGGAAGCTGCGCTTGCAACGTCTGCTTCATGCGCAGCATCAGCGCTTGGGCAAAGCTGTGACCCAGCACCTTGATGATGTCATTCAGCAGCATCGGCCCGATCACATCGGCCACGACCAGTACATTGCTCTGAGAGGTTGAGGCTGCCCGCGCCACGTCATCCTCGAGCCGCGAGCGGTTGAGCAATCCGGTGGATGCGTCGATGAAGTTGGTGCGACGCAGGGTCAGGATGCGCGCCATCGTCAGCTTGGCGAAATGCTCGAGCATCGACAGTTCCTGCGGGGTCATCGCCCGCCGCGGCTGGGTGTCGATGATGCACAGGCTGCCCAGGCCCAGCCCTTCCGGCGTGACCAGGGGCATGCCCGCATAGAAACGAATGCCCGGCTCACCGGTGACCAGCGGGTTGTCCTGGAAACGTGCGTCCCGGGTGGCATCGAGCACCTGGAACGGCTCGTTGGCGAGAATGGCATAGGCGCAGAAAGAGTCCTGTCGCGGCGTTTCCTGCGCCAGCAGCCCGACCCGCGCGGTGAACCACTGGCGCTGTTCGTCGACGATCGAGATCAATGCGATCGGCGCCTGAAAATACGCCGCCACCATGCTCACGATGTGCTCGAACACCTCGTCGGGCGTTGTATCCAGCCGGCACAACTGCGTCACCTGCAACTGACGCTGCGCTTCATTTATCGGGATTGGAGCACCAGCCATACGATCACTGCCTGGAAATTCAAATGGACCGAACTGTCAGCGCGACGTCCGGAATGGGTTGTGCGACATCAGGGACAGGCCCAAGGAATCAGCACAACAGAACCTCTTGCCAACATATCGACCGGTGCGTTTGTTCCTTGACGAGGTGCCGACAAGAGGTGCCGTGGTGTAGGCGTGGGCGTCCTCGTCTCGGATCCACGCTCGCGTATGTGTAGGATTCTCTCTTCGGTGTCGCTCTGGAACGCCTTGGCCACATCGTTTTCCAAACCTCACCCCTTAGGTTGAATTCGGACCCGGTGGGGTTCGACAGCCGACAACCAGCAGCAGGAGCCACCCACACACCCGGTGGCGGCTCCAGAGGACGATGCCCGGACATGCCTGACGCGATAGATGAGGTGCCTGCTTTTCTCTCCGGTGGCGGGGAGATGGGCGCGTTGATGCGCAGCCATGACTGGGCGGCCACGCCGTTCGGCCCGATCGAGGATTGGCCGCAGTCGTTGCGCTCAATGGTTGGTGCCTGCCTGAATTCACCGCTGCTGGGAACGGTGCTCTGGGGACCAGAGCTGCGAATGCTCTATAACGACACGTACATCCCTTCCATGGCCGATCGGCATCCCGCCGCGTTGGGCCAGCCAGTGACAGAGGTTTGGGGTGAAGTCTGGGACATGGTGGCGCCACCTTTTCATCATGCGATGCGCACTGGGGAAGGCTTCGCACAGAACAGGGTCGAGCTGCCAATGGTGCGCAACGGCCAGCCCGAGGTTACCTACTGGAACATCAGCGCTACGCCGATTTTTGGTGAAGACGGCCGCATCCTCGGCCTGCTGAACCAGGGCATCGAGATCACCGGTCAGGTAATCGCCGAGCAGCAGCGCCTAATTGCCAAACAGCAATTGCGTGACATGAACGAGCAGTTGGTCCACGAGGTTGCCATCCGAACGGAGGAGCGCAACCTGATGTGGGACACCTCGCCGGATCTGATGGTGGTGATCAACTTCGAAGGGATCTTCCAGCGTGTGAATCCGGCATGGACGACTGTGCTGGGCTACCAGCCCGAAGAGTTGATCGGGCACCACGTCAACGAGTTCATCACTGAAGAAGACCATCCGCTGACCGTTGATGCCTACCTGGCCACCGCCGGTGGCGACCCGGCCCGGATCGTCAATCGCTATCGGCACAAGAACGGGGCGGAACACTGGATTTCATGGGTCGCCGCCCCGGCGGCTAACAAGACCTACGCCACCGGCCGTGACATCACCGAGGAAAAGGCGCGACAGGCGCAGCTCGAATCGACCCATGAACAGCTGCGTCAGGCACAGAAGATGGAAGCCGTAGGCCAGCTCACCGGCGGTTTGGCACACGACTTCAACAACCTGCTCGCGGGCATCTCGGTCAGCCTGGAAATGATCGAGACCCGCGTCAGGCAGGAGCGCATCGGCGACGTCGCAAAGTACCTGCTGGTCGCGCAGAGCGCCACCAAGCGGGCCGCGGCGCTGACGCATCGTCTGCTGGCCTTTTCCCGTCGGCAGACCCTGGCGCCAAAGGCCATCGATGCCGGCAAGCTGGTCAGCGGCATGCTCGACATGGTCCAGCGCACCGTCGGGCCGAACGTGGTGGTGGAGAGCTTCTGCACTGCGGGTCTTTGGACAGCGCTGGTCGATCCGTCACAACTGGAAAACGCACTGCTCAACCTGTGCCTCAATGCCCGCGATGCCATGCCTGAGGGCGGTCGCATCACCGTTGAAACCGGCAACCGGGTCTTCGATACCGCGAGCGCCCGCCAGCACGACATTCCAAAAGGCGAGTACCTGGCGATCCGGGTCACCGATAGCGGCACCGGCATGTCGCCCGAGGTGCTGGCCAAGGCGTTCGATCCGTTCTTCACCACCAAGCCGATGGGCGAAGGCACCGGCCTCGGTCTGTCGATGATCTACGGGTTCGCCCAGCAATCGGGTGGTCAGGTACGTATCCACTCACAGCTGGGTGCCGGCACCACAGTCAGCCTTTATCTGCCGCGCTACCTCGGCATCGCCGAAGGCGAAAGCGACTCACCCGGCTTGCCGCCCATGCTGCCCGCGCAGCGAGGCGAAACGGTGCTGGTGGTCGATGATGAGCCGACGGTGCGCTTATTGGTCACCGACCTGCTGGGTGACCTCGGTTATCGCGCCATTGAGGTGGCAGACGGGATCGCCGGGCTCGAAGTGCTGCAGTCCGGTGTGCACATCGATTTGCTGGTCACCGATTTCGGCCTGCCGGGCGGCATGAACGGGCTGCAGCTTGCCAACGCCGGCCGCCTCAGTCGACCCGATCTGCGCGTGCTGTTCATCACCGGCTATGCCGAGAGCGCCCTGTTCCACAACGGTCGGCTTGAGCCGGGTATGGCGGTGCTGACCAAACCGTTCTCGGTCAACGATCTGGCCGAGCGGATGCACGAGCTCATCGGACAGTCGGCCACGCTGCGCTGAATTCCGACCCTTTCACTAGGGCTTTCGTCGGCTAACCTGTTTTGCACTGGAACCATCTGCCTGCTCCTTGCCTCTGCTGAATACCTGGTGTGAAAAGCACCTAATCGAGCCGAGACGCTTTGCAACGGCGCTTCGGACAGCACAGCGAGGGTAAGTAGATGGCTGACGAACAGCGTATCCGCGAACGCGCCCACGAAATATGGGAAGCCAAGGGCCGTCCCGAAGGTCAGGAGCAGGAGCACTAGGCGCAGGCCCGTGACGAGTTGGAGCCCTTCTACAAGGAAGGCGATGCCACCGCAGGCAGCGTCGAGAGCAGCGTCGCGATTCCAATGCCCAAGCGTGAAGACGGGTAATGATTTGCCTCTGGCTCAGGTCCGATGCCACCCCGACCAGCACCGAACACAGCGTGGCATACGCCCATGCGGTGGGGTCGGCCCTGGTCCGTCATGGCGACCGATGGAAACTCGGTCGCTTCTTCGCCTTGTCGGTTTACTCGCCGCTCAGCGCCAAAACCATCCATAAGGCCCGACCGTCCCGATGAAACAGCCACTCGACTTCCAGGCAATCTTCGAAGCCCTTCCCAATATCAACCTGATCCTCTCCGCAGACCCGGAGTTCATCATGTTGGCAGCCAGTGAAGTACGGTTGCAGGCGACCAATATCAGCCGCGAGGATTGCATCGGTCGCTCGATTTTCGAGGTCTTCGGCAACAACCCGGACGAAACGGCTGCCTCCGGGCCCGGAGTATTGCGCGCATCGCTTGAGCGGGTGCTGGAGACCCGCGCGCCGGATCGCATGGCGACCACCAAGTACGACATTCCTCGGCGCGCGTCCGAAGGCGGTGGTTTCGAAGTGCGTTACTGGAACCCGATCAACGTGCCGGTGCTGGACGAAAAGGGAGAGGTCACCTGCATCATCCACCAGACGCAGGATGTCACCGAGCAGGTGCTCAGGCAGGACGCTGCCACCCTGAGCCATTCTGAAGAGCGATTTCGCGCCGCCCTGCTGGCCTCAGGTACAGGCACCTTTACCTGGTATCTGGACGATGGCGGTTTCTACCTCGACAGTGCGCTGGAGCAGATCCTTCAGTTGCCGCTGGGGATGAAGCTCGACACTTTCGAACGCTTTATCGAGCAGGTGCACCCTGACGACCGCACGCAGGTGCGCTTCGTCTTCAACAACCAAAGCCAGGCTCAGGACGTCGCCGTGGAGTTCCGCCTGGCCCGGCCGGGCCCGCAACAATGGCTGGCCTGCAAGGCCAAAACCTTTCGCGATGCCAGCGGCAAGGTCGCCTACATGGCCGGTGCTTGCACCGACGTCAGCGCCCGCAGGCACGCTGAAGACGCCCTTCGCATCAGCGAGACCCGGCTGCGCCAGCTCAACGAAGACCTCGAAGCCCGCGTGGCCGCCGAAGTCGCCGAGCACAGTCAGACCGAGGAAGCGCTACGCCAGGCGCAGAAGATGGATGCCGTCGGCCAGCTCACCGGCGGCATCGCTCACGACTTCAACAACCTGCTGACCGGCATCATCGGCAGCCTTGACCTCATGCAGCGTCGCCACGCGCGCGGCGAGCAGGATCACGAGCGTTACATCAACGCCGCCGTTAATTCCGCCCAGCGCGCCGCGGCACTGACGCAACGCCTGCTGGCCTTCTCCCGTCAGCAGGCGCTCGACCTCAGGCCGGTGGACGTCAACCAGATGGTCGCCTCGCTGGAAGACCTGCTCCATCGCACCACCGGCGAAAACATCGCAGTGGTCACCCAGCTCAGTGCCGGGTTGCCGCCTGCCTGCATGGACATGAACCAGCTGGAAAGCGCCGTCATCAACCTGGTGATCAACGCACGCGATTCCATGCCCCATGGTGGTCGGGTCAGCTTGTCCACGCGAAGTGTCCAGGTGGGCAGCGAGCCAGATGCCGCCCGCCGCGGACTGACCGAGGGCGACTATGTGCTGCTATCGGTGACCGATACCGGTACCGGCATGGCGCCTGAAGTGGTCGAGCGCGCTTTCGAACCCTTCTTCACCACCAAGCCGATCGGCCAGGGCACCGGCCTCGGGCTTTCCATGGTGTACGGCTACATCAAGCAGGCCAAAGGTTACATACAGCTCGAGTCCAAGCCCTTCGATGGCACCAGCGTGTACCTCTACCTGCCGGTTCACCACGGTGCCATGAGCCCGGTAAAAGTGGAGCCTGAACGCACGCCACAGGGCACTGGCGAAACCATCCTCGTGGTCGAGGACGAGCCCGTGGTTCGCTCGTTGGTGGTCGAAGTGCTCAATGACCTTGGCTACGAAACACTTGAAGCCGGCGAAGCCTCCGAAGCGCTGGAGATCACCGAAAGCCAGCAGCGGATCGACCTGATGGTTTCTGACGTTGGCCTGCCCGGCATGAACGGCCGGCAGCTTGCCGAAATCGTCCGCCAGCAACGCCCTGGGCTGAAAGTGCTCTTCGCCACCGGCTATGCCGAAAGCTTCGCCGCCAACGACCTGCTTGGCCCGGACATGGCCGTGATGACCAAACCGTTCGCCATCGACGCCTTTGCCCTCAAGGTCGGGGAAATGCTGAGTCCGCATGGCCGTTGAGCCGCGCCCCGCTGCAGCGCGGTTCGGGCACCCGGGTTGCTGAATCGCGCCAGCCGCGCCTAGCCGTTGCGCTACGTTCAGTGAAGCGCAACGCTTGCGCTGAACAATCAAGGTTGGCGCCGCGCCACGCGGGCACTACCGTGTACCGACCAGACCATTCAATCAACGCGGCCACACAGCCCCAGTGAACCGCTAGCGAGCGAACGTCAGGCTGCTCGGAATGCAGCATGGCTTAGCGCAGCAGGTTCACAGGGTCCAGCCCCTCGAAAGGAGAAACAGCTGATGAGTGCAGAAACCATGCGACATATCGATCACCGTCCCGGCGGCGGCGCCGAGTGCCTGCGGATGGCCGAAGGGCCCGTGCCTGAGCCCGGCCCGCAGGATGTGCTGGTGCGTGTGGCCTACGCCGGCATCAACCGCCCGGATGTATTCCAGCGCACCGGCAGCTACCCGCCTCCGCCTGACGCCTCGCCGCTGCTCGGCCTGGAAATCTCCGGTGAAATCGTTGCCCTCGGCGCCGAAGTCAGCGGCTGGAAAGTCGGCGATCAGGTCTGCGCCCTCACCCCTGGCGGTGGCTACGCCGAATACTGCGTAGCCCCGGCTGAACACTGCCTGCCGGTGCCCGCCGGGCTGTCACTGCTGGAAGCGGCCGCCCTGCCGGAAACCTACTTCACTGTGTGGAGCAACGTGTTCGAGCGCGGTCGCCTGCAACCCGGCGAAGCCTTCCTGGTGCACGGCGGCTCCAGCGGCATCGGCCTGACCGCCATCCAGCTGGCCAAGCAGTTCGGCGCCACGGTCTACACAACGGTCGGCAGCAGCGAAAAGGCCGACGCCTGTCGGCGTGCCGGTGCGGACCGGGTGATCAACTACCACGAAGAAGACTTCGTCGACGTGCTCAAGCAAGCCACCGACGGCAACGGCGTCGACGTCATCCTCGACATGGTCGGCGGCGACTACATCCCCCGCAACGTTAAATCCCTCGCCGTTGAAGGCCGACTGGTACAGATCGCCTTCCTCAAAGGCAGCCGCGTTGAACTCGACACCATGCCGATCATGCGCAAGCGCCTCACCTTCACCGGCTCCACCCTACGCCCCCGCAGCCGCGAGGAAAAAGCCGACATCGCCAAGGCCCTGCATGACAAGGTATGGCCGCTGCTCGACCAGGGCCTGTGCCACCCCGTAATCCACGCCACCTTCCCCCTCGCAGAAGCCGCCGAAGCGCACCGGCTGATGGAAAGCAGCAAGCACATCGGGAAGATCATGTTGGAGGTTGGGCAGTAACGGCTGGAACGGCTGGAACGGCTGGAACTGGGCCGGTAACTACCGGCCCTTGCGGGACTGCTGACTAGTTGCTGACGCACATGAAGTGGCGGAAGTCCGGCCGGTTAGCGCAATGGGGTATAACTTTCCGGGCAGGTGCCAATAACGTTAAAGTGCCTATGCTAGAGCTGTTTGTTTGGCTAGCCGACATTGGGGATGTTATACACCTGACCCGTTGGGCGTCTTACACAACTTGGTGTCTAGTTAAGTTACCCAAGAAAAGGTGCAATTTATGTCTAACATAGATAAATTCGACAGCCTATTTGCAGAGTACATGGGGTGCTTGTTCGAGAGCTTCCCTATTAGTCGCTCTATATCTTCATTGAATCCAGAGCTATCAGGCAACTGGGATCAACGACAGCTTAGATTCATCGAGATTCCAGGCTCGGGAAAAAACACCCAAAACGAAGTAATATCACGAATCAAAGATAGCATTCCCGATTTAAAAGAGGATACAAAGCTGCGTTCAGCTACTTTAAGCTGGCTCTATGAAGCAGGGTATTTTACCGCGCAGAAAGTGGAGCAGCAGTGTAATGAGCAAGCCATATTTTTTCTAGACGATGATGGATTAGAGAAGAAAAAAGATCACATCACTAGCGTGGTATTTGATTTCTATGACGGAGTCAGACTGACCCCAAAGATATTTGAAAGCCTTCATACTTTACCGTCAGTTATTAAAGATGAATCAGCTACTAGTATTGGTTCCTGGTTGTTGAGGCAGTCTAAAGAATTGTCATCTGAGACGAGTAAACAAATGATAAAGCAAGCAGTATCTCTTGCCTTTTCAGCAATTGTATCAAATGCATAATAATCCAATTAAATAAGCGCCTGAGGCGCCGGACAGCTTACTTTACGCTTCGCTACGTTACAGTTGCCGGTTATTGAACCGTTATAAGCACACATGAAAATTAAATTATCACGCCAAGCTTGCTGCGCTCAAGATGACCAAGCTGGTCCGTTAGAGATTTATATTGAGTTACCAGAAGAATGTAAGGTATGGGAGTTGGCGCAAATCGTAGGCGAGTCGAAATTCCTTCAATGCGCTAGTTATTCATAATAATTTAAATGCTTTCTGTGCAGGGCAAACGCTTTGTAGCATTCCTGAAAGGGATTATCACAGAAACATCGTTGTGGATGCGGTTGGGAGGGATGATCCTTTATCGATTCAATTAGGAAAAACAAGAGTTTGAATTTCCTTGGCCGAACAGCTTATAAAAATTTGTTCAAATCACTCGCTTCGCTCACTGGGACGGGATAAAGCCCGCCCCTTAACCAAACGTTACATGAAATCAAGGAATCCAGTTGAGCGCTACATTTGAAGTCACAGGATTGTTTTACGAACTAAGCGGCTATAAGTGTCGAAAGTATCTCGGTATCAAGCGCATGGATTCTTTGAAAGGTGTGCCAGAGCTCATGATCGTTATGATGAATCCTGGTTCCTCTTACCCTCTAGATGGCGTTTATAGTAACTCGCTACCAACTGAAGCAAAGCCAGACAATACGCAGCAGCAGACCATGAAAGTTATGGATTCCGGAAGTATTGACTATGCAAGGATCCTCAATTTGTCTGACCTTCGAACCCCTAATTCAAATACCTTATATAAATTCATTAAATCCGGAGAATCTAACTCTGTAAATCATTCTATTTTTACATCAACCCGTAAAACTGAATTGGATCAGTTAGTCGTTAAGAATGTACCTGTCATCTTTGGCTTGGGGGTCAATTCAGCCCTAGCGCCACTGGCCAAGCAAGCCGTTGAGTCACTATCTATCGAAACCCCGTTGGGTCTTCTTAAGGCCAATAGTAAATATTCTTACTACCACCCACTACCAAGAATATATGAGAAGCAAATGGATTGGGTTAAGCATGTAACAAGTCAATTAACTTCGCGGCTATCGGCGCCCGGCGCGCAAAATAAGCGCGCCGGTTATTGAAGCGTTAGCAGAATCCATTATGAAAAACCGCGCAGACAGATATTTACGATTAAAAGCAAAACTCGAAGAAAACCCTGGACCTAAATATCTCCAGCGAAGAAAGTCTCATGAGCAGAGTATCTATGTTTTCGATGGTAATTTTAGGTAGCTCGCTGAGCTAGTAGACTTCTACATAAAGCAAACACTAGGCAAGAAAACCGAAGAGTTACAAGCAAATTTATCTGGCTATTCCATAACTACCTTGCCGCAAAAAAATTTCTCGTCGATCACACGAGGGCTTACGTAGAGCAGTGGCACGCGGGTGACGATCTTTATCGAAAGTATCAAGATAGAATAAAGTCATCATTTGTCGACAGCGCGTCTCAAAATGACTCTAGACCTACGTAACTACTTAATGCACCTTGGGCTTCCTCCTTCCACTATAAGAGAGCGCTTTGAAATAGGTGCAAACAAATCTCCTGAGATAAAAATACTCTTTAGAACATCTAGCGTGAGCGATTGGAAGGGATGGTCATCCAAAGTAAAGAATACATGAAAGAGCACGGCAGTTATTTTGAGTTAAAGCCTTTAGTAGCTGAATATCAGAACCTTGTTTCGTCCTTCTACAAATGGTTCAGCTCAGAATTGCATGAAATGCATAAGAGAGAACTAGAACAACTAAAAGCGCTAAAAACAGTTATCTAATTTGAGCAAGATTTCCGCTAACAACTGCTTTAAATCGTTCGCTTCGTTCACTGGGACCGGCTAAAACCCGCCCTTAACCAAACGTTAGGAGTTTATGGAAATCGACCTTACACGCCCGCCGAAGCTCTATCGATACTCAGAAAGAAAATGGCTAGAGCGGTCTCTTGAGCTAGGAGAATTTCGTCTTCGGCCCGCGTCTGACTATAAGCAACACGAAACTGACGCAGCACGACACGATGACGAGTTGGTTCGGACCAACCAATCTCAGGCCGGTTCGGTATCGATCACCGTTGAGCGCACAGGGCAGTTAATCAAGCCAATTGGCGAGGTCGTCTATCGGTCAGAGGTCGGAACAAACTATTTAACCACCTGCTTTTCCAAGCGCTGGGATGAACATCTATTTGACGATTTTCCCGAAACAGATGCCTGTCTCGTCATCCATGACGTGGAAGATTTCTGCGAAAGGTTTCACTCAGCAGCCGAGCTAATGCTGCCTCAGTGGGCGGGCATTGATGCCGCTGTCGTTTATGGAGGCAAAAGCAACCTAGGCGCAGTATTCTCCAAACCACTCCGATTCATTTTGCAACACGAGTGGCGTTTTGCGTGGCATCCACAAGCTCCAATTGCGCAACTGGCTCCTGTCCTGCTTACCATCGGAAGTATTGCTGATATTGCAGAAATCATTGATAGACCAGCGAGGTAGCCTGGACCAAACGCGTGGAAAAGGCTCCGCCGTTTTCCACCCTACGTGATGCCGAGGCACGGCGGAGCAGGCGAGGGTAGTGACGTAGGGTGGACAACGCTTTGCTTGTCCACGCGCTACTGTCTGATGGCAACACCTAAAAAAGGCCAGATTTATACTTCGCCGTTATTTGCCGGGTCGCCTATGTCCTACCTTTCCGCGCCCGCTCGCTTACTCACAGGTGACCTGACATGAACCACGCCTTTTCCGTCCTCCCCCAAAACTTCGTGATTGCACAGTTGGAGCGGGATGCTGACCTGCCGAACGAGGTTTTGGCGGCGCCTGGGTTTATGTCGATCACCCGGACGGATGATGAGCTTTCGATTGTCTGCGCTGAGGGTGCCGCAACCGGTTTAGCCCGAGTAGACAGCGATTGGCGCGTGATCAAGGTGCAGGGTCCGTTCGCCTTTGATCAGACGGGTGTCCTGGCCTCGTTGCTTGACCCACTCGCGGCTGCCGCTATCGGCATTTTCGCGGTGAGCACGTTCGATACCGACTACATACTGGTCAAGTCGATAAATCTTGAAAATGCCGTGGAGGTTCTGAAAGACGCGGGTCACCGCCTCCTGGACTGATAACTCTGAGTAGGGAAAAGCGAACGGTTATCTACCTTTCAGGTAGCTTGCTTCATAACACCCTGTCACCTTCTTCGACGTTACCTCCCAATTCCCCAAGGTGCGAAGCCATGCAGCTAACGACACTGCTCGTCCCAACCTATACGCAAATGCTCAAAACCCTCGCAGGCTGGCTAAAGAAGGCGCAGGCCCAGCTACCGGAAACAGAGGCACAAGCACTGTTATCCGCACGTTTGGCGCCCGACATGTATCCGCTGTCGACGCAGGTTCGCTTTGCCTGTGTGCAGGCGCGAGAAGCCATGTGCCGGCTGAGGGGAGAGGCGTTTCCGCCTGCTATCAACGAACTACTGAACGAGGGGCGTCAGGCTGTCAAAAGCCCCGGATCGCTCGCTGAAGCGTATGCCCGGATCAATGAGACGGTGGCGGTGCTCGACAGCCTTGCAGCCGATGCGCTCGATGTGGCTGGGGATAAGCCCATCGCCCATGAACTCCCGAACGGGATGGTCCTGGATCTCACCGCAGACCAATACGCCCGTGACTGGACGCTGGGTCAGTTCTATTTTCACGTCATGACCGCGTATTCGATCTTGCGTAAAGAAGGCATCAATCTCGGCAAGGCGGACTATGTGGCGCACATGCTGCCCTATGTGCGTCCGGAAACCATTCCGAAGGGCTAGTGAGTCCTGCTGTGAGTTCCGCATCACGCACGTGAACTGACAACCAGGAGGAATGAAGCAGATTGATATATGTCGTTCCTCCTGCCGCTTTAGAAATCTGTCAGCCCGCTCCACCAACCATTGTCCGCGACCCTTAGCGACTGTCGCGCCCGTATCAGTCTTTTTGCGCCAGAATCGCTCGCTCTTCCTCCTCATTTCTACTGACGAATGGTCGCTTTTTTTTGTGAACCAGTTCCGCTTTGCTCATAAAGCGATCAAGGGTTTTTACCGATAGATGTCAGGTCTCAACCACGTCTAATTTCTCCAGCAATTACGGCATTCTCGAGACGACCAGCGCTCGAGGCGCTCGGGTTTGAGAAGGCTTTTCATGGTACGTGCGGGCTTAACGGTAAAAATTGATGAAAAAGAATCTCCTGGCATCAGCTGTCTGCTTGGCTTTGGCGGCCTCTCCGATTTCACATGCGGTGGCCATCGGTCAGGCTGCGGGTGCCGCTGCCTCTACGAGCCCCTCCGTGACTCCAGAAGTAGCGTCTTTGGCGCGGAACCTGGCTGTTGCTGCTGAGCGATCCCCCCAGGCCCTGAGCGAGGTATTGGCCAAGGTCGTTACACCTGAGCAGGCTGTGACCCTTCAGTCTGCATCTGAGTACTTGGCCGAACAGAACCTCATCACTGCTGCCAGCGCAGAGCAGATTCAGGCTCGGCTCGCCGACCTCGGCATGCAAACCGCGTCCGCTGGCGCTACGACCACCGGTAGCATTTTCAGCAATACGCTGGTCCAGGTTGGGCTGGTTGCCGTTGGGGTGGGCGGCATTGCAGCCGCTGCAGGTGGCGGTGGTGGTGGTGGTGGCGGTGGTGGAAGCAGCTCTCCTCCCGCTACAGAGCCACCTCCGCCCGTCGTTGCGCCTCCTATAGCCGATCCGGTCACTCCGATCGTCAAGCAACCTGTAACAAGCCCGGCCCCATCGCCCGTTTCGACTCCTACTGCAGGAGAATACGCATTCACGGGGGGCATGCAGATCACCGGTATCCAGACAGCCCATTCGCGGAGCTATACCGGTGCTAGTGCCCAGGTTGCCGTCTTGGACACCGGGTTCTATAGCGATCATCCCGAACTGAGCGGCCAGTTCTCCGGCTTTTATAACGCCTTCACCGGCAGCGAGCTGGCCGCTGATGCGGGTGACTTTGACGGGCATGGTACCCACGTAGCGGGCATTATTGCGGCTAAAGCCAACGCTTACATGGGCGTCGGCTATGCCCCGGATACCAAACTGCTGGGAGCACGCATTGGCGACGCCAACGGCGATCTGAGTGTCAGTCCCCAACAGCTCGCAGATGCTTTTCGCTGGGCGCGTGGGAAAGGCGCAGACTTCGTCAATAACAGTTATGGGCCTAGTGCTTACGCATCAACTTTCACGGCCGCTGAGGTTGAAGCGGGTATAAGGCCCATGATCGATGAGTTTCGTCTTGGTGCTCAGAACGATGTGATCTACGTCTGGGCGAATGGCAACGCAGGCTCTGACAAACAGCCGAGCCTGTATGCGGCACTTCCCCAACTTTTTCCTGAGCTAAAAGCTAACTGGGTTGCGGTAGCAAACGTCGACTCCAGCACCGGCCAATTGCACGCGACATCACAGCGATGTGGTGACGCGAAAGAGTGGTGTATCTCTGCGCCAGGCACCAATATCGCAGCACCATCAAACGTAGGCGATAACTACTACGCCGTATTGACCGGTACCTCCATGGCTGCTCCGGCCGTGACCGGAACACTCGCTGTGCTGAAAGACGCATTCCCGATGCTCACCAATGAGCAGATCGTGACTCGCCTGTTTGTCACTGCAAACAAAATGGGCGTGTATGCAGACGCAGATCTGTATGGTCAAGGCTTGATGGACGCGGACAAGGCTTCCATGCCGTTGGGAACGACATCCCTGGTGAGTGCTTCGGGTGAAGCCGCACCGCTGTCGACCACAACGTTGCAGATGGGCGGTGCATTCGGCGACAGCAACCCGCTCGCAGGCGTGCAGGTCATGGCGCTTGATGTTCAGGGAGCAGGGTTCATTACCGACCTGGGCAGCGTGGTTCAGACCCAGAACTACCGATATGATCTCGTCGGCGCAACTGACCGGATGGCCAGGCAGGTGCCTCGTCAGGTCAGCGCTGGACGCGGCATGACGCTGACATTCAGCAATAGCGGAGTCGACGGCGGCGCCATGGACAACATGGTGATGGGCTTTGCTGACGAAGACGGTCTGACAACGCGCTTCGGTATGGTTTCCGATGTGGACGTGCTGTCAGGCGGCCTGAACTTCTCCGGGCTGTCGCAGCAAAAAGTTAGCTTCGCTGCGCCTTACTGGATGAGTGAACGGGACGAGAGCGCGGTCGGCTTGCAACAGGGCTTCGGCCTGGCAGGTGGCAACCTGTCCTTCACCGCGATGAGCTCAGCTGAGCGCGCCGGTGCGGCGATGTCCTATAGCTACAATCTGGCTGACGCCTACGCCCCGGTGCTGGAGGTTGGCCTGATCAATGGCAAGGACAGCCTGTTCGGTACCGAGACCAACGGCGCGCTTGGCTTTAGCGACAAAGCCGAAACCCGCTTCGTCGGTGTGCGTGGCGAGTACAAGCGCAACGCCATGACGCTTTTCCACAGCGCCTACATGGGCCAGAGCGACGTATCTGCTCGTGGCCTGATCAGCGGCGTCGACACCGTTGTTACCAGTAGCTGGATGGTGGGTGGGAAGTTCGATCACGGCATTCGCCAATTCGGTCTGATCGTTGCGCAGCCGCTCAAGGTTGAGTCCGCCTACACGAGCCTCAGCTTCATCGATGGCTACCAGAACGGCGCCTACACCACGAGCTCCGTCAATGTGGATCTTGCACCGACTGGCCGTCAGATCAACACCGAGCTTTACTTCGCCACATCAAGCCGCGCCTTCAGCGATATCAAGCTGTCTCTCATGCGCATGGACCAGCCTGGGCACAATGCGTCCGCCAAGGCCGACCATGTTGCCATGTTCTCCGTAGGATCAAGCTTCTGATCGAAAGGCAAAGAAAACCCCGCTTCGGCGGGGTTTTTTCTTTGCGCGGTAAAGATCCGTTTGTATGCCGTCTTTGCTTTCAGCGTCTTTCTACTTCCAGGGTCTGCGTTCGCAACTCGATCATGACACCTAGACCCAGCATCGATCCGTTCAGCATGCGCGTTCCAGCATGGCACCTGCCGTATCATGCCGGCCCGTTTCCCCGTCTGATCAATCCCCATGACCACCCTCGAAATCATCGCCTCCGCCCTCGGCGTCCTTTCCGTCTGGCTCACGGTGCGGCAGAACCCGCTGTGCTGGCCCATTGGGTTGGTGATGGTGTCGCTGTATGCCTGGTTCTTTTTCGAGGTGCGGTTGTATTCGCAGGTGCTGCTCAACGGGGTGTTCGCCGCCATGCAGCTGTATGGCTGGTGGCAGTGGACGCGCGGTAGTAACGGTGAGGGCGGGCGGCCGGTGGTAGGCGCGACGGCGAGGGAGGTCGGCGTTGGGCTCGTTGTAGCGGCGCTGGGGAGTGTCGGGCTGGGTCTGCTGATGGCGACGGTTACCGAAGCGGCGTACCCCTGGCCGGATGCAACGCTGACGGCCTTCAGCCTGCTGGCGCAACTGTGGATGGCGCTCAAGCGCTGGCAGTGCTGGGTGCTGTGGATTGTGGTGGATACGCTCTACGTGATGTTCTTCGTGTTTCAGGAGTACTGGCTCACCGCCGGGCTGTACGGCTTGTTCACGCTGCTGGCGGTAATGGGCCTGCGCGAGTGGCAGCGGGCGAGGGCGGTTGCGCAGACCGCTGAACCCCCTATACCGTCACGTGCGCTTTGACCTTCTCGTCGCGATTCAGCGGCCGACCCCGTATGAGCGACGTGGCGTAGGGGCGCGTTGGACTGACCGAAACCGTCCCTGCGAGGCGGGGGCTTTTTCCCGAAAGGACCACAGCATGCTTTTGAGTAAACGCGACCAGGCCCGCATCGAGCGCCAGCTGTCCCGCTGCCTTACTGAAGCGTGCGAAACAGGCAAGGCGCAGATCGTCGGCTTTAGCTGGCTTACCCATGAGGTCGACTACGCACGCTTCCCCGAAAGTCTGCAGGTCACCTGGATCTTTACCACCGAGGCGCAAAAGACCGATGCGCTCGCTCAGGGGCAGGATGTCCTCATGCAAACCCTCACCCGAGCGGCGCTCGATGAAGCGGGTATCGACATGGCGAAACTGATCGCACCGGTGCGCTTCGACAGCAAAGAAGCCTGCACGCTTAACGATGGTGGCGACTGGCGGCGTCGCTTGGCCCGATGCGCCACGACCCGGCACTGACCATCCCAAGACATCGGAAACGCATCGGTTTGATCTGCCAGTTGAGCGGCGGGGCTCTTGCCGAGCGGCAGATCAGTGGCCCGCTTTGGTTGCGCTGCGATCACGATTCGGTTTCCAGCTCAGCGATCTACAACGACCCGAGCCTTGGCCGTTCAGTGGAACGATCATCGCGAAGCACGCCGTCGCCGCAGAGATTGCCAGCGCAATCAGTGGCCCAGCTTCGGCCAATGTAGCGCCGAACAGCGGGGTTCCCACGCTTTGGCCGAGCGCAAGGACGAGGAAGGGAAGGCCAAGACCAAGGTCAGGGCGATCTGACAGCAGCTCGATACCCTGAATGAGATAGGTGCCGGTAGAGACGATATAGGCCGCGCCGAACAGTCCCATGGCTGCAAAGCCGTAAGCGGTTGAGAACGAGGTTGCCGCCAGGCCAAGCGTGCCGATGGCCATTCCTGCCAGCGCTAATCCGTGAACTCGCCGCGTGCCGAAGCGGTTGGTCAGCAGCCCGGTCAGGGAGCCGCTGACGCCCGCCGCGCCCAAGGCGATCCACCCCAATGCGATCTGGGCATCGGTGAAGCGGAACGCTCCGCGCAAGATGTCCGCGCCGAATGTCCAGACAGCAGTGCTCGACAGGCCCATCAGGAACGCGCTCACGCAAAGTGCAAACAGGCCCGGCCGCTTCAGGATCCGAAAGGAAAGGCCACTGCTTTCTTTTACAGAGTTGCCCGCCGGCACGGCGAGCCAAAGCCATGCCGACACGCCCGCGCCGATCATCGCGAACAGGCTGTAAAGCTCTCGCCAGGCGCCGGCGGCCAGCAGCGCTGCTACACCGGAAAACACGATCCCGACGGCCGTGCCTGCGTTGATCGTCCCGTTCGCCTTGGGGCGGTCATGAACGCTGAAATGCCTGGCCACTGCGCTGGCGAGTGGTGGCGATGTCAGTCCGGTGCTCAATCCGGCCAGCGCGATGCCAACGCCCAGCGTCCATCCCGAGCCGGAGAAGGCGACCAATGCCATGCCGCCGGTTGCGGCAAGGCCTGCCAGCACGGCGATGGTTCTCGGGCTGAGCGTGCCGTTTGCCAGGAATGTAAAAACGATGCCCAGGCAGTACGCCATGAAGGCACTGCCGCCGATCCAGCCTGCGGCGGTTACATCAAGGGAGAGGTCCGCGCGAATTTGCGGCAGCAGCAAGCCATAGGCGAAGCGTGCCAGACCGTAGGAAACGGCCGTCAGCGCTAACGCAGCGGCAACAAGGTTGATACCGCGTCTCATCACTGGCGCTCTCGGGCATGCGCAAGAAGCGCCAACGCGGCGTCTCGGGCATCGTCGATGACCGAAGCCTTCACCACGCTGGCCGCCGCAGTGGCGCCTTCGAAGAGTAACCAGACCTGAGTGGCGAGCTGCGCATCATCCTGACCGAGGGCAACATGGACGCGTCGGGCGATCTCGGCGCGAAACTCCTCCTTTTGCTGGTGCACGAGCGAGACGATCGCCTCGCATGCCGACGCGTATTCACTGCGTGCCCTGAGCAACAGGCATCCATGTGCAGGGTGCGTCTGGATCCAGGCCCCAAGCGCATCGAACAGGGCGCCGACGGGCTCAGCGCTACCGTCGTCTGCTTCCAGCAAATTCATGAATGCCCGGTGCCGCGCCTCAAGCACGGCAATGACCAGCCCATCGCGAGAGCCGAAGTGCTTGTAGAGCGTGCGGGTCGAAACGCCGGAGGGCGCGATCAGGCGATCAATACCGATGCCCCGGAAACCCTCTGCGTCGAATATGCGGACGGCGCCCGCAATCATCTCAGTTCGTTTATCCATGTGCTGGAGTGTAAAGGGATCGTTTTACACGTCAACCCCGCGTGTGATCACCAGCCCCATCTTCTGTTCCGAGCACCGTCATGGCGGGCCATTGGCTCGCTCCGGCTATTTCAGGCAGAAGTTCAGGATGGCATCCGCGACGTTCTGGGGCGCTTCGCGTTGCGGGAAGTGGCCGACTCCGTCGAGGACCTGACGCTCATAAACACCGTTGAAGAAGCCTTCGCGGCCCGTGGAGCTGTCGGGGTGATTGCAAGTGTCGGCGCCGCCGTGCAATACCAGCGTGGGTACGCATAAGGCGGGCGCCGGCTGCAGGCGCGCCTCGTCTTCGGCATAGGCGGGGTCGCCCTCGGCGAAGCCCCACCGATGGCGGTAGGAGTGCAGAACGACCTCGGCCCAATCCTCGCTCTGAAAGGCCCGCGCGGCTTCTTCGAAATCAGCCGGCGCGTACCAACCCTCCGGTGCCCAGGTATCCCACATCATCCGGGCAAACGCTTCGGGGTCATCTCGCAGTGCGCGGGCGCCGCGCGGTGTGGTCATATACCAGTGGTACCAGTAATTGCGTGCTTGAGGCAGCGCGAGCGGCTGGCTGGGGTCGTTGGTGCCGTAGCCGACTGACAGCATCACCAAGTGTGACGCCACGCGGTCCTGCAGGCCGCATGCATTGGCGGCGGCACGTGCGCCCCAGTCATGACCGATCAGTGCTGGACGGCTCAGGCCGAGCACTTCGATGAACTGCAGCAGATCGCGGCCCAGTGCGGACAATTGCCCGCTGCGCGGTGTGGAGGGGTCGCGCACGCGCGTCGGCGCGAAGCCGCGCAGTGCCGGTGCCAGCACGCGATAGCCCGCTTCGACCAGCCTCGGTGCAATGGCCTTCCAGCACTCGGGGCTGTCTGGCCAGCCGTGGAGCAGTATGGCGGTCCGGGTGCCCAGCGGGTTCCATTCGAGGTAGGCGATGTCGAGCCGGTCGGTTGAGGCAAAGCGGTAGGGGGCCATGGGCATGTCTCTTATCAAAAAGGCCAAGCCACGGTAGCTGGACGCCTCTGTTAGATAGACGAATAATCCGGACACATTCATGACGTTTCGTGTTGAATCTCCTATGGATAACTCCGCCACGGCCGGTGGCCCCCCGCTGGATACGCTGTTGCTACGCACCTTTCTCGAGATCGTCGACAGCGGCAGCTTTGCCACTGCGGCCGAGCGGTTGGCGCTTACGCCTTCGGCTGTCAGCGGCCACTTGCGGCGGTTGGAACAGGTCACCGGTGCAACGCTGCTGACGCGCACCACGCGTCGCTTCGAGCTGACGCCCGCCGGTGACACCCTGTATGCCTACGGCCGCAACATCCTCGATCTGGAGCGCGAAGCCCGCGCCAAGCTGCGCGGCGCCTCGTTGCGTGGGCGACTGCGTATCGGCGCCTCGGAAGACTTTGCCTCCGCCTGGCTGCCCCAGGTGTTGCAGCGCTTTCGTCAGTGGCACCCGGAAGCCACGGTCGAGCTGAAGGTGGGCATTACTGCCACGCTTTTGCGTGAACAAGCCCGGGGTCGCCTGGATCTGGTGTTTGGCAAACAGTGCAGCCGCGTCGAGGACGATGGGCTATTGCTGTGGGAGGAGCCGCTGGTATGGGTATTCGCGGCGGAGCAACCCTTGCCGAGCGACGGGCCGTTGCCGCTGGCGGTTTTTCCTGAACCCTGCGTTTATCGCGAGTCGGCGGTCACGGCGCTGGGCAGGGAGGATCGAACCTGGCGCATCGTTTTTGAAAGCAGCAGCATGGCCGGCTGCTTGTCGGCAGCCCGCGCGGGCTTCGCCATCACGGTCATTTCGGACAGCCAACGCGGCGAGGGCCTCCGCGTTCTGAGCGGTGAGGAGGGGCTGCCCGAATTGCCTGCGGCGCGCTTCTATGCGTTCGTGAGTAAAGACAACCCAGTCAGTGCGGCGCTGATCGAAGCCGCCCGCCGCGCCGGACAAAAGCGTTTCAATCACTAATAGCCCTCGCGGATGAAGACGTGCAGCGGTGTAAATGACGCCCAGCGTGGTTTTGACGCTATCCAAAACGACGATGACTCTAAACAACGTTACGTTGGGATCTTGGTGAAACAGTGTGTCGCATACGTGAGCGTATGGGCTCACCTGGGGCTTGACGTTCGTCTTCGGGCGCGATGTCGCCGACCAGCCCTGCCCGCCGGTACGCAACTGTACAAAGCCACCACTCGTGGTGGCCTAGGGTGGACAACGCTTTGCTTGTCCACGCGGCCATAGCTTATGGCTACGCCTCGCTAGACGTTGCACATCCCGCTAGCCAGTTAGCGGTAAATCAGCTCCAGACACACCTGCCGTATCATGCCCGCCCGTTTCTGCCCGGTGTCGTAGACCTGATGAATAGGCCCAACTAGTCCCAGGCTGGCCGGCGCACTTTAAGCTCTTCTTGCACGTCTAAATTGGCAGGCCTGTCCACGTTCGGCAGGAGGCTCGTGCCGACCAAGGTGCCACTAGGCACTTCGGATACTGCTACGCTGCATCAGCAAAACCCGCGTTTCAGAGCGCCTCGACCCACGCTCAGCTAGACCCCAGTTGCCGCTCTAAAAGATCGACATGCCCCTGTCAGCAACAACCCCGCCCACTCGCCACAGCAGACCGTGCCCCATGTTGTTCAGCCGCTTCGAAAACCTGATCGATGTCTTCAAGCCCAGCCCGGACGTCGAGCCGCCTGCGGGCATGCTGCGGTTCTATGCGCATTATCTGAAGCAGGTCTGGCCATTGATGACTGCTGTACTGGTGGTCGGCTTCTTTGCGGCGTTGATCGAAGTGGCGCTGTTCAGCTTTCTTGGCCAGTTGATCGACATGGCGCAGACCACGGGCGATGCGCGGAGTTTTTTCGCCGAACACCGCAATGAGCTGCTGTGGATGGCGGTGGTGGCGATGATCATCCGGCCCTTGGTGTTCGGCCTGCACAACCTGCTCACCCACCAGGCTATCAACCCGGGGCTGACCAATCTGATCCGCTGGCAGAACCACCGCTATGTGCTCAAGCAGAGCCTGAACTTCTTCCAGAACGATTTCGCCGGGCGCATTGCCCAGCGCATCATGCAGACCGGGCCGTCGCTGCGTGATTCGGCCATGCAGGTGATTGACGCGCTCTGGCACGTGGTGGTCTACGCCGGTAGCGCGCTGTACCTGTTTGCCGCCGCCGACCTGCGGCTGATCGTGCCGTTGGCGCTGTGGATCATCGGGTACAGCGCGGCGCTCTGGTACTTCGTGCCGCGCATCCGGGCGCGCTCGGCGGCTGCTTCGGCGGCGCGCTCGAAGGTGATGGGGCGGGTGGTGGACGGTTACAGCAACGTCGCCACGCTCAAACTGTTCGCCCACTCCAAGAAAGAGGAAAGCTACGCCCGCGAGGCCATGCAGGAGTTGCTCGGCAAGTTCCGCCTGCAGTCGCGCACCATCACCAGCCTGGATTTCCTCATCACCTGCATGAACGGTCTGCTGATCGTCGGCACCGGCGCCCTGGCGCTGTGGTTATGGAGCGAGGCGCTGATCAGCACTGGCGCCATCGCCCTGGCGCTGGGCCTGGTGATCCGCATCAACAACATGGCCGAATGGATCATGTGGGTGGTCAACGGCATTTTCGAGAACGTCGGCACCGTGCAGGACGGCATGCAGACCATCGTCCAGCCGCGCCACGTGCTCGACCGCGAGGACGCCAAGCCGCTGCAGGTAGAGCAGGGCGGTGTGCGCTTCGAGGACGTGCATTTCCACTACGGCAAGCAGGGCGGCGTGATCGGCGGGCTCAGCATCGACATTCGCCCAGGCGAGAAGATTGGCCTGGTCGGGCCGTCGGGTGCCGGCAAGTCCACGCTGGTCAATCTGCTGCTGCGCCTCTACGACCTGGAGAGCGGCCGCATCCTCATCGACGGACAGAACGTCGCCGAGGTCAATCAGGAAAGCCTGCGCGCCAACATCGGCGTGGTCACTCAGGACACCTCGCTGCTGCACCGCTCCATCCGCGACAACCTGCGTTACGGCAAGCCCGACGCCACCGAAGAAGACCTCTGGGGCGCCGCGCACAAGGCCCGCGCGGACGAGTTCATCAAAACGCTGGACGACAGCCAGGGCGGCCTGGGTTTCGAGGCGATGGTCGGCGAGCGCGGCGTGAAGCTCTCCGGCGGCCAGCGTCAACGCATCGCCATCGCCCGCGTGCTGCTCAAGGATGCGCCGATTCTGGTGCTGGACGAAGCCACCTCGGCGCTGGATTCGGAAGTCGAAGCGGCGATTCAGGAGAGCCTGGATACGCTGATGGAGGGCAAGACGGTGATCGCCATCGCGCACCGGCTCTCGACCATCGCGCGCATGGACCGGCTGGTAGTGATTGATGGGGGCAAGGTGATCGAGACCGGCACCCACGCCGAGCTGATCGCGCGCGGCGGCCTCTACGCGCGGCTGTGGCAGCATCAGACCGGCGGCTTTGTGGGTGTGGATTGAACGGGACGGTAAGGGCAGATGAACGGGAACACCAGACAGGCGAGGGGTGCGGGCCAATGAAGGTGCTGGTGCTCACCGGCGCGGAATCGACCGGCAAGAGCTGGCTCGCCGCGCGTCTGCAGCAGCGCTTCGGCGGCCTGGTGGTGGGCGAGTACGTTCGGCATTTCATCGACCGCGAACAGCGCGACACCTGCCTCACAGATATCCCGGCCATCGCCCGCGGGCAATTGGCCTGGGAAGACGCCGCGCGAGGCCAGCGCCCGGAACTGCTGATCCTCGATACTCACCTGCTGAGCAACATGCTCTGGAGCCGGACGCTGTTCGATGAATGCCCGGCGTGGCTTGAAGGTGAGCTGCTCGCCCGCCGTTACGACCAGCACCTGCTGCTTTCGCCCGAAGGGGCCGTATGGCACGCAGACGGCCAGCGCTGCCAACCGGAGACCGTTGAGCGCCTGCGCTTCCACGACGCCTGCCGCCAATGGCTCCAGCGGAACGAGCAACCCTTCGTGGAGATCGGCGGGGATTGGGCCAGCCGCGAGCAGCAGGTGATCGCGCAGGCTCAGGCGCTGTTGGCGCAATAGATCAATACACGAGGAAGCGCGGGTAAATGACCGCTGACGTGGGGCGTAGGGTGGACCGGTGAGGCGTGATCCACTCCTACGGTTGTAGGGTGGATGTCGCTTTTTACATCCACCGCTGGCGCGGACGGTGAGTTGGAATGCTTAGCTTGGGTTTGGTTTATCCGCGGTGAGAGCGTCGTGATTTGTCGCCGCGTTCTCAGCCTTCCGATCCCGCTGCAAGGCGCGCTGGAGACTGCACAGGCTCGCTGATAGAGTGCGGCCGCTTGCCAACCACCGGCTGACAGGACGTCTGCCCAGCCGCCGCACAGGATGTTTCCATGAGAAAAATCGCACTTGCCGTTGCCATTCCACTGACCCTCGTCGGCGGCGCCACTGTTTACACCAGCACCCAGGTTGAATCGACTGCCCGTGATGCCGTCGAGCAGGCCAATATCCAGTTGCGCGAGATGAGCGTTGGAGCTGGTGCCGACGTCGCCGTCAAAATGCTCAGTTTCGAAGGCGGTCTGCTTTCCAGCAGCGCCCGCTATCAGGTCGACATCGAGGTTCAGGACAGCGACGGCGAGCCCCGGCAATACGCCGTGCTGTTGGAAGACCGCATCGAGCATGGCCCGTTTCCGGTTTCACGCCTGACCAATGGGCAGCTGATGCCGGTTGCGGCCCAGAGCCATTTCCGTCTTGAGCGATCAGCGCAGACCGAAGCGCTGTTCGAGGCCGCTTCAGGTGAAAACCCCCTGGTTGGTGACGTCGCCTTCGGCTATGACGGCAGCCAGCAAGGCGCGCTGCGCTCGGCGCCTCTCAATCTTGAGAACGAAGACGGCACGGTTCGCGTTGCGGCTGGCAGCGTGAACTTCGAAGTGGCCGACGAAAGCACTACCGTGCGCCTGGAAGGTCAGCTGCCGGAAATCGACATGAACCTGCAACGCCGTGATGATGGCAAGCCGGTGCGGGTGAAGCTAAGCGGTATCGGCATGACCGTGGACAAGCACGACTATGTCGACGGGTTCGGCCAAGGCCCGTCCGCCATCACGCTCGAACGCATGGAAATCCAGACCGACAACAATCCTGCCGTAATCATCAACAAAGCCTCCATTGATGAAGTGTCGAGTCGAAGCAGCGGCGGCTTCAACCAGTCGATCGCCTACCGCGTCGGCGAGGTGGGGGCCAATGGTCAGTCCGTCCGCAACCTGGCGCTGGCCCTCAGCCTGCGCAATCTGGACGAAAGCAGCCTCAAGGCACTGCTGGAGAGCTACAAGCAAATTCTCGACAGCGGTGCGACCCCGCAGGAGGCACTCGACAGCATCACCGACGCTCAGCAGCAGGAGCTGCAAGCGCTTGCCCTGCAACTGCTGGAGCACAAGCCCACCTTGGCGCTCGACGAGTTCGGCTTCGAGACCGCTAACGGTGCGGCCCGCCTGTCTGTTGTGGCCGACCTGCAGGCCCCGAGTGCAGAAGCCTTTACTCCTGATGCGATGATCACCAGCATGCTGGCGTCGCTCAAAGCCGAAGCAGGCATCGATAAAGGCCTGGTGCGCGATGTTGCCAGCCTGATTGCTCAGCGCGAACCGCATTACAGCGCCGACCCGGCTGCGTTGCAGCAGCAGGCGGACCTGACGACCGAGTTGTTCAGCGGCATGGCGCTCGGTGCCGGTTGGTTCCAGCTGCAAGGTGGTCGTCTGGTCAGCTCACTGCATTACGCCGACAACAAGGTGACCTTGAACGGCCGTGATATGAGCGTTCAGGAATTCATCGGCTTTGCCTTCGATTCGGTACTGGGCGCCGGCCTGCTCGGCCAGTAACGGCCCGTACCGTGTGAAAAAGGCGACCTTCGGGTCGCCTTTTTTGATCGGACGAGAACCGGAGCCGCAACGTCGATTGCATGTGCCGGTTGAATCGGCGGCGATGATGGATCGCCCTTGGGTTGAAGAAACCGATGAGGTTCGCAAGAAACAAGGTGCGGTTGGCTCGGGTAGTGCCACGCGCTGCAGGTGAACAGCTGCGGACAAGGCCTGTCGATAGAGCATCAAGGCGCTAGATCCGTCGTGCCAGCCTAACCGCGCTGTGCAGCGCAGCCACGATGCTTTTTGCTATTGTCGCGGCCCACTGATCGGGGGTGGCCGCACAAGGTAGAGGCGCGTGCCAAGGCTTGGCGCGAACGTCAGCAGCCAAGGGAACACCTAAGGAATCAACTTTGCTCAGCAACGCAGTTCGCCGACCGGCTCGCCTCATTCCGCTCGCTTTTCTTGCTGCGACCCTGTTGGGCACGGTGCTGTTGCTGTTGCCTATATCGACCGCCGGGCCTGACAGCGCGTCATTGCTGACGGCGCTGTTCACGGCAGTTTCGGCAGTCTGTGTGACAGGTTTGATCGTGCAGGACACGGCGACCTATTGGTCGTTCTTCGGCCAGTGCGTGATCCTGCTGCTGTTTCAGGTGGGTGGCTTCGGCATCATGAGCGGTGCGACCCTGCTCGGGCTGTTGGTCAAGCGCCGCTTACAGCTCAGCAGCCGCCTGGTCGCGCAGCAGGAGACGCGCTCGTTAGGTCTCGGCGATGTGACCGGCGTGCTGCGGCTGATTCTGCTGGTCACGGTCGGTGTTGAGCTGGTCGTGACCGCCATTCTCACCGTCCATTTGCACTTCACCTATGACGTGCCTTGGCCGAAGGCGCTCTGGGACGGTCTTTTCCACGCGGTATCGGCCTTCAACAACGCCGGTTTCTCGACCTATTCCGACAGCTTGATGCGCTTCGCAACGGACCCGGTGGTGCTGGTGCCGATCATGCTTGCGCTGATCATCGGCGGCCTGGGCTTTCCGGTGCTCTACGAGTTTCGCCGCGACCAGCGCGGCAAGCCTTGGACAATCCACACCCGTATCACGCTCTGGGGCTCGGCCGTGCTCCTGTTCGGCGGCACGCTGGCGATTCTGTTCTACGAGTGGGGCAACCCCGGCACGCTGGGCGGCATGTCGCTGGGTGACAAGCTGTTGTCAGCCCTGTTCAGCTCGGCGGTGGCGCGCACGGCGGGGTTCAACAGCCTGGACGTCGCCCAGTTCGAAGCGCAGACGCTGGCCGTTCACTACTTTCTGATGTTTGTCGGCGGCGGCAGCGCCAGTACGGCGGGCGGGATCAAGGTGACGACCTTCTTCCTGCTGTTCTTCTTCATCTGGGCCGAGATCCGTGGCAATGAGGACACAGTCGCCTTCCGTCGGCGCATCTCTTACGCCACGCAACGCCAGGCGCTGACGGTGCTGTTTCTCAGCTCGCTCATTGTGGGTATCGGCACCATGTTGCTGCTCAGCATGACGGACTACGAGCTCGGCGTGGTGCTGTTCGAGGCGGTGTCCGCGTTTGCCACGGTCGGTTTGTCGACCGGGATCACCGCCGATCTGCCAGCGTCCGGCCAGCTGGTGATCATCGCCCTGATGTTCATCGGGCGGGTCGGCACCATCACGTTGGCGACGGCCCTTGCGCTGCGCAGCGTGACCAAACATTACCGCTATCCGGAGGAACGCCCCATTGTTGGATAACCTGTTCGGCAAGACATTCGAGAACGACAGTGTCGCCGTCATCGGCCTGGGGCGATTCGGCTCGGCGGTTGCCGATTCGCTCACGTCCATGGGCCACGAAGTGCTGGGCATCGACAGCAACAGCGCCAACGTGCAGCAGTGGGTCGACCAGCTGACCCATGTGGCGCAGGCCGACGCGACCGACATCCGCGCCCTGCGCCAGCTCGGGGTGGATCAGTTCCGCCATGTGGTGGTGAGTATCGGCACCGACCTGGAAGCCAGCGTGCTGACCGTCCTCGCCCTGCAGGAACTCGGCGTACCGGACATCTGGGCCAAGGCCTTGAGCAAGCGCCACGGGCTGATCCTCGAGCGCACCGGAGCCCACCACGTCGTCTATCCGGAAACCTCCATGGGCGAGCGCGTGGCGCATCTGGTGACCGGCAAGATGCTCGAGTTCATCGAGTTCGACGACGGGTTTGCCATCGCCTCGACGCACGCGCCACGCAACATTCATGACAAGACCCTGGCGGACGCCGGCGTGCACAAGCGCTACGGCGTCACCATCGTCGGGGTGAAACGGGCGCACGAAGACTTCATCTACGCCAAGCCTGAAACCCTGATCCACCCGGGCGACATCCTTATCGTGGCGGGTGAAACCAAACGGGTAGAGAAGTTTGCAGCGGCCAAGGGCTAGCAACCTCACAGAGCGGGACTAGCTGACCGCTCGGAGATGAACATGAACGGCTGATGCGCTAACCCGGTCGCATCTAAAAGCCACCGGGAGACACACGCATGACCACTCTGAGCAATGTTTTGTGGGGCGCGCTGGCGCTAGGCCTGGTAACAGGGATGCGCAGCACCCTGGCCCCCACCATGACCAGCCGGGCACTGGCCGCACGGGACGACATCGATGAGGCGGACGAGCCGGCGCGGACCCTGGCCTCGCATCGCATGCAGCAATTTCTTGTACCCATGGCGGTGGGCGAACTGCTGGGTGACAAGATGCCCTTTGCGCCGGATCGGACCATCCTGCCATCGATGATGTTTCGGGCCTTGTCGGGCGGGGTGACCGCGGCAGCGTTGGCCAGTGTGCGTCGACAGCCGATAGGACTCCCGATATTGATCGGGGCATCCGCCGCATTGGTCGCTTCCAAGGTGGGGTTGAGCCTGCGTAAGCCCTATCAGGCCAATCCTTATGCAAATGCCGCGTTGGGGCTGACGGAAGACTGCGTGGCCCTGACGATCGGCAACGCTGGGTTGCGGCGCGCACTGGACGGGCGCTGAGGATCTAGACGCGCCTCGCTGAAGCCGGTCAAAAAAAGGGCCGCGTCTTGCGGCCCTTGATCGCTCACCGGTCGGTAACCGTTTTACCGCTTGATCACGCAGATCCGGTCTGTGCAGGTGCCCGCGTGGGTGGCGTCCAGGCTTTCCGTCGCGTCGCGAGTGCCGACCGTCTCGCCGGCCAGGCCGCCGCCAGTCGGGGATGCGGTGCCGGCGTTCTCCGGGTAGTCTGTGCCGGCCCGCTTGGCCGCCGTGCCCACATCGTAGCGGCCGGTATCGCCGGAGCCTGCATGGGTATCAGCCGTACGGCCTGTTGCCGCTGTATCGGTTGTTCCCGCACCCGGGGCGCCTGTACCGCGATGGGTATCGGCTGAATGGCCTGCATGGCTGGCGGACCCAGCGAAGTGCTTGTCCAGGTGGCTGTCGCCGCCGGTGGCGCCCGCATAGGGGCTGGTTGCGCCGGAATAGCCTGGGGTTGCGCCCGCACCGTTGCCGTTGTCGTCGATATTGAGCGCGCCGTTGTACTCCAGGGCGTCGCGTGCACGGACCAGTTGATCGTCGTCATGCACGTCGACCGCGATCACCATCGAGCCTCGGCGTACGGCTTCCGGGTAGGCGGTGGCATGGCGACGGTGTTCTTCGTGCGGCTCATGGCCGAACAACGATTTGAAGAAGTGCGCGACCTTGCCCTCGTGATGCTCGCGGTCGACGGTGCCGCCTTCGGTGGAGTAGGGCGCGTCGTAGGCATGAATGTTCGCGCTGTCAGCACCTACTGAGTGAATCTGTTCCCTGGCGATGCCCCGCGACATCAGGTCGCCCACGGTACGATTGGCATCGGTCGACGTCGCAAACGCCGCTACTAGTGTGTGTTTCATGGTTCACCTCGCGTTGTGTTGAACAACTGGGTTATCCGAGCACTGCGCTTATCCCGGGACTGATGAGGACACCTGCCATAGTGATGGCGGCTCATCCGCTCCTCGGAGCAGCGCTCATGAATATTGGGTCTGGCGGGGCGGCCATAGTTCAGAAAAATAAGTGGTACAGGTCGGACCGCTTCGGTTAAGCAGGCAGCAGGTCGTAGGGCGAGCCGCCGACGCGCTTTTTGTGAGTGGTGCTCAGTGCAGGGGCTTCAGTGGGAGCGGTCTCGACCGCGATAGGAGTTGAGATACGGCTTACGAGTCAGTGTTTGCTCAAGCGGTACCGGCTTGCGAAGAGCCCTTCTCAGTGGGCGTGGACGTTCGTGCGGCGCGGCGACCCAATTCGCGGTCGAGACCCGCAATGTCCGCGCCATGGGGGTGAGGCCGCTAGCGCGCGGCCTGCCTCATCGGGGGCCGTGTTTAATCCAGATCCGCTGCGCTGTGACGTTCGGGTGCCTGTTCGGACTCGTCGCCCCAGGTGCGGTTGACCTTGCGTCCACGAATCACGCCGGGTCGCTCGGCCAGTTCGGCGGCCCAGCGCTGCACATGTTTGTAGTCCTGCACCGAGAGAAACTCACCGGCCTGGTACAGCTCACCGCGGGCCAGCACGCCGTACCAGGACCAGATGGCCATGTCGGCAATGGTGTAGTCGTCGCCGGCAATGTAGCGGTTCTCGGCCAGCTGGCGATCGAGCACGTCGAGCTGGCGCTTGACCTCCATCGCGTAGCGGTTGATCGGGTACTCGTACTTCTCCGGCGCGTAGGCATAGAAGTGGCCAAAGCCGCCGCCGAGGAAGGGCGTCGAGCCCATCTGCCAGAACAGCCAGTTCATCGTTTCGGTGCGCGCACGGATTTCGGTCGGCAGGAAGGCGCCAAACTTCTCGGCCAGGTACACCAGGATCGAGCCCGACTCGAACACCCGCAATGGCTCGCCGTCGACGCTGTGATCGGCCAGTGCTGGAATCTTGGAGTTCGGATTGATCTCGACGAAGCCGCTGCCGAACTGGTCGCCGTCACCGATCTTGATCAGCCAGGCGTCGTATTCCGCGCCGCCGTGGCCGAGAGCGAGCAGCTCTTCGAGCATGATGCTGACTTTCACGCCGTTGGGCGTGGCCAGGGAATAGAGCTGCAGCGGATGCTTGCCCACCGGCAACGCCTTGTCATCGCGCGCACCGGCGGTCGGGGCGTTGATGCTGGCGAACTTGCCGCCCGAGGGCGCGTCGTGGGTCCAGACTTTCGGCGGTACGTAAGTGCTATCGGGCATGAACAATCTCCTCGCGTGGGTACTGGGGATGTGCAGGGCATCCTACGCGCTCAGACGGCGCGGTCGAAATTGAGCCGGTTGATATTGGTCATCGATGGGGAATGGTTTGTTCGGGATACCTGTCTTGGCTTGGCACTGATGCGGCATCAATCGACAGCCCCTTCGGCTGAGCGATACGCGCGACGTGACTGGCAGACCTGAGCGTGGTGGGTATCGGCCCATTGCACCAACGCCTGCATGGGCACCAGAAACCCTCGGCCCAGGTCCGTCAGTTGGTACTCCACCCGCGGAGGAACCTCGGCGTACAGGGTGCGGTGCACGAATCCATCCATCTCCAGCCGCTTGAGGGTTCGCGAAAGCATCTGCTTGGAGATATCACCGATCTCACGGCTGAGCTCATTGAAGCGCAGCGTGCGTTCGGCCAGCGCTTCGAGCACCAGAAAACTCCATTGGTCACCTATGCGATCGAGCACATCGCGGATCGGGCAGGGGTGGTCGAAGGCAGCGTTAATGACTTCATCGCGCAGCATAGGGTTCTCCGTCGGCGAGGGCAGGTCAGCCCAGTGTGACCAGGTACCACGAACCTGACTTCTTGTGGGACGAGGTGGCGAAACGTAGCATTGCTCGCACCCAAGGTCTACAAAACATACCTGGTCCACAAACGAGACAAAGGATTGCGTCATGTCCCATATCGCATTGATTGGCGCCTCTGGCTCTGCCGGCTCGCGCATTCTCAGAGAGCTCACCGACCGCGGGCATCGCGTGACCGCGATTGCTCGCCATCCCGAGCGAATCGCCGAGCTGCCCGGCGTCACCGCCGTCAAGGGCGACGCCCAAGATCTGCAGGGCCTGACGTCGGCGCTGCGCGGTCACGATGCCGTGGTCAGCGCGGTCAACTTCACCTCGTCCGAGCCGCACACCCTGATCGAGGCGGTACGCGCCTCTGGCGTAAAGCGTTATCTGGTCGTCGGTGGAGCCGGCAGCCTGGAGGTCGCGCCTGGTCGGCGCGTTATCGACCTGCCTGATTTTCCCGAAGCCTACAAAGCTGAAGCCTCTGGCGGCGCGGCTTTTCTCGAGCAGCTCAGGCAGGAGACCGAGCTTGAATGGACCTTTCTGTCGCCTTCGGCCGAGTTCGTCCCAGGCGAGCGGACGGGCCAGTTTCGCCTTGGCAAAGATGCGCTGCTCAGCAACGCGCAAGGCAGCCGTATTTCATTCGAAGACTACGCCGTAGCGCTGGTCGACGAGATCGAGCACCCGGCGCATGTGCGTCAGCGTTTTACCGTCGGTTACTAAGGAAATTTGCTCATGCTTCGCACCTTTGTGATGACAGCCGCGCTGCTGTCCGCTTTGTCGACCACCACCTTCGCCGCCAGCCCATCCACACGGGATATCGCGGCCGAGGAAGCCAATCGCATCCTGGTCGTCGAGTTCTACGACCAGTTCTTCAACAAGCATCAGGTGGAAGAGGCCGCACGTGTCGTGGCCGATGACTACACGCAGCACAACCCTGACGTGCCGGACGGCAAGGCACCCTTCGTGGGTTACTTCAGCGGCTTCTTCAAAGAAAACCCGCAATCACGCGCTCGTATCGTGCGTAGCGCGACGGACGGCGATCTGGTCTACCTGCACGTGCATTCAACCAATGGCCCCGAGGACCGCGGTCAGGCGGTGGTCGACATCTTCCGGGTCGACGATGGCGTTATCGTCGAACATTGGGACGTGATTCAGGACGTGCCCGCCGAGTCGGCGAACGACAACACCATGTTCTAGGGGCGTGTGATCGGCATGCGGGGGCTGGACTCGTATCGCCAATCATTCGCCGAACGAGCCAATCGCCGTATTACTGCCAGCCCAATCCTGGGACAGCAGCCCTTTTTCGACATACCTGTGGTAGCTCGAGTGCGGCCAGTTCGCAACGCTGTTGACTAGCCCGTGCTTGACCGGATTGAAGTGGACGTAAGCCACATGCCGCTGCAGGTCGGTAGCGTCGCGGATCTGGTGTTCCCAAAAGCGGCGCTGCCACAGACCTTTTTCTCGCTTGCGAGTTTTGCTTGCGGTCCGGACGCTCGCCGGGAACTGTCGCGAAAACGTGCTCTTGAGCAGGCTCCAGCGGCCGGAGTAGTCGGCGTCGCCTTCCGGCAATGTCCAGATGGCATGGAGGTGATCGGGCAGGATGCAAATGGCGAGGGTGCGGAAGGGACGGGCCTGCAGCGTCTGGCCATAGGCTTGGCGAAGGAGCGCGATTTCCTCGACCAACAGCCGGGAGCGACGGTCGGCCAGGGTCAGGGTGAAGAACCAAGTGCCGCCGGGCACGGTGCTGCGCCGGTAGTTCGACATGGAGGCCTCCTTGCCTTCATGGGGTGGTGCGGATGGTATTAACGCAGTGGTGGGCTGAAGCCCACCCTACGGAATTGAAGGTCCATGTAGGGTGGGCTTCAGCCCACCAGCGCAATCAGCCGCGTGCGCCGCGCACCCCTGCACTAATCTCGCGGCACAGTCCCAGCACACCCTCGACGGCTTGCTCTGGCGTTTCGGCGCTGGCGATCTGATCGATCAGCGCTGAACCCACCACCACACCGTCGGTCAGGCGGGCGATGGCGGCGGCTTGTTCCGGCGTGCGGATGCCGAAGCCGACGCATACGGGCAGGTCGGTGTGGCGCTTCAGGCGCGCCACGGCTTCTTCGACGTGTTCCAAGGTGGCCGAACCGGCACCGGTCACGCCGGCCACCGAGACGTAGTAGACGAAGCCCGAGCTGCCGTTGAGCACGGTGGGCAGGCGCTGGTCGTCGGTGGTCGGGGTGGTCAGGCGGATAAAGTCGATGCCGGCGCTCTGGGCCGGGTCGCACAGTTCGTCGTTATGCTCCGGTGGCAGGTCGACGACGATCAGGCCGTCGACACCGGCTTCCTTCGCATCGCTGACGAAACGCTCGACGCCGTAGGCGAAGATTGGGTTGTAGTAACCCATCAGCACCAGCGGGGTGCTGCTGTTGGTCTCGCGGAACTCGCGGACCATCTGCAGCGTTTTCGGCAGGTTCTGCTTGGCCGCAAGGGCGCGGATGTTGGCCAGCTGGATCGCCGGGCCGTCAGCCATCGGGTCGGTGAACGGCATGCCCAGCTCGATGACGTCGGCGCCGGCCTCAGGCAGGCCCTTGAGAATGGCGAGCGAGGTGGCGTAGTCCGGGTCACCGGCGGTCACGAAGGTGACCAGCGCGGCGCGGTTTTCCTGCTTCAGCTGGTCGAAGCGCGTCTGCAAACGGGCATTTACCGAGCTCATATGTGTTCTTCCTGTTCGTCGTAGTGGTGCATGACGGTTTGCATGTCTTTGTCGCCGCGCCCGGAGAGGTTGACCACCATCAGGTGATCCTTGGGCAGCGTCGCCGCGCGCTTGAAGGCTTCGGCCAGGGCATGGGCGGATTCCAGCGCCGGGATGATGCCTTCCAGGCGGCAGCACTGGTGGAAGGCCTTCAAGGCTTCGTCATCGGTGCAAGGCACGTATTCGACGCGCTTGATCTCGTGCAACCAGGCGTGCTCCGGGCCGACGCCTGGGTAATCGAGGCCGGCGGAGATGGAATGCGCATCGGTGATCTGGCCGTCCTCGTCCTGCAACAGGAAGGTACGGTTGCCGTGCAGCACGCCCGGCGCGCCGCCGGCCATGCTCGCGGCGTGCTTGCCGGTTTCGATGCCGTGACCGGCCGCTTCGACGCCGACGATCTGTACCGCTTCGTCATCGAGGAAGGGGTGGAACAGGCCGATGGCGTTCGAGCCGCCGCCGATGCAGGCGACCAGGGAATCGGGCAGGCGGCCTTCCTTCTCCAAGATCTGCTCGCGCACTTCATTGCCGATCACCGACTGGAAGTCGCGCACCATAGCCGGGTAGGGGTGCGGGCCGGCGGCCGTGCCGATCAGGTAGAAGGTGTTGTGGACGTTGGTCACCCAGTCGCGCAGGGCTTCGTTCATCGCGTCCTTCAGCGTGCCGGTGCCCGCGGTGACCGGGATCACCTCGGCGCCGAGGAGCTTCATGCGGAAAACGTTGGCCTGCTGGCGCTCGATGTCGGTGGTGCCCATGTAGACCACGCACTGCATGCCGAAACGCGCAGCCACGGTGGCGGTGGCCACGCCGTGCATGCCGGCGCCTGTCTCGGCGATGATGCGCTGCTTGCCCATCCGCTTGGCCAGCAGGATCTGGCCGATGCAGTTGTTGATCTTGTGGGCGCCGGTGTGATTGAGGTCTTCGCGCTTGAGGTAGATCTTCGCGCCGCCAAACTGCTCGGTCAGGCGCTCGGCGTAATACAGCGGGCTGGCGCGGCCGATGTAGTCGCGCTGGAAGTAGGCCAGCTCCTCGAGGAACGCCGGATCACTCTTGGCCTTCTCGTATTCGGCGGCCAGCTGGTTGATCAGCGGCATCAGGGTTTCGGCGACGAACTGGCCGCCGAAGCGGCCGAACAGGCCCCTGGCGTCAGGGCCGCTGCAAAATGAAGTCATGGTCATCTCCTGCGGGAATGAGTGGCAGCCGCCCTGGCTCAGCCAAGGCATGCGCGATGGGCAGGAAATTACCCGAGTCGAGCCCGGATAAAAAGCGATAAGATCGCCTAGACCTGTCAGGAAATCTCACCAATGAGCCAAGCCCTTCCTCCCCTCAACGCGTTGCGCGCCTTTGAAGCGGCTGCGCGCCTGCAGAGCATAAGCCAAGCGGCGGCGGAACTCAGCGTGACCCACGGTGCAGTCAGTCGACAGATTCGTCTGCTTGAGGATGACCTGGGCGTGGCGCTGTTCAGCAAGGAAGGTCGCGGCGTAAAACTCACCGATGCAGGCGTGCGCCTGCGTGACGCGGCGGGTGAGGCGTTCGAGCGTTTGCGCAGTACCTGGGCCGAGCTTCGCCAGCAGACTGTCGATGCGCCGTTCGTGCTCGGATGTCCCGGCAGCCTGCTGGCGCGCTGGTTTATTCCGCGGCTCGACCGGCTCAACCGCGAGCTGCCCGATCTGCGCTTGCAGCTGTCCGCCAGCGAAGGCGAGCCGGACCCGCGCCGGCCTGGGCTCGATGCCACGCTGTGTTTTGCCGAGCCCCCGTGGCCAGCCGATATGCAGGTCTATGAGCTGGCCACCGAATGCATCGGCCCGGTGCTCAGCCCGCACCATCCCAACTGTGCCGCGCTGCGCCAGGCCCCACCCTCGGTGCTGTTCAACGAAGCGCTGCTGTTTACCGCCTCTCGGCCACAGGCATGGCCGGCCTGGGCAATGGCTACTGGTCTTGATCCCGCCGCGTTGCGCATGGGGCAGGGCTTTGAACATCTCTACTTCCTATTGGAAGCCGCGCTGGCCGGGCTTGGCGTGGCCATCGCGCCGCAACAGCTGGTGGCCGATGACCTGCGCCAGGGCCGTTTGCTGGCACCCTGGGGGTTTGTCGAAACACGAGCACGGCTGTCGCTGTGGGTGCCCTCACGGCGCACGGATCGAAGAGCAGAGCGATTGGCAGACTGGTTGCGCCAGCAGCTGGCCTGATGGGTCATTCTAAAGCCGCCCCTTGCCAGGATTACGGCGGCGGCTTGAAACGCTGAGCGGAAATGGGGCTGCCTATGGATGGCGTCTCGCTTGCCGACGAAAGGCTTCGCCATTCGTCCGGCGCCACTAAATCGACATCACCTTTGCCGATACAGTTCAGACACCCACCGAGGAGCCGTCTTGCCTGTTCGTGGGGCTGTCTGTAGTCGTTCGGGAGAACAGTGATGGTCAATAAAAAGCGTGTCGGTATTTTGATGTGTGCGCTGCTCGCGGCCGGGGCAGAACAGGTAGCAGCCAAGCCCAACCCTGCCGTCGATGCGTCGCTCAAGGCCGGTCGGCCTTTCGTTGAAGGTGAGCTGCTGGTGCAGTTCAAGGCGGGTGCCTCCGAGGCTGCCAAAACCGCCGCGTTGAGCAAGCGGGGCGCAAAGGCGGCGCAGAAGTTGCTCGACAAGGCGGCGCGCAAGGATGCCAAAGGTGATCTGATTCAGGCGCAACTGGGCAAGGGCAAGAAGATCGACGCCGCATTGATCGCATCGCTGGCGGCGGACCCTGCGGTCGAGTACGTCGAGCCCAACTGGATCTACAAGACCCAATTGGCCAACCCCAACGACCCGGGGCTCGGCATCCTCTGGGGCATGCAAGGCGCAACCACCTCGCCTGCTTCTCCTTACGGCAGCGGTGCGCTGGCGAACTGGAACGCCGGGGCGCTGTGCTCGAACAAGGTTCACGTGGGCATCATCGACGAAGGCGTGATGACCACCCATGGCGATCTGCGCGCCAATATCTGGATCAACCCGGGCGAGGGCAGCCGCGCCGACCGCAAGGACAACGACCGCAACGGTTTCGCCGACGACATATACGGCTGGGACTTTGCCGCCAATAACGCCAGCGTTTACGACGGCCCGGCAGACGATCACGGTACGCATGTCGCCGGTACGGTTGGCGCGGTGGCGAACAATGGCGCTGGCGTCTTCGGCGTCTGCCCAAGCGCGAAGTTGATCTCGGCCAAATTCCTCGGCGCCAATGGCGGTACTACCGCGGGTGCGGTTAAGGCCATCAACTACCTGACACAGCTGAAGCTGGCGAAGAAGATCAATCTGGTGGCGACCAACAACTCCTGGGGCGGCGGCGGTTACTCGCAGGCGCTGTATGACGCCATCCAGGCGGCCGGTAATGCCAACATCCTGTTCATCGCCGCGGCGGGTAACAGCGGACTCAACATCGACAGCACGCCGAGCTACCCGGCGAGCTACCCGCTTCCTAACGTGATTTCTGTAGGTGCCATCGACCAGAACGGCCGCCGGGCGGGCTTCTCGAACTACGGCGTGAACAACGTGCACATCGCGGCGCCGGGCGTCGATATCGTCTCGACGGTACCGACCTCTACGGGTGCTGCCGGCTATGCCTACATGAGCGGCACCTCCATGGCGACGCCACATGTGACGGGCGCGGCGGCGCTGTATGCCTCGCTGAATCCTTGTGCCACCGCCGCACAGATTCGAGAGGCATTGCTGCGCACGGCGGTGATCGACCCTCAGCTCACGGGCGCAGTGCAGCAGAACCGTCGGCTCGATGTGTCGAAAATCCGCGCCGAGCTGAACTGCAGCGCACCCTAAGCGAGACCCGGACGGGCATCCGCGCTGCGGGTGCTCAGCTGGCCAGGGCCGTTTCGGTGTTAGCCGCAGGTTTCGCTGAGGCCGCTGCGTCTTCGGCGTAGCCTTTCGGGTGGCGGCTCTGCCAGCGCCAGGCATCAGTCAGCATCGCCAGCAGGTCTCGCTCCGCTTCCCAGCCCAGGTCATCGCGGGCTTTGCTCGGGTCGGACCAGCACTGCGCGATGTCGCCGGGGCGCCGCGCCTTGAACACGTGGGGCAGGGGGCGGCCGATCACTTCTTCAAACGCGGTGATCATCTGACGTACCGAATAGCCTCGCCCGGTGCCGAGGTTCCACGTGGAAACACCGTGCACCTGTTCCACGCGCTCCAGGGCCTTGAGATGCCCTTTAGCCAGATCCACGACGTGGATGTAGTCGCGCACACCCGTGCCGTCGGGCGTTGGGTAATCCGCTCCGTAGATGTTCAATTGCTTTCGACGACCCACGGCGACCTGCAGCATGTAGGGCAGCAGGTTATTGGGGATGCCGTTGGGGTCCTCGCCAATCAGGCCGGATTCGTGTGCGCCGATCGGGTTGAAATAGCGCAACAGGGCAATCGACCAACGCGGGTCCGACTCGGCCAGACCCTTGAGCACGTTTTCCGCCATCAGTTTGGACTGGCCGTAAGGGCTGGCGGGCAGGCCGGTCGGGCAGTTTTCGGTGATCGGCATCCTCGGTGAATCACCGTAGACGGTCGCCGATGAGCTGAACACCAGCTTGAAGACGCCGGCTTCGGCCATGGCCTGACACAGCGCGATGCTGCCGCTGACGTTGGTTTCGTAATAGCGCAGCGGCTCGCGCACGCTTTCGCCGACGGCCTTTAGACCGGCCAGGTGCAGTACTGACGTGATGGGATACGAGGCGAACAGTGCCTTGAGCAGCGAGCGGTTACGCACGTCGCCCTTGACGAATTGCAGGCTACGCCCGGTCAACTGTTCGACGCGGTCGAGGGCCACCTTCGAGCCGTTGCAGAGGTCGTCCAGGACCAGCACTTCATGGCCAGCCTGCAAGAGCTCCAGCACTGCATGGGATCCGATATAACCCGCACCACCCGTGACTAGAATCATCTCTCTACCTCGAATCAAATTATCTGACGCGCACGGGAACGTACGGCTGACCGTATGAGCGCGGCCGCTGCAAGCATCTCCAGGGTTGGGTCGGCGGATCGGGCGGTACTGACTGCAGGAAGCACGCAGCATCGATGCCGGGGTGAATCAGGCGTCCTGGGATAGGGACGGGTGAAGCTGCGAGCAAGTTCCAACGAAGCGGCAGTCACCCGATGACCGACCTCTCCGGTAGGGCATAGGGAACCTTGGCACATTGGCCGCCGTCCATAGCCGGCGGGCAGCGCTTGCAGGATGATCGACGATTGAGCGCTTCAGGTTTTGCTTTGCGCGGGCTGCGCAGGCTTATGCGATGCGGCAGAAGGGACTCTGGAGGGCATTGCCACCCTTGACGAGGTTTCCATGAGCTGGGCCGGCCCCTACCAATACGAAATTGGCAAATCCCCCGAGAAACAAGCGACGCCACCGGAAGTCGTGTTCGACGAGCAGGTGCCAACCTTGCTCTGTCTCTCGCACCTGCGCTGGCGATTCGTCTATCAGCGACCCCAGCATCTGATGTCGCGGTTCGCGCGGGACTTCAACGTGCTGTATGCCGAAGAGCCGATGCCCACCGAGGACGCTCAGCCCTGGCTGGAGGTGCGGCCTGAGGAGAATGATGTTCAGGTGCTGATTCCACGTTTGCCCAAGGGCTGCGAGGGCGACACGGCGCTGCGCGTGCAGCGCGACCTGCTCGACGGTTATCTGGAAAAGCTCGGCGTCAATGAGTTGATGCTCTGGTACTACACGCCGATGGCGCTGGGTTATGCCGGCCACCTGAAGCCCAAGCTCATCGTCTATGACTGCATGGACGAACTCTCCGCCTTCCGCGGCGCGCCGCCCGAGCTGGTGCAGCGCGAGCGCGAGCTGCTCGAGCGCGCCGATTTGGTATTTACCGGTGGCTACAGTCTTTGGGAAGCCAAGCGCACGTTGCACGACAACGCCTTCGCCTTTCCCAGCAGCGTCGACGTGGCACATTTTGCCGAGGCGCGGCGGACCCAGGCCGACCCCGAGGACCAGGCCGAGATTCCGCATCCACGGCTGGGCTTCTACGGCGTGATCGATGAGCGCTTCGATATCGAGCTGGTCGCCCGTGTCGCCGAGCAGCGGCCGGACTGGCATTTCGTGCTGGTCGGTCCGGTGGTGAAGATCGACTCGGCCGACCTGCCGCAGCGCGACAACATCCATTATCTGGGCGGCAAGACGTACGACGAGTTGCCCAAATATCTGTCCGGCTGGGACGTGGCGATCATGCCGTTTGCGATGAACGAGTCGACTCGCTTCATCAGCCCGACCAAGACCCCCGAATACCTGGCCGGCGGCTGTCCGGTGGTTTCCACGCCGATCAAGGACGTGGTACGCACCTACGGCGATACCGAGATTGTCCATATCGCCGACACGCCTGATTCGTTCATCGATGCGGTGGTCAAGGCCCTGGCCGATGGTGAGGACCGCGACGGTCTGCTGAAAACCGCTGACGAGATTCTCGGCGACATGTCCTGGGACCATACCTGGGCGTTGATGAAGGAAAAGATGCAATGCGCGATGTAAGCCTGCGAGACAGCAACCCAGAGCTGGCAGGCGGCGGCGCCAGCGAAGGCTTATCCAATGGTCGGCGCGGCTTCGACTACCTGATCGTCGGTGCCGGTTTCGCCGGCAGCGTGCTGGCCGAACGGCTGGCGGCCGGGCTTAACAAGCGTGTGCTGGTGGTCGACCGGCGCCCGCACATCGGCGGCAATGCCTACGATCATTACGACGAAGCCGGCGTGCTGATCCACCGCTATGGCCCCCACATCTTCCACACCAATGCTCAGCGCATCGTCGATTACCTCTCGCAGTTCACCGAGTGGCGCCCGTACGAGCATCGCGTGCTGGCGCAGGTGGACGGGCAGCAGGTGCCGATCCCGATAAACCTGACCACGCTGAACAGGCTCTACGGCCTGAACATGATCACCGAGCAGGAAGCGGCGGATTTCCTCGCCAGCCGCGCCGAGCCGGTAGCGGACATCCAGACCAGCGAAGACGTGGTGATCAACGGCATCGGCCGAGAGCTGTACCAGAAGTTTTTCCGCGGCTACACCCGCAAGCAATGGGGGCTGGACCCGTCACAGCTGGACAAGTCGGTGACCGCGCGCATCCCCACGCGCACCAACACCGACGATCGCTACTTCACCGACAGCTTCCAGCAGATGCCCAAGCATGGCTACACCAGGATGTTCGAGAAGATGCTCGCGCACCCGAACATCAAGGTGATGATCAATACGGACTACCGCGAAATCCGTGACGATATCCAGCATGACCATTTGATCTTCTGCGGCCCGATCGACGAATACTTCGACTACCGCTTCGGCAAGCTGCCGTACCGCTCGCTGAAGTTCGAGCACAAGCAACTCGAGCAGGAACGGTTCCAGGCGGTCGGCACGGTCAACTACCCCAGCGAAGACGTGCCTTACACGCGCATCAGCGAGTACAAGCACCTCACCGGTCAGGTCCATCCGAAGACCAGCATCACCTACGAATACCCCTCGGCCGAGGGCGATCCCTACTACCCGATCCCGCGGCCGGAAAATGCCGAGCTGTACAGGCGTTACCAGCAGCTGGCGGACCAGACGCCCGGCGTGACCTTCGTCGGCCGGCTTGGCACCTACAAGTACTACAACATGGATCAGGTGGTGGGGCAGGCGCTGGCGCTGTACAAGCGCATCGAGGAAGCCGAGCCTTACCCTGCCGCTAACGACAAGTCGGCGCACAGTCAGTCCCTGGCCGAACAGGCTCCTTGAGAGAAAGACACGGATGCATCAGCCAAGCCTTTTTCAGAGCTTTTTTCTCGGCGGTTTCGAATGTTCAAGCCACCGCCGCAGTGATGGGCGACGCCTCGACCTGCTCGCGGCCACGGGGCATGACCGCTGGGCCGCTCATGATTACGCCGTATTGCAGCGGCACGGTCTGAAAACGGTGCGGGACGGCCTGCGCTGGCACCTGATCGAGCGCTCGCCGGGGCAGTACGACTGGTCGAGCTTTCTGCCGATGCTGCAGGCGGCCCAGCGTCAGCGCCTCCAGGTGATCTGGGACCTGTGTCATTACGGCTGGCCGGATGACATCGACATCTGGCGGCCGCAGTTCGTCGAACGCTTTGCCCGCTATGCGGGCGCGGCGGCGCAGCTGATCAAGGACGAGACCGATACGGTGCCGATCTATGCGCCACTGAACGAGATCTCGTTCTGGTCCTGGGCTGGCGGCGACGAGGCCTACTTCAACCCGATGGCGCGCGGCCGTGGTTTCGAACTGAAGCACCAGCTGGTCCGCGCCACCATCGCCGCGATGCAGGCGATCCGCGAGGTCGAGCCGCGGGCGCGCTTTATTCAGGTCGAGCCCGCCATTCACGTCGTCGCGCCGAATGATCGGCCCGGTCCGCAGCGTGAGGCCGAGCGCTACCGCCAATCGCAGTTCGAAGCCTGGGACATGCTTTGCGGCGAACTCTGGCCGGGCCTCGGCGGAGCGCCGGAGTACCTCGACGTGCTTGGCGTGAATTATTACCCCGACAACCAGTGGTATCACGGCGAAGGCAACACCATCGGCCGGGACAGCACCGACTATCGGCCTTTCAAAGGCATTCTCAGTGAGATCTCGCAGCGCTATAAACGGCCGATTCTGATCGCCGAAACCGGCGCCGAAGGCGATGTGCGCGGCGACTGGCTGCGCTATGTCAGCGAGCAGGCCGGCCTGGCTATGCAGCGTGGCGTGCCGGTAGAAGGCATCTGCCTTTATCCGGTGCTGGATTACCCAGGCTGGACCGACGACCGCCACTGCCCGGTGGGGCTGCTGGGCTTCCCGGACGAAGCCGGAAACCGCCGTGTGCATGAGGGGTTGGCCGATGAGCTGCGGCTGCAGCAGGCGCGCTTCAGTCACTCGAATCCGGTTTCAAACCTCGCCAACGCCTTGCCATGAACGCGCCGGCACTGCGCACACCGCCGCGGGTGCCGCTCCTGCCGGATCGCCCGGTCGCCTTCCTGTGGCACTACGTCTGCTTACGGCCCTGGCATTTCGGCGGGCTGTTGCTGCTGATCGTCGGTGCGGCAAGCTGCGCGGTGGCGGTGCAGTACGGGATGAAGCTGCTGGTCGATGCCATGGCGCAAGGCAGCGCCAACCGGGGCGCGGCGGACGTATGGTTTCCATTGGGGCTGTTCATCGGCCTGATCGTGGTTGAAAACATCTTCTGGCGCCTCGGCGGTTGGCTCGGCTGCCGAACGGTAGTGGCGAGCGTGGTGGACATCCGGGTCGACCTGTTCAAGCACCTGACCGGCCACCCGATGCGCTACTTCACCGAGCACTTCGCCGGTTCGCTGGGCAACCGTATCTCGGCCCTGGGTGCCGCGGCAGGGGCGATCTATGGCGGTCTGGCCTGGAAGATCGTGCCGCCCATCGTCGACTTCATCGGCGCGGTGGTGGTGCTGCTGACCGTCGATTGGCGCATGGCCGTTGCGTTGGTCCTGTTCGTTGCCATCGTCGCGGCACTGATCACCGGCTTCGGCATTCGTGGCCGCACCAAGCATCAGCGTTTCGCCGCGCAATCGGCACGGGTCGGCGGCGAGCTGGTGGATGCGGTCTCCAATGTCTGGACCATCAAGGCGTTTTCCGCACGTGACCGTGAAGCGGAACGCCTCGCCAACGAGATCGGCTACGAGGCCAAGGCCCAGCGGCGCAGCTGGATGTACCTGGAAAAGGCCCGCGTTATCCACGACATCTGCCTGTCGCTGATGGCCGGGGGCATGCTGGTCTGGGCGATCAGCCTGTGGGTGAACGGTTCGGTGACCGCCGGTGACGTGGTGCTGGTCAGCGCGTTGACCTTCCGCATCCTCCACGGCTCACGGGATCTGGCGCTGGCGCTGGTGGACACCACTCAGCAGATCGGCGCCATCGACGACACCCTGCGCATCATCGTCCAACCGCACGGCCTGGACGATCCGGAAACCCAGCTGATGCTGGCCGAGGGTGACATCACCTTCGACGACATCAGTTTCGGCTACCCCAAGCGCGGCATGATCTTCGAGCACCTCAACCTGCATATTCCGGCGGGGCAGAAGGTCGGAGTGGTCGGTCCGTCCGGTGCGGGCAAATCGACGCTGATCCAGCTGCTGCAACGCCTGGACGATGTGCATGCAGGGCGCATCCTCATCGATGGTCAGGATCTCCGCTCCGTTAGCCAGAACAGCCTGCGCGAACGGATCGCCGTGGTGCCGCAGGAAACGGCGCTGTTCAACCGGTCGATCCGCGAGAACATTCGCTATGGGCGCCCTGAGGCCAGCGATGAGGACGTGGTGGAAGCGGCCCGTCACGCCTTTTGCGATGCCTTCATCCGCGAGCTGCCGCAGGGTTACGAGACGCTGGTCGGCGAGCGCGGCGTAATGCTCTCCGGTGGGCAGCGCCAGCGGCTGGGTATCGCCCGCGCCTTTCTCAAGGACGCGCCCATTCTCATCCTCGATGAGGCGACTTCGGCGCTGGATACCCAGTCGGAAGGGGAGATCCAGGCGGCGCTGAACAGCCTGGTGCACAACCGCACCGTGGTGGCCGTCGCGCACCGGCTGTCGACGCTGGCAGGCTTCGACCGGATCATCGTGCTGCGCAACGGACTGATCATCGAAGACGGCGCACCGATGGAGCTGCGCAGCCGCGGCGGTGCTTTCGACGCCTTGTGGAAGATGCAGGCGGAGGGCTTCAAGCATGAGCCCGATCCGGCGCTATGAAACGGGTCGCGGTGAATTCGACCAGTCTGCGCGCGCTGGGTTATGACCTGGATGCGAAAGCGCTGGAGGTGGAGTTTCACAATGGCTCGCAGTACCGCTACGAGCAGGTGCCTGCCGAGGTGGTGCAGGCGTTGCTGGAGGCCGATTCCCTTGGCCGCTATTTCAACCAGGTGTTCAAAGCGCAGCAGTATCCGTATCGGCGCATTGGTTGAGCGCGTGGGTGCGGGCGCAGTTTTGACCTTGGCTTCAGGCTGCCGGGTCGTTGAGCTTGTCGGTGGGCTGAAGCCCACCCTATGGCCAGCCGCCGCTCTGACCGGCGCTGGTTTCAGACCGCAAGTGCTCATCGAATGGGTATGCCGATGAAACGCTATCCAATTGACTTATCGATGGCTCCATTGAGCCGTTGCGCTGAACTTCCGGCCTGCTGCACGGGCCTCAATTGGACAGGACGCTTCATTACCGAGCGGAGGCTCCACAGACCACAAGGGGACAACGCATGTCAGACCATCACACGTACAAGAAGATTGAAATCGTCGGTTCTTCGCGCAACAGCGTCGATGAAGCGATTCAGAACGGTATCGCTGAAGCCAGCAGCAAGCTGCAGAACGTCGAGTGGTTCGAAGTGGGCGAGATTCGCGGCCACGTCGAAAACGGCAAGGTTGGCCATTTCCAGGTCACCATGAAGGTCGGCTTCCGCCTCGCGAATAGCTGATCTGCCGTCCTGGCGGCCCGGCAGCGGCTGTTCAGCCAGCTGCCTGGGAGCCTGCCTGCCGCGCCGTGTCAGGCGTGATCCGTCGGCGACTGGCCGCGGCTGCGTTCGTAACGTCGGAGCAATGGTTGAGTACTCAGCCCGTGCGCGACGATGCTCAACACCACCACTGAAATCACCAGCGGAATGATCGCTTCGGCTTCTTCCGGCAACAGGCCGTGGGTGACCGCGTAGCTCAGGTAGTACAGGCTGCCGATCCCCCGAATGCCGAACCAGCCGACGGTCAGGCGCTGGGTCCGGTCCAGGTAGCGGTGCGGTATCAACAGCCACACACTGAGCGGCCGGATCACCACGAACAGCGCCAGCGCCAGGGGCACAGCGCGCCAGTCCCAGTGCACCGAGACCAACACGCCGAGAATGGTCACCAGCAGCACTTCCAGGCTGCGCTCCAGCTGCCCGCCGAAGGTCAGGATGTCACCCACCATGACCCCGGCCGCGACCTTGGGCTCGGCGATCTTGTCGCTTTCGAGCGGCAGTTCGCGTGGCATCATGCCGCCCTCTGCCATATGCGGCACGGCGTGGGCGATCAGCTCCTCGGACGGCGTTTCCGATTCGTCCGCGGCGTCTTTTTCCGCGTGGCGCAGCCCCAGCCCGGCCGCGAATACCGCAAGAAAGCCCCAAGCGCCGATCAGCTCGGCGCCAACGTAGGCCAGGGCGATCAGCGCCAGCGCAAGCGAATCATTCGGCGACATGGACGTATCGGCGTGCCGAGCGCGCAGGAAGATCGCCAGCCTGCCGATCAACCGCCCGAGCAGATAGCCAAAGCCCAACCCGGCCGGCACCGCCCAGACCAGTCGATGCAACGCCCATTCGCTGACCCAGCCAGTGGCCATGGTTTCCTGTTCGATCAGCAGCAAACCGAACACCACGAATGGAAAGGCCGTGCCATCGTTGAACCCGGCTTCGCCGGACAGGCCATAGCGCACGTGATCACTGTCGCGTGAGTTGCTCACCTGGACCAGGCTGGCGAGCACGGGGTCGGTTGGGGCAAGGATGGCACCGATCAACACTGAGATGCCCCAGCTGAGCCCGAGCAGGTAATGGCAGAGGGCGGCAACACCCGCGATGCAGGCGAGCATCACCGGGCCGGCGAGAATATAGGCACCTTTCCAGGCCGCATGACCCAGCGGCATGCGCAGTTTGAGACCGCTGACGAACAGGGACACCAGCACCGCGATTTCGGTGAGGTGCTCCATCCAGCTGGCGATGTGAATGAACTCCATCTCCCACAAGCCGACGCCGAGCTGGCCGATGAGCAGACCGAAGCCCAGATAGATCAATGAGGTAGTGACCGGCAGCCAGCGCAGGTAGGCCGATGCCAGGGCGAGGATCAACAGCAGGATGCCGAGCACGGCCATCCATTCAAGAAAATTCATTCAGTCTTCCGCAAACAAGCGTGACGCGCCGAAGTACGCATGTTGGTTTGATCGACGCGGCTGGACGGGGTTCAGCTGCGTTCGTCGAGCGGGGCGGCCGCTGGCCAGGCGCGCAAGGGGCGCCGGCTGTGGGCCTCGTTGAGAGGCCGGCGCAGAGCTGTGCGCTTGCGTCGGGCTTACAAGACTTTGCTGTGGAATGTTGTCGCAGAATGTTCGGGCGCAACGGAGCGATGGGTATCGCCTCGATGCGCTCTTCAGGTCAACGCAACCCGGCGAGGATGTCGAAGGCGCGGTGACGGTCGGCGGTTTCGTAGAGGTCGCAGGTAAAGATCAGTTCATCGGCCGCTGTCTGCTCCAGAAGGTTCTCCAGCCGCGCGCGGATCTTTTCCGGCCCGCCGATCAGGGCCATGCCGAGGAAGCTGCCGACAGCGTCCTGCTCATGGGGCAGCCACTTGCCCTGCATGCTGGTGACCGGTGGCACCAGCACCAGGCTCTGGCCACGGATCAGGGCAAGGATGCGCTGGTAGGCGGTGGTGGCCAGGTATTCGGCTTGCTCGTCTGTATCGGCGGCCATCAGCGGCACGCCGAGCATCACGTAGGGCTTGTCCAGCACCTCGGACGGGCGGAAGTTCTCGCGGTACAGACGAATCGCCTCGTGCATGTAGCGCGGCGCGAAGTGCGAGGCGAAGGCGTAGGGCAAGCCTTTGGCCGCTGCCAGCTGAGCGCTGAACAGGCTCGAGCCGAGCAGCCAGATCGGCACATTGCTGCCCATGCCCGGCATGGCGATGACCCGCTGGTTGGGCTGGCGCGGACCGAGCAGCATCTGCAGTTCTTCCACATCGGCCGGAAAGTCATCGGCATTGCCCATGCGGTCGCGGCGCAAGGCGTGCGCGGTGAACTGATCGGCGCCCGGCGCGCGACCCAGACCCAGCTCGATTCGTCCGGGATAGAGTGCTTCCAGCGTGCCGAACTGTTCGGCGACCACCAGCGGCGCATGGTTGGGCAGCATGACGCCGCCAGCGCCCAGGCGAATCCGCGACGTGCCGGACGCCAGATAGCCGATCAGCACGGACGTGGCGGCGCTGGCGATGCCGTCCATGTTGTGGTGCTCGGCGACCCAGAAGCGCTCGAAGCCGAGCTTCTCCACGTGCTGGGCCAGCGCCAGCGAGTTGCGCAGGGCCAGACCGGCATCGCCGTCATCGCGGATCGGCGCCAGGTCGAGGGTGGAGAAACGGGTGTGTTCGATACGGGACATCGTCTACCTCTTTGCTGACGGCTGCTCAGTAGCAGTGCTCGGCCTCGGCGCGCGCCAGGACATTACGGTCTTCGTCGCGCAGCCAGCCTTGTGGGGTGAAGCCCAGCGAACGGGCCTGAAACAGATAGCGCCGCCCGGGCTGGAAATCGTCGTAGTTGATCACCAGGGTGCAGCGCAGGTACTGGGTATCGCCGAAATCGCCGAAGCCACCGCTACTGATTTCGAATTCGTAGCGTGCCTCGAGTTCATGCGCACCGGGGCTGACCTGGAAATAGCGACCGTCTGGCGTGCGCTCGCCGTCCAGCTGGTCGGACATGAAGATGTCGCTGGGTTGGGCGCTCAGCTCGACCCAGGCCATGTCCGGATCAGGTGCAGGCAGGGGGCCGGCACAGCCGATCAGGCCGAGCGCCAGCATTGGAGCGATGAACAGACGCATGATGAATCCTCCGGATAACCGCAGGATCAGCCTCTGCTGTCGCGGTCAGCCAATGAGCCTGAGCCACCTGCGGCTCTTTTTCAACGACTGCACCGCGACAGAACGGTTCACACCGAAACGCTAGCGGGTCGCGACCCCGCCGCAGCCGCGCTCGGTGGCCTTGGCCAGCATGCGGTCATGCTGGTCATACAGTTTGGCCCAGGGGCGGAAACCGTAGCCGCCAGCAACCAGCCGATACCGGGCCCCGGCGTTGAAGCTGTCATAGCTAAGGGTCAGGCGGCAGTCGCGTGCCAGCGCTTCGCTGTCACGACCTACATCGGCCGGGCCGACTTCGAAGCGATAGCGCATACCCAGCTGATGGCTGCCGGGGGCGACCTGAAAGTAGCGATCATCTTTCAGGGGACGCTCATCGACCGCCACGGCCATCAATTCGGTTTCTCCGTGGGGATCAAGATCGATCCAGGCCTGGTTCGGATCGGGCTGGGGCATCCACAAGGCGCAGCCGCCAAGGCTGGATAGCGCAACAACAAGCATCAGGATTCGCATGTAACTGGATCTCCGATCGGTAGCGGCCTGGCGATTTGGCACCGGCATGTTCGGTGTTTGGGTGGGCTTCGAACTCGTTGTAGGCTCAGCGCATCGCCCCGTGGGGCCAGCAGACAGGTCAGCGTGTGTTCATGTCGAAGCCGAAAATCGCCGCAGTCGACACCCGAATAATGCGCTGGGTTCCCTTGCTGCTGGCCGTGGGTTTGACTGGTTGCAGCAGCTATTACGGGCAACTGGCGGTCGGTCAGCTCGAGCTGCTGCGCCAGCGCGAGCCCATTGTGGCAATCGTCGACGATCCGCAACGCGCGCCGCAGTTGCGCCAGCGACTGGCCCTTGCCCTGCAGGCCAGAGGCTTCGCCAGCGATGCGCTGGCACTCCCGGACAACCAGAGTTATCGGGTCTACGCCGAGATCCAGCGGCCGTATGTGATGTGGAATCTGTTCGTCGCCGAGGAGTTTTCGGTGGAGCAGCGGACCCAGTGCTTTCCGATAGCCGGTTGTGTGGCCTATCGCGGCTACTACCAGCAGGGCCGCGCGCGCGGCGCCGCGGCGCTGATGCAAGCCGAGGGCTACGACACGCTGGTGTCCGGCGTACCGGCCTATTCGACCCTTGGCTGGTTCGACGATCCGCTGCTCAGCTCGATGTTGCGCTGGGACGATGATCGCCTGGCCGGGCTGATCTTCCACGAGCTGGCGCATCAGCAGCTGTATGTCGCTGACGACACGGCGTTCAACGAATCCTTCGCTTCCTTTGTCGAGCGCGAAGGGCTGCGGCAGTGGCGTGCCAGCCGTGGCCTGCCAGCGCCGAACGAGACCGCGCGCAAGCATTACGCCGACCTCAGCAAGCTGGCCCTGGCGACCCGCGACCGGTTGGCCGTGATTTACGCGTCCGACCTGAGCGAGTCCGCGATGCGCGCCGCCAAACGTGACGAGTTCATGCGCATGCGGCAGACCTATCTGCAGCTGCGAGACGGTCCGTGGAAAGGCGACGACCGCTTCGATCGCTGGATGAACCGGCCGCTGAACAATGCCAGCCTGGTTCCGTTTGGCCTCTACGACCAATGGGTGCCTGCCTTCGCCGCGTTATACGAGCAGGTCGGCGGCGATTGGTCGCGCTTCTATGCCGCGGTGGCCTCCTTGGGTCGCCTGCCTGCCGACGAGCGGGAACGGCAACTGGATGCGCTCCGCTGAAACCCCTCGTCGCTTCGTTTGAAGCGCGATGCGGCAAGGCGTGGCGGCTGATCACGCTGCGCTGAATCGAAGCCTGTTCGAAGGGGTTGGGCGCTGCCGCTTGTCGAGTCTTTGCATGTTCGCACCAGATTTCACGGAATTGTTTTCCGCTTGCCTCCGTCCATTTTCTAGATTGTCAGCCCAGCCTGACCCGTGATTTGGCCGTACGAATGTGTACGTCCAGCCAATACAAGCCGTTCAAACGGAGGCTCCATGGATAACCTAACCGGCATCCTCGATAACAAGGGCACGCCCCTTGAAAAGCAAAAGTTCACCTGGAAAGAGATGGCGGGCAAGCCGATCAGCAAGCTGGATGACGACGCGTTCACCCGCGTGCGGATCATCCTGATGAACGGAATCGAAACCGATGCGCTGCGCCTCAAGCACGGCATTGCGCGGATCACCGGACAGCTACGTGGCCCGCTCGCCGAGATCCGTCGCGTCGAGCAGCATCAGGCGACCATGGTCAACTGGCTGATCTCCGCCGACCATTCGCCGCTGGAAACCACTGTTGCCTACGAGCAGGTCGCCATCGAGGTAACTGCCGCCGTCGCCCAGACCGAGCCCGACCCTTATCAGGCACAGACCTATCGCTTCGGTCTGCTGGAAGATTTCGATCACCTGTACCGCTATTCGGCGATGCTTGATCGCCTCGAAGGCAAGGATGCGAACAACATCCTTCAGGGCTACACCGACATCGTGCCGGGTCGGCAGACCTCCGAGCATCATCGGCATCCGGACAATGATCTGCGCGAAAGCTACGAGAAAGAACAGGCCGCGCTGATCACCAAGATCCATGCAGCGATGATTACTGCAGCTGAGTACCAGACCCACGATTACTACATGAACATCGGCCCGCTGTTCGCCGATCCGCTGGCGCGTCAGCTCTATGCCGAGATCGCTTCGGTTGAAGAGCAGCACGTCACCCAGTACGGCTCGCTGGCCGACCCGCAGGAATCCTTCATGGAGAAGTGGCTGGTGCACGAGGCGATGGAAGTCTATGCCTACGCCAGCTGCGCCGAGCAGGAAACCAACCCGCGCATCAAGGCGTTGTGGGAACGCTTCCTCGATTACGAGTTGGGCCATTTGAATATCGCTTGCGAGTATTTCAAGAAGCTGGAGCGCCGTGATCCAGCGGAAATCCTCGGAGGTCCGCTGCCGAAGATGATCGAGTTCAAGAGTCAGCGTGAGTTTGTCCGTCAAGTCCTCGCAGCCGAGGTCAATCTGCGCACCAGCGGCACCGAGTACGTCGACAAGAGCCAGGAGCCGCAGAACTCCCTGGACTACCGCGCCCAGCTCAATTCCGAAGGTATCGCGTCGAACATCGTATCGGCCGGTTACCAGTGGGCGCCGGGCGGCGAACTTATGCAGATGCGCAAGGTTTCTTGAGGAGAGAAGGACATGGCTAATTCAGCAAAACTGGGCACCAACTTCACCGGCGTGCAGATGTCTCCGAAGGACACCAAGCGCCTGCTCGACGCCGTCAACGAAATCCATCCGGACGTGCCGGGCGATTCCAAAGGCTTGATGATGGAGCGCGCAACCCGCGCCGAAGAAGCCGATCGCATTGGTTCGGTACCGGTTCCCGGCTCTGCCAAGGGCATGCTCAAGTCGACATTCGACATGGCGCTGGGCAAGAGTCCTGAACTGCTGGTCGACAAGCTCGGCGAGCGGCTGGCCTTCGAGCGCAGCGGCGTACGCATGTACGACGCCATGATCGCCAAGGCCAAGGCCATCAGCATGGCCGATTCGGACCTGATCGGCGTGCTGCAGCACATCCGCGACGAAGAGTTCGAGCACATGAACATCGTCGCTGAAGCGATCGAGACGCTCGGCGCCGACCCGACCGCGCAGACCCCTTCTGCCGACGTCGTAGGGGTCAAGTCGATGGGGGTGATGCAGGTGCTCACCGATCCGCGAACCAACATCGCTCAAGGCATCAACGCACTGCTGACCCTCGAACTCGAGGACAACGCGGCGTGGGAGCTGTTGATCGAGCTGGCCGAAGCCGGTGGCCATCCCCGTATCGCCAAGGGCTTCCACAAGGCCAAAGCGCAGGAAGACGACCATGTGATCAAGATTAAGACGCTGCTGCGCCAGGACCTGATCAGGCAAGTCCAGTAATACGCGTGTGCTACACACTTTGGCGCGCCCTCGGGCGCGTCTTTTTTTGGTGCGCCAGGCATGGCGCGTTGCGCGCAAGCGCAACCAGCTTGGCTGTGGTGGCCACGCTGGTGACTGGGA